>JAWOJF010000053.1:0-2926 GCA_046481785.1 Ignavibacteriaceae bacterium | reverse complement strand
GGTAATTTAAAGGATTTTGAAGCCAGGAACATAAACAATATTGCAATTATATTCTTTACCTCACTTCTTTTCTCGATCATCCATTATCCTTCTTTTCTTTTGATCATCGCAACTTTTATTATGGCTTTGTTTTATTCAATAATATTTCTCCGTAAACGGAATATAATTCCATTGGGAATTTTTCATGGAATTCTTGGCGGTTTATTTTATTATTTCGTGTTAAACAGAGACCCGTGGCTTGAATTAATTTCATTTATTAAAAAGTAAATCACTACTGTCCGATTAAATATATTATAAATACATGAAAAACCTTAATATATATGCCGTCCCTAACGGGACTTTAAAAACTATAGGTCATTTTTATACTACCGATATTTTGTCCCTAACGGGACAGTCCCGTAGGGACAAAATATTGGTAAACAATGTGTTAAGAAATGTATTTAAGTCCCGTTAGGGACGAAATATACTTTACTCGTTTAATATTGAAAATAAACATAAAACGTTTGCCAACAGACAAGCGACCGGAAGTCATGAAATCTGGCATAATACAAACAGATATAAAACCATACCTAATCATACCGGAGCTATGCCGGAGGGTACACTAAGAGCAATTTTAAAGCAGGCTGGTATCACCCCTGAAAATTTCATTAAATTGAAATAAATACTGAAGCAGTAAAGTACTGTTTTATAAAAACCCCGGGCACATTCCGGCAGAAAATTAAAAAGCCCCCGAAACAGAGATTCAGGGGCTTTTTTGATTAATTGAAGAAAAGTATTGTTAGTTAACCTGTTATAAAACAATCTCCAATTCAAAGATAAAGATTCCACATGGCCTGTCAGACAGAATACTCACCATGTGCTTCGGGCTGGTATAAAATACTTTTTATCTTCACCTTTTTTCTTCCGGCAGGTACTTCAAATGTAATCATATCGCCCTTTCTGTACCCGATCAGGGCGCTTCCCAGCGGTGAAAGCACCGAGATGTATCCCTTCTTAAAATCAGCTTCCTTAGGATATACAAGTTTTATTTTCATCTCTTTATTATTGTCCATATCAATTACCTCAATTTCTGAGTTCATAGTTACAAATTCAGGATCAATATCTTTTGGTTCAATTATTTTTGCACGTTTGATTTCGGCGCCCAGCGCATCGAGATTCTTAATCTCAACAGATTTTTGAGCTTTTGCATGGTTTACCAGGTTACATAACCTTTCATAATCCAATTCTGTTATAAAAATTTCTCTTTTCATGATTTCTCTATTTTAATAAACATAAACTACTGATTGATTCAGAGCATTTTAAGGTTATTGCCAATAAACAGTCCCGCGATTAAAAATTAAAATGTTTACAGATAAAACAACTTTTCTTTTTCAGGCTGAAATACCAACCTGCAAATATGGGCATTCAGAAACTTAGTTCCATCAAAATAGGATATGTATGAATCTTCTGTGCTGCCAAGACAAGCTGTACCAAGCGAAGTGTAAACAGATATATCACCCTTCTCTTTAACATCTTCGGGAAACACAATTTTGAATATTTGCGGGCTCTTGTTATCAATTACCAACTCAAATTTTGAATTCATTGTTACCACACTATCAGGAACAGATTCAGACAGGTATTTTTTACTGTAATAAAGCAACAGATATAAATGGTGCAAAACATCAGGCAGTACATTGATATTGCCTATGTCGTTCTTAATATGTTCCAGGATCCTGTTGTAATCGCTGATAGTTATTATTTTACTTTCCCAGTTAATCACAGGTTCCTCAAATACTGAATGATGTCTGTTCATAAAATAATTAATTTAGTCGTCTGAATTTTTACTTTTAATCATTTTTTTTAGATTCGCCATCTTTTCTGTGTTCAAAAACATAAATCGAATACGATTTAAATAATGTCGTATCCGATATAAAGTTACGAAATTTTATTTAATTTCATACAAATTATTTCAATGAATAAAACATATGATTTAATTAAGCAGGTAATTGACTTATTAGACATGTACGAGTCTGAAGGTGAGCAGACTAACCTGCTTGGATTTGCTGAATGGATGGTATCCAGATTAAAATCTCAGCCTACCCTCAATAGAAAAATTGCAAAAAAAGAAATTTCTGTTGAACAAACTGAACAACTGTTGTATTTAAAACAACTTGATGATAAGACACGGTTTCTCGAGTACATTTCAAGGATATCAAGGCTACAGGAGTTTTACACCCGTAAATTTTTGTCGGACCAGCCCCTGAACAGCCGTCTTGAATACCTTTTTCTCTTCACTGTAAACAGGATGAAAACGGCAAGAAAAACCGACCTGATAAACATTCACCTGGTGGAATATACAACGGGCATGGATACCATCAGAAGACTCATTAACAATGGCCTGCTTGAAGAAAAACAAGACGATTCAGACAGAAGGGCAAAACTGCTTGTTATAACCGATTACGGGAAAGAGACTGCAGCAAAAGCAGAAAAAAAGATCAACGATGATCACCAAACAAGCTGTCCATCAATATTCTAAACGGCAAGCCGTTTTTGATGATCAACTAATGCAATTAATGGAAGAGGCCGATGAGCTTCGAAAAGAACATCCTGGTTGTGGGGTGGAGAAAATGTATAATACTCTGAAGCCTGATTTTATTGGCAGAGATCGTTTTGTAGAAATTTTTATGGATTTAGGCTACCGCTTGAAACGGAAGAAAAACTATAAAAGAACTACCATTGCAGGAAAAATCTTTTATCCTAATTTAATCAAGGGAATGAAGATCAATGCTCCCTCTGTAGTATGGCAATCCGATATCACTTACTATAAAGTGGCAGGTAAATTCTACTATGCAGTTTTTATAATAGATGTATATACCAAGAAGATTGTTGGTTACCAGGTATCAGATAACATGAGAGCAACTGCAAACTTAAAGGCCATAAAAATGGC
>JAWOJF010000158.1:0-3251 GCA_046481785.1 Ignavibacteriaceae bacterium | reverse complement strand
TCGAGGAAGTATTAAAGAAGGCAGAAGAAGCCGGAGGAAAAATTGAAAGAAATAAAACTACAATTCCTGTTATGGGCTGGTATGCTTTAATAAATGATCCTGACGGAAATACGATAGGATTGTTTCAGACCCATTAATAACTAAATGAGATATGGGAAAGGATTGTTTTAATTTTTAAGTTATTAAAGATGACATCTTTTTAAAAAGAAGTCATCTTTTTTATCTTATTTCCTTCGGATATTCAGTTAAATCACTTCATTCATAATCAAATTAATAAACCTCAGCTCATCTTCATTTATAGTGTGCCCCATATTTGGATAAATGCGTTTGGTTAATTTTGCACCAAGTCCTGAGAATATTTTTCCCGATTCATCAACTCTTTCCAGCGGGATATGGGGATCAATATCGCTGCATCCCAGGAAAACGGGTGTACCGTTAAAATCTCCCTTATACAGGCTGTTATTAATTCTATCTCCTATTAAACCGCCGCTTAATCCAATTATTCCTCCATACCTGGCTGCATTTTGGGCGGAGTATTCCAGGGCAAGGCATGCTCCCTGAGAAAATCCAAGTAATATTATTTTTTCCTCTACTATCCCATCCCGGACTAAAGAATTAATTAAATTCCTGATGACATTTAAAGCTGATGTAATACCCGGTTCATTATTTGGCCTTGGTGCAAGAAAACTATAAGGATACCATGTATTGCCACTTGCCTGTGGTGCGGCAAAAATAAATCTGTCCTCTTTATCCAGTTCATCAGCAAGTGAAAGAATGCTTTCTGCATCAGCACCCCTTCCATGAATCATAATCATTGCAGCAGATGCATTGGCAACATTTGTTCCTCCATACAATACTGGCTGCCCATCATGAGGGTCTTCCGGATTAATATTAATCATATTCATTTGGTTATAAGAGGTGGCAGGGCTTTCTCAATTTCATCTCTGCTTTCTTCATACCAGGGGGGTAATTTAAGATGAGTGCCAAGATTATTTTTATCCTCATCAATAAGAAAACCGGGAGGATCGGTGGCAATTTCAAATAATATATTTTCCGGTTCACGGAAATATACTGAGCGGAAATAATTTCTATCAACAACAGGTGTAACACTCAGATCATTCTTAACAATTCTCTCTCTTATCTTAAGCTGGTTTTCACTATTCTCTGTTCTCCAGGCAATATGATGTATAGCCCCAACACCCATAGTGCCCGGGGCAGAGCCGGGAATACAGAGTATATCTACAAAATTACCTCCTGAATCACCATCTGCTTTATATCGTAATCTGTTGTCCTCTTCGGCAATTTTTTTAAAGCCAAGTATATTCTCCAGGATATCTTCGGTTTTAGAAGCCTCTTTTAGGGACAGTGTAACACTGTGGAAACCACGAATGGAATGTTCGGCCGGGATTTCACCATTATCCCACCCATCGTTTTGAATATTATCAGCCGCTAATATCTCAAGTTCAAATCCATCATGGTCTTCAAATAGAATAACATCATCGTTAAATCTTTTGAAAGGACCTGTAAATTGAATATTAAGTTCTTTTAATCTTTCCTGCCAATAAGCAAGGGAGTTTTTGGGAACAAGAAAAGAAATTGTTGTAACCTGGCCAATTCCTCTTCGTCCTTTATATGCCCGTTCGCCCCACGGAAAAAAAGTTAAAATACTTCCCGGCCGACCCGTTTCATCTCCATAATACAGGTGAAATGTTTGAGGATCGTCAAAATTTATTGTTTTTTTTACAAATCTTAATCCCAGGCCCAGTACATAAAAATTATAATTCTTTTGGGGATCTCCTGCTATTGCTGTCACATGATGAATGCCAGATACTGCAGGAGATACCGGAAATTTTTCTGCCATCTTATTCCTTCAGACACATTTTAGGGGCGCAAGATATGGCAAACGATTTTTTTTGTCAATGTATATTCAAATTTAAATCCCCATGCATAAAAATTGTGCTCTGGGTCATTTTTGGTGTGTTCATAAGCAAACGCATAAATTATATTTTACAGCATTCATCCAGATTATTGTAGGCAGAAGAATCTCTCTTAATATTATCAGCATCATAGCCGGCTCTTGAAATTGCAGTCCTTATTCTTTCAGTAGTAGTTTTAGCTCCGTCAAAAGTAACTTTTGCAACTTTTTTATCTGCATCTGCAAAAGCTTCAACAACTCCATTCAATTTTTTTACTGCTTTGATAATATTTTTTTCACACATATTACAGACTGCGGTTGGAATTTTAATCTCAGCAGTCAGATATTCTGCTGCTTTGATGGAGGTTTCCCGGGTCATAAATATCCGGTTAATACTATCTTTTTTTACTCCTTTATCAGACTGCGCCTTAATTTCTTCGGGCTCATCACCGCATGCAGAAAAGATGAACGATAAAATTAAAATAAATAAGGAGAGAACATTTTTCATTAAGATCCTTTATTACGGAAAAAATTATTTTATTATTTTCGATACTTCTTTAAACTCATCCGTTCCGCTTACTGTTAGAAGCTCGAATAAGATTGCTTCAGCAGTAGTTATCTCTGCTCCATGCGTGCTCATTCTATCTAATGCAATCCTGTAATCAAATTCATTTCGTGAGGAAACCGCATCGGCAGCTATATTAACCTGGAAACCGTTTGCAAGTAGATCGAGTACTGTCTGCTGTACACAAACATGAGTTTCAATTCCGGCAACAACAACCTGTTTTACATTGTTATCAAAAAGGCGGTCAAAAAAATTGCCTGCTCCCTGGCAGCTGAATGACATTTTTTGTATAGGACTAAGTCCCTGCAGTTCATCCAGTAGTTTTTGACTTGTGGGGCCAAGACCTTTTGGGTATTGTTCAGTATAAAAGATCGGAATATTAAGTGTTTTAAAACCCTTAATGAGTTTTAATGAATTATTAATAACCTGCTTAGGCTCGTTCATTACGGCAAGTATTTTCTCCTGGATATCAATAAGGAGTAATGCGGTATAATCCCGTATAAGTATTTTTTCATTCCGTTTTATTTGTACCATTATTACCTCAACCTTTATCTTACTTGTAATCTTAATCATTATCGGATTAATTTTGAGTAAGATTACGTTAAGATTAAAATTTAGTAGATCGGGTCCATTCCATACTTACCACAGGCACCCCGGGCCCGTATCCGCGCACTCCAGGAGGACGCTCTGGCCGTCGGGCGTGGGGTAGAGGCGTAAGGTGACCCGCGCCCCCGCGTCGCAGGCCTCCAGGGCGTTGAAGACCAGGTTGTA
>JAWOJF010000004.1:0-3223 GCA_046481785.1 Ignavibacteriaceae bacterium | reverse complement strand
AATGCTTTTTCATAAAGGATTCTTTCATGAGCAACATGCTGGTCAATTATCATTAACCCGGTTTTAATCTGCGATAGTATATATTTATTGTGCAGTTGTATAAGGAATGGCAGATCTTCTTCCGTTTTCATCTCAGCATGTTTGGAACTGGTATGAAATATCTCCCTGGTTTCAGTTGCGGCGGGCATTTCATTATTTTCAAAAGGATGGCTCAGCGGCCCTTCACTTTTTTCCACTCTGCGTGCATTATCGGGAATTGCACCAAAGATCAGGTCTATATCATTATCTGAAAAATCAGTCCTTGCATAAGATTTTTTTTCAGTGAATGAGGGCCGGTCGGAAAAATCATTTTTATCCACCCTGTTAAAGTTGTTAAACCTTAACTTCTCAGTATCCTCGCCAGTTCCCGTAAATGCCATAGCTGGTACAAGATCGTGAGTGCCGAGGCTTTTCCTTATTACAGCAAGCACAAAATTGTAGATATCTTTTTCATCATCAAATCTTACTTCAAGCTTTGAAGGATGAACGTTTACATCAATTTTATGAGGATCAAGTTCAATGAATAAAACAAAGAATGGGTAATCCCCTTTTTCAAGAATATTTTCATATGCAGTAAACACAGCATGATTTATTTGTTTACTTACAACATACCTGTTATTCAGGAAAAGATATTGTTCTCCTTTGCTTTTTTTAAGAAGAGTCGGCTTACCCACATAACCGTATATTGTTAAATAATCTGTTCTTTCTTCAACAGGTATTAATGCATCCAGCATATTTTCTGCAAAAACCTGTTTAATTCTTTTTTCCAGGTCACCGGCAGAATAATCAAAAATAAGCTCATCATCGTTATATAATCTGAAAGATAAATCGGGGTGGCTTAATGCAATTTTATTAAATGTATCAATTATGTGTTTTAATTCGGTTGCATCGGTTTTAAGAAAATTTCTACGGGCGGGAGTATTAAAGAAAAGGTTTTTAACCGAAATGGTTGTCCCTTTGGCAAACGAGCCTTTTTCTTTAACAATTGTGGAAGGATCATCCATCCTTATTAATGTGCCTACTTCATCATCGGGCCTTTCTGTTCTAATCTCAAGCTGACTTACAGCAGAAATTGAACTTAAAGCCTCGCCGCGAAAACCAAGTGTGGCTATTGCTTCAAGATCTTCATACTCAATAATTTTACTTGTTGCATGCTTTAAAATGCAGAGAAGAGCATCTTCTTCAGCCATTCCCGAACCATCATCGCAAACCTGTATTAAAGATTTGCCTGCTTTTTTTATTATCAGTTCTATTGTTTTTGAACCTGCATCAATGGAATTTTCCATTAATTCTTTAACAACCGATTCGGGACGCTGAACAACTTCACCTGCTGCAATTTTATTAGCAATATTCTCAGGTAATATTTTTATTTTTTTATCATTCATCTATATTTTTTTCTCGTAATTCCCTCCCGTGAAAGATCTATTCCACGGAATTCCTTTAGGGGAGGGGCATCTTTCTTACATAATGAAATATTTCAAACTCACTTCTTTTTTCCCTTGAAACAATCTCCCAGTCTTCCTCATTAAAATCAGGAAAATAAACATCACCCACTGCCTCAATGTTCATAACTGAAAGGAGCATTTCATCCACATTATTTACTGCTTCATTAAAGATATAACTGCCGCCAATAACAAAAACTTTTTGGTAGTTAAGATTTTTACAATAGGTATATGCTTTGTTTAAAGTATCAAAAATTTTAACATCATCAAATGGAATTTTTAATGCTTTATTACGCGTTAGTACGATATTCAATCTTCCCTTAAGGGGATTGCCCAGGGATTCGAAGGTTTTTCTTCCCATTATAATAGGAAAACCAAGGGTAGTATTCCTGAAATGCTGAAATTCTTCCTTAGAGTGCCACGGCATCTCGCCTGTAGTTCTTCCAATAACGCCGTTTTTACCAACAGCGGCTATAATCACTTTTTTCAAACAGCAACCTCAAAACGTATTTTGTCATGGTGCTGGTAGTTAGTCAATTCAAAATCTTCAAATGTTAATTCATCAATAGGCTTTTTGGCAATTTTAAGCTGCGGCAGAGGTAAAGGATCTCTCTTTAGCTGTTCTTTTAATCCCTCAAGATGATCATATTTTTCATTCGGGGTATCTTTATCACCCACATAAATGTGAGCATCGATTATTGTGTGGGCAAACTGTCCAAGCTGAAGATCAGTCTGCTGGGCAATTATTTGCGTTAGTAAAGAGTAAGCGGCAAGATTAAAAGGTATTCCAAGTGCTACATCGCCGGAACGCTGGGTTAAATGGCAGTTTAATTTTCCGTCATTAACATTAAATACAAAACTGTAATGACACGGGGGGAGTTTACTTTTTGTAGCATTTCCCGGTTCCCATGCAGAAACAACAAGCCGCCTGCTGTATGGTTTATTTTTCAGTTCATCAATTACATATTTTATCTGGTCTACTTCACGCACCTGCCAGTTTCCGTCTTTATCTTTTTCCGCACTTGGGAAATGGCGCCAGTAATATCCATATGCAGTTTCCAGGTTGCCCTCTTCATCTGCCCATGCATCCCATATTTTGGTATGTTTTCTCAGGTTCCTTATATGATTTTCACCGGATAAGTACCAGAGTACTTCATGGAGTAATGATTTCCATTCAACCCGTTTAGTTGTTAAAAGAGGAAATCCTTTCTGCAGATCAACTTTATAAAATGCACCGAAGTATGATATTGTGTCAACTCCTGTGCGTGACTGTTTCCGCGTGCCATTGTCTATTACTGTTCTTACAAGATCAAGATATTCTTTCATTTATCACAAATTCCTTATACTTGAATAGATGGTAAGTATTTTTCAAATTTACTAAAAAAAGGGGAAGAATTTAAGTCAAAAATAATCAATCAATTAATGTGTTCCCAAAAATTGGGTCTGAATTGTTGGGGATCGCTTCACTGAGTTCTCTTGAAAGAGACTGTTTATTTATTGCCACGACATTTAGGGGCTGTTGCAGAACTCATTAAAGGTTAACACCTCGATTCATCGAGGTGTTAATATGGAAACAAAAAAAATTTTTTTAACTGTTTCAACAGTTTACCACTACTAAATTTGTTGCAAAAACCGTTAAAAACGGTTACAGATTCTTTTCTCACACCTGATTGAAATCAGGTGTTAACCTCTCAACACCATAATTTATAGTTGTGCAACAGACCCTAAATGTCGTGGCAATA
>JAWOJF010000360.1:0-2547 GCA_046481785.1 Ignavibacteriaceae bacterium | reverse complement strand
GATTGGTTATATTTTTGCTCGTACAAAAATGAACAAATAGTAAAAAATGATAAATGACAATGCTCACAGAGTGATTGCAGAATGTGACATAGAACCGGAGTACAGAGTTATAAAAATTGCGGGCAAATGAGAGTGTATTCAAAATATAGTACGCCCGGAAGGATTCGAACCCTCAACCCTCAGATCCGAAGTCTGATGCTCTATCCAGTTGAGCTACGGGCGCGTAGAAATACATGAATAATTAAAAATTACAAATTAAAAATTATAAATAAAAAACAGAACCTACTTTTCAATTTATCAGAAAAAGTTTAAACATTTGCGGCTAAAAGTTATGTGGTGCTTAGTATTGTCTTGAAGTTAGTTGGCTAACCATTAGGTTAATCAAAGCTCAATTAAATTAAAACCTGCATTTAATTTTTAATTTACAATTTTTAATTTTTAATTGATTATCGCTTCCAGTTCAATCAGCAGTTGGTTTTTAACAACAACATCAGCTTCTTTTACATGAATTTTTTTGATCACAGCATCAAAAGGTACACATACTGCATTCTCCATTTTCATGGCTTCGAGAATTAATATTTTCTCCCCCGTTTTTAATCTCTTCCCTTCATAAACAAAAATCTTTCTTATTATACCCGGAATGAACGCTGGTATTTTCGAGGGATCATTTTTAACGTAAGGTTTTCTCTTTAGGTATTTTGGTGTGTACGTGGTTTCATAAAGAGTGGTATCTATTTCTAATATGTCTATTTGTTTTTCCATTATAGTTTAATTTTAACTGACCTTGTGACTGAAAATAATTCCCTTAGTGTTTCTAAGTGTGTCTGGTGCCTAAGTGGTCCTCTTCTTTCTTTACTACTAAGGCACTAAGGACACTCAGATCCACTAAGAAAATAATAGTTAAAAAGGCGGAATGCCGTGTTTTTTATCTGCCCTTAATTCTTTTTTATTTTCCGATATTTTAATTGAGTGAATCAGGAAATCCCTTGTTTCCGAAGGACTGACAACTGCATCTATATGCCCGTTTGCCGCAGCTATATAAGGATTGGCAAATTTATCAGTGTATTCCTGTACTTTTAATTTTCTCATTTCATCGGGATCAGGAGCACTGGCAATCTCGTTTCTAAAAATAATATTAGCAGCCCCTTCCGGGCCCATAACAGCTATTTCAGCAGTAGGCCAGGCAAAAACAAAATCGGCGCCAAGGTGCCTTGAACACATTGCTATATAACCGCCGCCGTATGCTTTTCTTAAAATAACTGTCATCTTGGGAACGGTTGCTTCACTATATGAATAAAGAATTTTTGCACCATGCCTTATTACCCCTGCATGCTCCTGGTCTACTCCCGGCAAGTATCCCGGAAGATCAACCAATGTTATAAGAGGAACATTAAAAGCATCACAGAACCGGATAAAACGTGCAGCTTTATCTGATGAATCAACATCAAGAACTCCGGCAAGAACTAATGGCTGGTTAGCAACTATTCCGACTGTTTCACCATTCAGTCTAGCAAATCCAATAACAATATTTGCTGCCCACTTTTCCTGGATTTCAAGAAAATCTGAATCATCACATACGGCTTTAATTACATCCCTTACATCATAAGGTTTTTTTGGGTCAGTGGGGATAATTTGTTCGATATCATATTCTTTTTTGGGTGGTTTGGCAGGAAATGGTTTTGCTTTGCGCTTGTTATTCCATGGGATAAAAGTTATTAATCTTTTTATCTGCTCAAAACATTCAAGTTCACTTTCTGCAAAGAAATGTGCATTACCGGAAATCTCAGTCTGCACCTTAGCTCCGCCAAGATCCTCCATGGATATTTCTTCTCTTAAAACAGTTTTAATAACTTCGGGACCTGTAATAAACATTTTGGAAATTTTATCAACTACAAAGACAAAATCGGTTAATGCGGGAGAATAAACAGCACCACCTGCACACGGACCCAGTATAACGGATATCTGCGGTATAACTCCGGATGCAAGAGTATTCCTGTAAAAGATTTCGCCGTATCCTGCCAGCGAATTAACCCCTTCCTGTATTCTTGCTCCGCCCGAATCATTAATACCGATAAGCGGAATACCCATTTTAACTGAGTGATCCATTATTTTCGTAATTTTTCTGGCATGTGCTAAACCAAGCGAACCCCCTGCCACCGTAAAATCCTGGGCAAAAATACAGACAGGTGAATCATATATATTTCCTGTACCCGTTATAACACCATCAGCAGCCAGTTGTTTCTTATCCATATTAAAATCAATACACTTGTGTTCAACAAACAAGTCATATTCATGAAAGGAATCAGGATCAAGCAGAGTAGTAATCCGCTCACGTGCGGTCATTTTACCCATTGCATTCTGCTTTTCTACAGCTTTAGTACCGCCGCCGCCCTGGATTTTTTCTTTGCGTGTAAAAAGATCGATGAGTTTTTGCTTTAAGGACATATCCCCTTCTCTTCCGTAAACCCAACTTTAAGCCGGGAACTGGATTAATTTAACATAAAATTTACATATGAAAATTAGCAACAAAATTTTGAATAAACTATG
>JAWOJF010000249.1:0-4772 GCA_046481785.1 Ignavibacteriaceae bacterium | reverse complement strand
AACGGGAGTTTACTATGGCTGCTTATCCGGTTAAAAGATTAAGAAGGTTACGTTACAATCCCCTGGTGCGGGATATGGTAAGGGAAACGGAATTATCTAAAAATGATTTGATATACCCTTTGTTTGTAGTGCCCGGAAATAAAATAAAAAAAGAAATTAAGTCTATGCCCGGTGTTTACCAGATGTCCGTTGATGTTATTGTTGAAGAATGTAAGGAAGTAGAATCTCTCGGCATACCTGCGGTAATATTATTCGGCATACCGGAGCATAAAGATGAAGCCGGTTCAGAGGCTTATGATGAAAATGGAATTATTCAGAAAGCCATTAGGGCAATTAAAAAAGATGTAAAAAACCTTCTTGTAATTACCGATGTATGTTTATGCGAATATACATCTCACGGGCACTGCGGACTGCTGAACGGTGAAGAGATACTTAATGATGAGACGGTTGAACTTCTTGCTAAGGAAGCTGTATCGCATGCTGATGCAGGAGCCGATATTGTAGCACCATCCGATATGATGGATGGAAGAGTAGCGGCTATAAGAAAAGCGCTTGATGATAAGGGATATATAAAGATTCCCATAATAAGTTATGCTGCCAAATATGCCTCGGGTTTTTACGGGCCTTTCAGGGATGCCGCTGAATCAACTCCAGCTTTTGGTGACAGAAGATCTCACCAGATGGATACCGGCAATGCCAATGAAGCTTTGCGTGAAGTTGAAACTGATATTGAAGAAGGCGCCGATATTGTTATGGTTAAACCCGCTGGGGCTTACCTTGATATAATATACAGGGTTAAAGAAAAATTTGGACTTCCGACTGCTGCTTACCAGGTTAGCGGTGAGTATGCTATGATTAAAGCCGCTGGTAAAAACGGCTGGATTGATGAGGAAAGGGTAATGATTGAAGCTGCAACTGCCATAAAACGTGCCGGGGCTGATATGTTCCTTACATATTTTGCAAAAGATATTGCACGGTGGATAGATAAAACAAGTAAATGATTTTGCATATAAAATACTCTATATTAGGCTCCTGTATTATTGATGATAGTGTATACTCCTGTATTTCCGGCGAAAGAATTATAAAGTTAAGTTCGAATCTAAAATAGCTTAAACGATTTTCTCTTTTGAACGTTCGGTGAAAAATAATAGTAATCAGAACAGTTCAATAACAAAAATAATTCTTATGAAAATAATCCCTTGCCTGATTTTTTCACTGATTGTTATCAGCGGATGCTCTACACCATCTTACGTGGCAGATACACCCCATACCCCTTTATTTAAAAAAGCAGGAGAAGTTAACGCTGGTTTCAGCTATGGGCTGCCGGGTATTGAAGCCAAGGCTTCGTTCTCTTTACCGGCTAATCTTTTTCTTTTTGGCGGCGCTTCTTTTCTTAAAACCGATACAGTTAATGGTGACAGGAACAGGATATTTGAAGGCGGAGCAGGCTTCTACCAATATTTTGATAAACCCGTTGACGGACCGTTTATTCTTAAGTTTAACCATATTGAATTTTTAGCCGGTTATGGTAGCGGACAGGCTTATACCAGCTTCCCCGGCATTATTGATTCTCTTAACCATACATTACCTGCCGATTACAAGCGCTATTTTTTTCAGTTTAATATCGGCCTCTCCTCTGAAAAACAAAACAACTGGCTCAATACAATTTCAACTGAGGAAATGGGACAGACAATACGTTTTAGTTTTGTGGATTTTTATAAATTCTCACATGATAATAATTCTATCAGCAGGAACTTGGATAATTTGTTTTTTGAGTATTTTTTCTTTTCAAGAATCAGTTATGGTATTTTAAAACTGGGTGGCACTGCCGGGGTAGTAATACCCCTCCAGAATAAACCTGAATTTGGCGGAAGCTATTTTGTTTTTAGTATTGGGGCAATGATAAATTTTAATTTGTAAATAAATCCCGGCCCTGTATGTGCCTGTGTGAAAATTGTAAAGCGATTCAGCGAATCGCTTTTTGTTATTGCGGAAGTCTTAGAATATTCGTTACACTTTATAAGCGATTCAGTGAATCGCTTTACATCAGGAATTCTAACACAATCTTTGCGAAGGCTGGAATTAATTGCTGTTTTTAGTTTGCAGCATACTATTATAAGAAAGGGTTTAAATAGGAATATGAATCTTGAGGCTGTCCGCGAATACTGCTTAAAGAAAAAAGGGGTTACGGAAGATTTCCCCTTTGATGAAGAAACTCTCGTATTAAAAGTTATGAGCAGGATGTTTCTGCTGACGAATTTAAATCCGCCATACACAATGAATGTGAAATGCGATCCCCGGCTTGCAGTTGAACTTCGTGAAAGATATGAAGAAGTTACTCCCGGGTATCATATGAATAAAACTCACTGGAACACTGTTGATCTTGAAGGGACTATTCCCACTAAAGAAATTTTTGAGATGATTGATAATTCTTATGACCTTGTTGTTAATGGACTAAAAAAGAAAGAAAAGGATGAGCTTGCAAAACTTTAAATCCTTACAAATTAAATTTTAGGGGGAAGATAAAATGAAAAATATTTTTATAATCTTATTGCTGCTATGCCCTGCTTTTTTAATTATTGCACAGGATAAAAAAAATTCCGAACCTTCAACTGTTAAATATGTTGACCTTAACAAATACACCGGCACTTGGTATGAGATTGCTAAAATCCCAAACTGGTTCCAGGAAGATTGTATTAAGAATACAACCGCTTCTTATAAATTAAATGAAGACGGCGAGATAGAAGTTATTAACAGGTGTTTGGAAGAAGACGGCAATTATGATGAAGCTGACGGCACCGCTGTTGTTGTTGATAAAAAATCAAATTCTAAACTGGAGGTAAGTTTTGTTAAAATCCTTGGAATAAATTTATTCTGGGGAGATTACTGGATTATCGGGCTTGATGATAATTATCAATATGCTGTTATTGGAACCCCCACAAGAAAATACGGCTGGATATTATCCCGGCAGGCTCAAATGCCCGAAGAAGATCTAAATGAAGCTTATACAATTCTGCGTAAACAGGGTTATAATCCTGATGATTTTGAAATGACTAAACAGGATAAAAGATAGCTCTTGCATAAAATAGGAATTTCTCATTTTTTAAAGGGTAAATAATGAAAATCCTTCTTCTCTTATTATGTCTTTCCTTTACTTCCGTGTATGCTCAAAAGTTTGAAGGGCTTGCCGATACTCCCCCAATGGGATGGAACTCCTGGAATAAATTTGCATGTGATGTTGATGAAAAACTAATCCGGCAAACCGCCGATGCAATGGTATCATCCGGTATGAAAGATGCCGGGTATTCTTATGTTGTTATTGATGATTGCTGGCACGGACAGAGAGACAGCCTCGGATTTATTCATCCCGACCCGGAACGATTTCCGTCAGGTATGAAAGCCCTGGCAGACTATATACATTCAAAAGGATTAAAGTTTGGCATATACTCTGATGCAGGATGGCAGACCTGCGGCGGACGCCCCGGCAGCAGGGGTTATGAATACCAGGATGCCCTTATGTATGCCGAGTGGGAGGTTGATTATCTTAAATATGATTGGTGCAATACCGATGGCTTAAGTGCCCCCGGTGCTTATCTAACAATGCGGAATGCTTTATATAAAGCTGGGCGGCCAATTGTTTTCAGCCTTTGCGAATGGGGAAATAATAAACCATGGGAGTGGGCTGATTCTATTGGACATTTATGGCGTACTACCGGAGATATATATCATTGCTTTGACTGTATAAAAGATTACGGCACCTGGAAATCATGGGGTGTTATGTATATACTTGATATGCAGGATGGTTTAAGAAAATATGCCGGTCCCGGCCATTGGAATGATCCTGATATGATGGAAGTTGGCAATGGTTTGAGTGATGGTGAGAACAGGGCGCATTTTTCAATGTGGTGTATGCTTGCTGCACCTCTTATTGCAGGCAATGATATTTCCAATATGAGTGATGCTACTAAAAATATTCTTACTAATAAAGAAGTTATTGCTGTTGACCAGGATCCGCTTGGTATTCAGGGATTTAAATATTCTGCCGAAGATAGCATGGAGATATGGTTTAAACCCCTGCAGAATGATGAATGGGCTGTGTGTTTTCTTAACCGGAGTCTTAACCCGGTTGAAATTAATTTTAACTGGAAAGAAGAAAATGTTATTGACTCTGTATTTAATAAAGATGCAAAGTTTAATGAAATAACTTATAACATATATGATCTTTGGGCTAAAAAAGATGCCGGCTTAACCTCTCAGGCGCTAAAAGCCTCTGTTCCCGGCCATGATGTACTAATGTTCAGGCTGAAGAAAGAATAAGAAACGCAGGCGGTAAGCAATTGGCAGTATATAAATTTTATAGAGCCGGATTTATCCGGCTTTTTTTTGAGTGCGAAAAGTCTCAATCTCATAACAGCATACATTCTTGCCCCGCTGGCTCTCTGTTTTTGATTCTAAAATAATCCGGGTTATAACTAGCCTCTTATATTCTTTCTAAAAAAATCATATCTGTCCAAAATAATAATTTGTTTCGTTCCTACTTGCAAATATTGAGATTACCTATATCTATAAACATAACGTCCCTGACGGGACTTAAAACAGCAATATATATTATACCTTAACATATAGTTACCTGTTTATGGTATAAGTCCTCGTATTCCTGTAATTATTACAATCCCGCAGGGATTAAACGTTTATAGAATAAATTACAGATGAAATAAGTCCCGTAGGGACGATAGATTGAGGATCGGTTTGATGATAATAAAAAAAATCCG
>JAWOJF010000178.1:0-5322 GCA_046481785.1 Ignavibacteriaceae bacterium | reverse complement strand
TCCTTTTCTATATTATCCTGCTGAATTGTTATTCGGCAATAATCTCAAAGTCTACATCAACCTTTACTTCCCTGTGAAGCCTGACAACAGCCACGTACTTGCCGACTTCCTTGATCTGGTCTTCCGGCATCTGAGTTAGAATTTATTGAATTAAAAAATACCGGAGACCAGGAAATAAATATGAACGGGATATCTTTTGTTGATGGAATTGATTACACGTTTGGAGATACAACAATTATACCCGGAGCATACATAGTCCTTGCTTCCAATAGTGCCGAATTTAACAGGCTCTATAATTTTATGCCTTTGGGAGAGTATGATGGACAGCTTGATAACGGCGGTGAAATTATTGTTTTGGTTAATGCTGCAGGCGATACAATTTTTTCATTCAGTTATGATGATTCTTCTCCATGGCCAGAAGAGGCCGACGGTGAAGGTTATTCCATTGTTTCAAAAGATATTAATGGTAATGGTGATCCAAATCTTGCGGAATACTGGATAAGGTCGGGAGCAATAAACGGCTCACCCGGTGCTACTGATATTGCTACGGGTATTGAAATTGTAAATTCATCGGCTCCCAATAAATATTCATTAGTGCAGAATTATCCTAATCCGTTTAATCCCTCAACAAATATTACATATACACTTCCCGAAAGAGCTGCTGTGAAGATTATTGTTTATGATATGCTGGGGAGAGAGATTAAAACTCTCATAAATGAGATAAAAGATCCGGGAACACATTCTGTTGAGTTTACTGCCTCCGGCAATGATTATCTTCCGAGCGGTGTTTATTTTTATAGTATTACTGCTAATAAATTCCGGCAGACGAACAAGATGCTGCTGATAAAATAAAATACCGGTACTGTAAATTTTATGAATACTGAAATAAATAAAAATACCGCAGCATTAATATTTGACTGCGACGGAACCCTTGTAGATTCTATGCCTCTTCACATGAAGGCATGGGAGGAAGCTTTTAAAATATTTGAGACGGTATATAATTATGATTTTCTTTATTCATTAAAAGGAATGAAGGAAATTGAAATAATTGATCTTTATAATAAGACATTTGGAACTGATCTTAACCCGGATGATATAGTATCGGAAAAACATAAATATTTTATGGATAATATAAATACCGTAATACCTATAGAGCCGGTTGTTAAAATTGCAAAAAGCTATTATAATAAATTACCCCTTGCTGTGGTTTCAGGAAGTGTAAAAAATATCGTTCATAAAGAACTGGAGGTAACCGGGATTTATAATTTATTTCAAACTATCCTTACTGCAAATGATCCCTTTAAACCAAAACCAGCACCGGATATTTTTATTGCAGCGGCAAAAAAATTAAATGTTCCACCTGAGTTATGTATTGTATTTGAGGATGGAGATCCGGGGCTTGAAGCAGCAGTTAATGCAGGGATGAAAACGGTTGATGTAAGAAAATTTATTTAACAGGATAAGAAAATTACAATGAAAAAAGTAGCTTTAAACGGAATAAAACAATTTGAAATTATTGATGTACCGCGACCGGTGCTGCACAATGATGATGATGTGCTTCTTAAGGTAGATACTGTTGGAGTTTGCGGCTCTGATATACATTATTATAATGAAGGAAGAATAGGTGACCAGGTTATAGACTTTCCTTTTACTATTGGCCATGAATGTTCAGCGGTAGTTGTTGAAACAGGAAGGAATGTTAAAGACCTGAAACCCGGTGATCTTGTAGCTGTGGAACCTGCTTTATCCTGCCATAAATGTTCACAGTGTTTATCCGGAAGGGAGCATACCTGTCTAAACCAAAAATTTCTTGGCTGCCCGGGACAAACAGACGGATGTCTTGCCGAGTACATTGTTATGCCTGCGCGGAATTGTTTCACAGTGCCTGAATCAATTAACAGTGAGATGGCGGCATTGGTTGAACCATTATCAATAGGTTACTATGCATCCCGGTTTTTAAAAGATTATAAACCGGCATCTTCAAAAGATGCTGATATAAATATTGCCGTGCTTGGTGCAGGCCCAATCGGACTTGGTACTATGTTGTCGCTTCAAACTGCCGGTTATAAAAACATTTATATTACTGATCTTCTTGATTACAGGCTGAGCAGAGCAAAAATAGCCGGTGCTGTCTGGGCAGGCAATCCGCATAAAGAGGATATTGTTAAGACTTTAAATAAAATAAATCCCGGAAATTTTGATGTTGTGTTTGAATGCTGTGGTAAGCAGGAAGCACTGGATCAGGCAGTTGATATATTAAAACCGGGCGGCCTGCTGCTGATAGTGGGGATACCTGAAACTGACAAAGTATCTTTTGATATAAGTAAAATCAGGCGGAAAGAAATTACTATTCAGAATGTTCGGAGACAGAATAATTCAGTTCAGCCGGTAATTGATTTAACATCAGCAGGGAAGTGGTCTCCTGAATTTATGATAACACACAGATTCTCTTTAGAAGAAACAGCACGGGCATTTGATATTGTGGCAAATTATAAAGATGAAGTTATTAAAGCACTAATTAAATTTTAAACCATTAAGCTTTATGTATAGTCTACTTTCAAGAAAAATAATAAGATTTAACCGGAGTTAATTAATGAAATACCGAAAACTCGGACGTACAGGGTGGGAAGTTTCTGAAATAAGTTTTGGCGCCTGGGCAATAGGCGGAACATGGGGGAGCGTTGATGATAAAAATTCTCTTGATGCCCTCAATAAGGCATTGGATATGGGAGTAAATTTTATTGATACCGCCGATGTTTACGGCGATGGGCATAGTGAACAGCTTATTGCCAAACTCCGTAAAGAGCGTAAAGAAAAATTTTATGTAGCAACCAAAGCAGGCAGGCGTTTAAATCCTCATACTGCAGAAGGATATAACCGGAAAAATTTAACTTCATTTATCGAACGAAGCCTTAAAAACCTTAACGCTGATGCAATTGATTTACTGCAGCTTCATTGTCCTCCAACAACTGTTTATTACATGCCTGAAGTGTTTGAGATACTTGATGATCTTGTAAAAGATGGTAAGCTTCGCTTTTATGGGGTAAGTGTTGAAAAAGTTGAAGAAGGATTAAAAGCTATCGAATTTCCAAATGTCCAGAGTGTTCAGATTATTTTTAACATGTTCCGTCACCGTCCTTCAGAATTATTTTTTGAACAGGCAAAAAAGAGGCAGGTAGGAATTATTGCCAGGGTTCCTTTGGCTTCAGGGTTATTAACAGGTAAGTTAAAAAAGGATTCAAAATTTGAAGCTGATGATCATAGGAACTTTAACAGGCATGGAGAAGCATTTGACAGGGGTGAAACTTTTTCCGGGGTTGATTATGATCTTAGCCTTAAAGCTGTTGAAGAAGTGAAAGCTGTTTGTCCCCCCGGTATTACATTAGCACAGTTTGCTTTAAAATGGATATTAATGTTTGATGCAGTATCCTGTGCTATACCCGGAGCAAAAAGAAAAGAGCAGGCTGAAGAAAATATTAATGCACAATTATTGCCTCCGCTTACCAGTGAGACAATGGCCGGAGTAAGTGATATATATAACAGATATATCAGGAATGGTGTTCATTTTTATTGGTAAGAAAATTGTTAAAAAAAATTTATTAACTATTATTTTCAATGTGTAAATTTTGTTTTTGTACATTTCATAGTTTTTTCAATTGTATAAAAACCAAGATTAAAACGTTAGAATTGTTGATTTTTGCATCCCCAAATAATATCTTTAATTAGTGTTATTAAAAAATTAAACCGTTTTAATAAGGATCCCGGACATACGGGATACCGGAGAACCTAATGAAAAGAATAACCATTGAAGATGTTTCTAAAAAAGCAGGGGTATCCAAAGGTACTGTTTCCGCAGTAATAAATGCTAAAAATACCGTTAAACCCGCCACCAGAGATCTTATCCTAAAAGTTATGAAAGAGCTTAACTTTCGTCCAAAAGGTGTAGCAAGAAATCTCAAAAATGGATATCAGGATAAAAGCATAGGCATAATCATAAAAGATTTAAACTATCCGTTTTATACTGCAATTGCTTCCGGAGTGAAGGAGTATGCTAACAGCAAAGGTTATTCGGTTATAATTTCCAGTTCTGAAAACGACCATGAATATGAAAAAAAATTATCTCATCTTTTTTCTACTAAAGATATTAAAGGCACCATAATTGCGCCGATTGTAGAAGGAGCTGCTGAGATAGAACATTTATTTAAACTTAAGATGATCAATTATCCTTTTGTACTTCTTGAAGATGTAAAGGGAATACAGGCAAATGTGGTTGCAATAGATAATTTAAGGGCTATTAAAAAAGCAGTTAAATATTTGATAGATAACGGCCATACAAAGATTGTTCATTTTGCCGGCCCGCCGCATTCTTCTCATACACAGGAGCGTATTGAGGGATTCAGACATGCCTTTAGCGAACGTACACTTGTCTTCAACCAGGATATGATTGTTCCTATTGGTTCCAGTTATGATGAAAGCTTTTGCAAAACCAAAGAATATTTTAAAAATAAAACTAAAAAAGATTACCCGACTGCCGTAGTATGTTTTAACGATATGCAGGCATTGGCGGTAATGGCTGTTCTTAAAGAATTAAATATCAGCGTTCCGGATGATATTTCTATTATTGGCAACGATGATATTTATTATGCAAAAATTTATCCTGTCCCGCTTACTACAATAAGAGCCCCTCAGCATGAGATTGGTATGAAAGCTGCGGAGATATTAATCCGTAATATTGAATCTACAATTCTGCTGTCAACCGAAAAAGTAGTTCTGGATACAGAATTTGTAGTCAGGGAATCATCAAAAGTAATAAGTGAACCGGTTCCGGTTCATTAAAACCATAATTAGGTCAGCAAGTATCATAGACTTTTCTGATTGTTATTATGCAATACTATTTTTTTAGAATTCAGAAATTCGCCTTCCTGCAAATTGTGCCGCTCCGCTGGAGCTAAGACCAAATGGGGGCTGCAATATATCTACTAATGTTACGCTCCTCTGGAGCTAAAACAAACCGGGATAATCTATATACTAATGTTACGCTGTGCTGGTGCTAAAACAAAATGGGAATATTATATGTCCATTAATGTTCCGCTCTATGGAACTCATCAGGAAGGAACTCCGTTAGGAGTGATACATTAGTAGATGATAAACGGAAAAAACAATTTTAAAAGCTCCATAGGAGCGACACTCCTTAGACTAAAGAGATAACATCTTTTTCCGCCCCGGCGGACAGGCAAAAAAGATGTAATCTCTAAACATCTCACTACTCAATACTCAAATCTCAATACTAACCAAAATACTCATATCTCAATACTAATTTAC
>JAWOJF010000316.1:0-12207 GCA_046481785.1 Ignavibacteriaceae bacterium | reverse complement strand
TTATGTCGTGGTTTAGGATTCCAAATATTTTTGGCTTTAGCCCCCGAAGGGTCGGGACACGCACAATTAAGGCAAATTGTGGCTAAAGCCTCCATGCTAATTGTTTTCTCCCACGACTTAAAAGTCGTGGCAATTGATATCTTCTCCTTGTGAAGTTAAGGCTGAGTTGTGCAACACTCCCTGAAGCCTGGGGTTAATACACCTTTATTTACCACTTTCTACTTTTCACACAATCTCCGGGGAAGGTATTATCATGTCAAGACAGACAATTGACATCTTAACAAAAATGAATAAATATTCTCCTTATCTTACTTTTGGGACAGCCCTTTTTTCTCCTTTTTAGGAATTTCAATCCTTTTTTAAATCATTATGCTGCATCTTCTTACTTAAAGATGGGGATTTGCTCACAAAAAAGCCTCTGTTCATATCACCGGGTAACGCAGTTGTGTGATTTCTGCAATTTGTGTGAATTTGATTTAAAGATAAGTTAACCCGGGCATTTTAAATTCCTTTAATTTTAGAAGAATTTTAATTGTCCATATTTAATTTATAATTTATTAATCCTGGAGGATTGTAAATGAAAGCACTCAAATCAGTATTCACGCCGAAGGCCTTTCTTATAGCGGCTGAATTAATGCTTATCTTCCTTTTTACAGCATGTTCATCATTAGTATTAAAACCCACAGATTTCTCCTGGCCGGTTGAGGCTGTTTTATCTGTTGATGAGGATGGTTTTGTAAAGGAAGAAAGGCATAATATAATATTCGATACAAGAGAACTCTTTCTTGAAGAAACCGGTGACTCTATGTCTTATGTCAACAAGGAGCTTAGGGTTATCAGGGATATGAAGGGGTACATTTATATGACTTCAAGCAATTTCAAAAATGTTTACATTTTTGAAAATGGTGAAGGGGAGTTATGCCTGAGTAAAAAAGCACCTGTTTCAGAAGCAGGAATAGGCAGCCCCGCTTTTAACCAGAGAATTCCATATATAGAACTTATAGATGGAAACAGCAAATACCTATTAACAAATAAAGGTATAAAGGAGGATGATAATGAAAACTAAATTCATCATTGGTTTTGCCCTTATTATCTTTCTATCAGGTAGTAAAATTCTGTTAGCACAGTCTGATTATGAAACTGTACAAAATTTCAAGAAAGAAGTTAATCAAATAGAACAATCAATTCGCGATGCCGATTCTCTTGGCGCAATTGATGGAATAAACTCTGAAATTGATCAATTAAGGGATGACTATTCTGCTAATAAAGAACTTCTTGATAATAGTCTTTATCCTAATACTTTTGACAAGACAATCGAAAGTCTTAGGAATGCGGGCAATCTTAGAAGAAAAGACTTTGCTCAAATTGACGTTCTTGAGACAAAGGTATCCGGGTTGGAAGAACAGGTTGATACTTTAAAATCCCGGAATGATGAATTAGCAATGCAGTTTAATCAGCTCGAAAGTCAAACCAGCGCCCGGATAGCCGGACTTGAAAAAGCGGTAGCGCAACTACGGGCATCTCTCCAGAAAAGAGATCAGATTGTTATGAACATGCTTAGTGATTTGCTTCCCTCCAACTATACTGAAGGTGAGGAACTAAGTCCGGAGGAAAAGCAGGAGATATTAACTGAAACAGAAAAAAATAATATTCTATTTAATATAAAAAAGGCTGTAAGCGATAATATCAGGTTTCTTGATGCTACACGGCTTTATCCGGCAGATTTAAGAAATGTTAAAGCTCAAAAAGATAATTTTGCCCGTATCTGGAAAAATGCAGGCCCCACACTGGTGGAGGTTTATGCAGGCAGAGGCAAAAGTACCGCCGAATTTGAAGAAATTGATGAAGCTTTTGCCAGTTGGGATGCAAAAATTCATGAAGAAGTGTGGTCATCTATTAATACTGAATTTGCTGAAAACAATATCCGCCTAAAGCAATTTTCAAGTGGTAAGGAATTTACATCCACCATTGTTTCTTACATTGGCGATGAAATAATGAATATTAGCGCAAGGGATAATGCAGAGGCTGAGTTTAATAATTTTGACAGCACATGGTCAAATGAAATTGAACCTGCATGGCTACCATTTCTTCTTGATAATCAGATGATATCTGAAGCCCAGGAGGACTCTATGGAAGTGATGATAGCTTCATGGGAAGATGCCGTTTATCCAGAAGGTTTTAATTGGTTATATGTAATTATTGGTGTTCTTGCGGTGGCAGTAGTTGTTCTGCTGTTTACAAGAAAATCCCCAAAGCCGCATCAGGAACCATATCAAAACAGTTAGAATGGAAGTTACTTTTTACGCATTTTTTCTACTCCTGAAAAAAAAGGCCCGCCCAAACGTTTTATATGTTAGGGCGGGATTTCTTTTAAATCAAATCAAAATCAAACATGTGTCTCAAAATAATCCAATCTAATTCTGCTGCTATCAGCCGGAAATAGCTTTTTATTGCTCAAAATGAGATAATTTGTTTTGTGGCATAGTAGTTGGCATTTCCTCCAAAAAAATTATATTTCTTGGAGGAGAACAATGTTATCATCTTTTACCAGACTGCTGAACTTAGTAATAATATTAGTTATTGCAGCAGGCTTATCAGTTAAAACTTTAGCATCCGCAGGTGATGATAAAAGAACATTAAAAACTTACGGCGCCGAATACTTTAAAAACGATAATGTACAGGGCTTAAGTATTGCTAAAGTATTTAATTCATATAAGGGCGAGGAAGTAAAATTTAAGGATCCCGTCGATAATTCAAACTTAGAGTCTTTTGCCGGCACATTTACCGGAGAGGTTGACGGGAATTCAGCAAAATTTTATTGTATAGACCTCCAGCATCCGCTGGCAAAATGGACTTTTGCGCAGCCTCATCTTTATACAGACAGCGGAAGCACTCCTTCAAAAATTACTTACATTTTAAACAATTATTATCCTTTAAAATCCTACCCTTATTCAGGGTCATTAAATTCAGAGGAAAAGGAAGCCTCGGCAATTCAGTTAGCAATCTGGCATTTCAGCGATAATGTTGATCCCAGCCATATTACTCACGCTAATACAACAACAGGAACACAAATAAGAAACCGTGTTATACAAATTGTAGCTGATGCAAATGCAAATGCCGGATCTACAGTTCCTGTTCCAACATTAAGTTTTATTCCGTTAACTCAAACTAATCATATAACAGTTCCTGCTTCATTTAAAGTAAAAGCAGTAGATCAGAATAATAATCCCCTGGCAGGTATACAGGTACAATTTACAACTACCAGCGGAACTTTAAGTTCAACTTCTGCTGTAACAAATGCCCAGGGTGAAACACCGGCAATAACTCTTACAAAAGGAAGTTCAGATAATGCCGCAGTTACTGCTGTTGCTAATGTTATTATACCGCAGGGAACAAGGTATGTACATAAGATTGAACCTAATAAGTATCAGAAACTTGTACTTGCAACACCAACCTCAGCAATGAAATCTACCGAAGGAAGCTGTACATGGGTAAATTATAAACCTATTACTCCTATCCTGGAATGTGTTACAAATAATGGTGACGGTACTTTTACAGCAAATTTCGGCTACTTAAACGAAAATAATTTTGAAGTTACAATTCCTGTTGGAAATGACAATAAGTTTTCACCGGCTCCGCAGGACAGAGGACAGACAACTGTTTTCCAGCCAGGACGTTCACCGTTTTTCCCAAATCAGGCTTACGAGGTTACATTTAACGGTAATACTATTGAGTGGAGCTTAAAAGGTCCTGATGGGGTTACAAGAAAAGTAACTGCATCATCAGAATCTGAATCATGTACAGAAGTTATTTATTTTCAGAAGATATGGCTTGATAATGACAGCACAGTAATAAGCGGTAAACCATTAAATCTGCCTTCAAATTATAAAATAACAGTTACAAGCAGTCTTGGTAGTGCTGTTGGTACTTATACCGGCAGTGTATTAAACTTTACTTACACAAACAATAATGGCAGTACAAACGGACTTCTCGTTGATATAAACGGCGAATATACTGTTACTGAAGAAAATTTACCTCCTCATTATGCCGCTATAGCAGGCACAGGTACTTTTGTTGCAGAGTTACCCGGCGGATATGCTGTTAATCCTTATAACGGTTCGGATAAAGCCGGGCTTCATAAAATTGTAAATAAAGAAAGTTTACCCGAATATGGTTCTCTTGGTGATAAAGTATGGATAGATACAAATAAAAATGGTATACAGGATAGCGGTGAACCAGGATTAAAAGAAGTTACCGTTGAGTTATATACATGTGAAGGTCAATGGTTAGGCTGGACTTTAACAGACAATAACGGCAACTACCTGTTTGATTCATTACAGGCAGGAAGCTACTTTGTTAAGTTCTATTTAATTGATAACAATGCTAATTACCAGTTTACAATAAAAGATGCCGGCAGCGATAATGCAAAAGATTCTGACGCTGATACTTCAGGAAAGACAATTTGCATTGATCTTGAAGCAGGTGAAAATGATTTAACATGGGATGCCGGCGTTATTGAAAAAGCTCCGGAACTATGTGCAATTGGCAATAAAGTATGGAATGATATTAATAAAGACGGTAAACAGGATAATAGTGAACCTGGTGTACCTGGCGTTACTCTTAAACTTTATACCTGTGCAAATGAACTTGTTGCTACACAATCTACTGATTCTGAGGGCAACTACTTATTTACTGATGTAGCCGCAGGTGATTATTATCTAAAAGTAAGTGTACCCACAGGCTGGGGATTAACACTTATGGATGCAGGTACAGATGATTTGCTTGATTCTGATGCTGATCCTCTTTCATCTAAAACAGCATGTTTTAATATTGATCCACCTAACTGCGATAGTAATGCTACAAGGTGGGATATAGGTTTATATGAACATCCGACAAAAGGTAAAGTTGGTGACAGAGTTTGGTTGGATGTAAATAAAAACGGAATCCAGGATAACAGTGAAGCTGGTGTATCAGGTATTACTGTAAAACTATATAACTGTGAGGATGCTCTTTTAAGAACAACAGTAACTAACGGCAACGGACTTTACTTATTCGATTCTCTTGATGCAGGAAGTTATTATGTAAAATTCATGCTTCCTGACGGATATGAATTCAGTCCTGTTGATGCTGTATCTGATGATTATGCCGATTCTGACGCAGATGTAACTTTAGGCAGAACTGTATGCTTTACACTTGATGCAGGTGAAGCAGATCTTACATGGGATGCAGGGATTTCAGAAATAGTAATTCCGGTAAATGGTTCTATAGGTGATTTTGTATGGAAAGACAGTAACAAAAACGGTATACAGGATGAGGGCGAACCGGGTGTATCAAATGTTACAGTTAAATTATATAATTGCGACAATACACTTGTTGGTACAACAATAACTAATACCGTTGGAAATTATTTGTTCAGCGAACTTGAAGCAGGTTCTTATTATGTTCAGTTTATACTTCCTGATGGCTATACATTTACTTCAAGAGATCAGGGAAGTGATGACCAGGAAGACTCTGACGCAGACGCTGCCTCCGGTAAAACCGAATGTTTTGTACTTGGTGCAGGCGTTGATGACTTAAGCCGTGATGCCGGTCTGCAGATTGTAAGCGGGCCTGAATTATGGATAAATAAAGATGATTACAAAACAGTAATGCCTGAAGTTAATAACGAACTTACTTATACAATAAAATATCAGAACAAGGGCGGTTCTCCTGCTTATAAAGTTGCAATAGAAGACGTGCTTCCTGAAGGTACTGAATATGTGTCATGTGAAGGCGGCAGCTCATGCGGCGAAACATGGAACGGAAGCAATGTAGTTAAATGGAATATAGGTACATTAGCTGCAGGACAGGCCGGACAGGTTAAGATTACTGTTAAAGTAGTTGATTTCCATTCTGAATATGAAAACGTAGCATGCATAACCGGGCAGGATACATATAAAAATCCTTTCCAGGCATGTGATAATGACGTAAATATTGCAGATAGCTGCAGCGGCGGCGGTGACGGCGGTGTTGAGTCAAGAGGCGACATGGCTGAACTGCTTCTGAAACGTAAACTTAAAATACAGTATGGATTAACTACTCCTTTGGTTGCTAAATCAAAAGGTAATTCATCTATAGCACAGATAGGCCTTAATGCTTTTGTTCCTGAAGTAGGGCCGTTTAACTCAGTACCTGTTGAAACGACCCCGTTTGATATTCTTGGAATTTCCAATGCAATTGCAAGTTATGCAGTTGACTATAATGCAAATATAGAAACCGGTAATACCAGAGTAGCAGGTATATTCTCTACATTAACATCTGCTCCTTTTATATATGATCATACAAAACAGGTATGCGACAGGCTTGCCGGATCAGAAATAGATGATCTGTTCCTGACTGTAATTAACGGTTATAAATTCTATACAGGTAAACTTGTAAATCCGGAAGGTCTAACAGATTATTCAATAACATTCAGTGTATATGAAACTACAAACGGGTTTAAGGTAGAAAACAAATGGACCTATGATGAGTATACCGCTCCTGCCGGTGCAGTGAATGTTTACAACTTCCAGGTATGGTCAAGTACAGTTGAAGGTACAGTTAAAATGGTTAAGGATGTATTTGCTAAATTCAAAACCCTTGGCTCTGTATCGTTCATGAATAACTCGCAGCCTGCTCCGAATATATTCCTCCGCAAGGCAAGATACAGCCATGACGGTAATGTTTATTTAACTGTAACAAACAACTATTCACCTGTTCAGTCAAGTATTAAAGTTAAGTATAAAGAATCACAGGGCGGTGAAATGCTTGAAGCAGCCGAATCATTTAATATTCCTTCAGGTACTTCTGTAGTGAAGTTCCCGCTGGGAGTAATATCAGACGCACAGGTATTCCTGTCACAGTCTTCTGCTAATTTCAGGGATGAGGCTTATGTAAGCGGCGGTGCATTTGCTTACCTTACAGGTTCAGAAAGTGCTGTAAATACATTTAATACAAATTATGTTAAACAGGACCTTGCTTCTTATCCTTCCGGTGCCCTTGTACTTTCAGGCGGAGCCGAGGTAAGCGGTGAATTAAAAGACTGGGTATCTGTAGTTAGATCACTTACTGCAGGTGCTTCGGCTTATGACCTGACTTATCATAATTCATTAAGGTTTGATGCACGCGGTAAAGGTAAAGTAGACGTAATTATCGACTTAACAACTCTGGAGGGTTACAACTACTTCATGTACACTATTGATTTAACAGAAAACATGAACACCTATGAAATAGATTTCAAGAACTTTGCACAGAGATACGGTACACAGGTTCCGTTCGATGCAAGCAAGATCAGGAACATAGGTTTTGTTTATAACTCAGCTTCTAATCCGTCTATTACAAGCTTCAACTTTGAGGTTACCAATATAGCATTCTTAACTGATGGTTTAACCGATGTTGAAGGAGAGAATAATTTATTACCTAAAGAATTCGCTCTTGATCAGAATTATCCGAATCCGTTTAACCCGTCAACAATTATAAACTTTGATGTAGCAAAGAAAGAAAATATTGCACTAAGAGTTTACAATGTAATCGGCGAGCAGATAATGGAACTTGTTAACAGTGAGCTTGAGCCGGGCAGACATTCAGTTAAGTTTGATGCAAGTAACTTATCAAGTGGTATTTACTTCTACAAACTGCAGGGTAACTCAGTTAACATAACAAAGAAGATGATCCTTGCCAAATAAAGTTCATATGCGGGGCTTGCCTTAAAAGTAAGCCTCACATCTTTTTCAATAATAAAAAAATCCCCGGCCTTTGAGTAGTCCGGGGATTTTTTATTTAATACATTAATTGCGGTAATATTTATATTAGACAGCTTAAGAAGTAAATAAAGAATTTCTTTAAAGATATGTGAAATACTAATTCTGCCCCATTGATCTAAGCATTTGTACATACATTGAACGGTTTGCAGAATCTCTCCTTTTCCTGTTTTTTCTACACCATTGTGAAAAATCTGCCGGGGAAATTAATACTTCTTCAACTGTATATCCCTGGTTTTCCATACTCAGTTTGGCTGCTTTCGCAGATATCAGCCAGTCCTCATAATTATCTTCAATCTCGTCTTCTGAAATCCGTTTCCATTCCTCCCAGTCAGTTTTATTATACCATGCTAAACCGATTATATGATCATGCATATATCCTCCGGGTTATTTTTATTAACTTAACGTGCAAGATAAGGAGCAAAAATATTTTATACAATTTAAAAAAGAAGAGGTTAAAAGCTTATCCTTCTCCGGGTGTGTTTCTCTTTTTTTGCAATCTGTTAAGTTTTGAACCTGTAAACTGCCCGAGGAAATATGCTCCAACTATTACGGGGTATGTAATAAATTGAAATCCAAGCCCGGAGTAAATTCTTAGAAAGACTATTGCGGGTACGGGAATGTGGACGGCAAGAAACCATTGAAGTGAAAATTTTTTTACATTACCACGCCAGTAACCAAATGGAATATTAATAAGGAAGACAATAATACCGATAAGAAATAAAACCATACAATTTTTTTGTTCTGCCGGCGGCGGCTCATCTTAGGGGAAAATAATCTGCCGGCGTTGTCTGAAAATTTCAACATTGAACTTTTAATAAACAGTTACAACTCATTTCTAAGAGCAGTAAGAGAATCAAATACCGGTACTCTGCAGGTAATCAAACGCTCCTTGCTCTGATGTCCGTTTGCAATAAGTATACAATCTGCTCCCATTTCACATGCAACTTCATAATCATGAACAGTATCACCAACAAACACCATTTCGCTTCCTTTTAAACCAATTTTTTTAACCAGTTGTTTTCCAATATCAATTTTGCTTGTAGCATAGATATGATCCAGCCCGCTTATATTTGTAAAATATGATTCAAGCCCAAGCATTGATACAATTTCAACCAGGGTTATGTGGGGGTAAGCTGATAATATGGATTGCTCTCTGCCGGTCTGTTTTACATATGAAAGTATTTCTTCGGCTCCTTCAAAAAGGCAAACGTTGCTTTTTTCTTTTTCATATTCACCCATCCACTCCGTTCCCAGAGCTTCAAATGGATATTTGTCAAGATCAAGGCCGGCTTTCATATAATAATCAAGTACCGGGAAGGTGAATATTTCCCTGTATTCATTATGAGACAATGCTTTTAATTCTCTTTTAGAAAGGATATTGTTTATAATATTAACGCAGAGGGTTACATCATCAAGAAGGGTTCCGTTCCAGTCCCATATGACATGTTTATATTTAGTTAGCATCTTCCGTAAAAAAAATAATATACTAAAATACAAAAAAATATAAGAATTCAGCACCTTTTTTTCAGGAGATAAATAAAATACATTGATTTCCATCAAAATTTACGGTGGAAGATATTGTATCTTTAAAAAGAGGCAGTTAAAAAAATAATTAGGAAAATTCAGGTTTTAAAATATATATTACAGAAAAGTTTTCGCATCCATTTAATTTTTGAAAGGTTAACCTTATGAAGGCAACTGTTAGAAGAATGTTAGAGAATAAGGGGAATCAAATCTGGTCTGTTTCACCCGGAGCAACAATTTTCGATGCACTACAAGTTATGGCTGAAAAGGAAATCGGCGCATTATTGGTTATGGAAGGGGATGAGCTTCTGGGTATTATTTCAGAAAGAGATTATGCACGTAAAGTTGTGTTAAAAGGAAAATCATCAAAAGACACATTGGTCAGCGAAATCATGTCTCCAAAAATATTTTATGTATCACCCCAGTTTACTGCAGAAGAATGTATGTCACTAATGCTGGATAAAAGAATACGTCATCTTCCGGTGTATGAAGACAAGAAACTGGCTGGAATGATTTCCATTGGTGATGTGGTAAAAGCTGTAATAGATGGAAAAGACTGGGAAATAAGCGAACTTGAGCACTACATTACAGGAACCAGGTGATCAATATCCCAAAATTTTTCCGGTCATTTTTTTGTCTCAGATGATGTTTTAAAACTTTTATATATTTCCGGCGATACAATATTAAGGACAAGATTTAACGGATGTAAAAGATGAGATACTTATTAATACTGATTATTATACCTGTACTTTTCTATGGCTGTTCATCCTCTGGTGGTTTTCTTTCCAGCGGGGAAAAAGACTTAAAGGATGGGAAATATATTGAAGCTGTAAGAAAGTTTTCACAAGCTATTGCTGAGACTCCATATAATTCAGTTATATATTACAGCCGGGGGAAAGCTTACGCTAACCTGGGTGAGCATGAAAAGGCTGTTAAAGATTATACTTCAGCTATCCGGATAAAAAATGATTTCGCAAATGCCTATCATAACAGGGGAGTGGAATATCTTGCCTTAAATAAATATGATGAAGCGCAAAAAGATTTTAATAAAGTAATTGAACTGAATCCTGCTAATGCAATGGCCTATTTCAGCAGGGGATATATAAATGTTATGCTTCAGAAATATGAAGATGCACTTAATGATTATACACATGCAATAAGAATAAATCCTGTTTATGAAGAAGCTTATGTTAACAGGGGTAATTTAAGAGCAGATATTGAAGATCATGAAGGAGCCATTTTTGATTATACCAAAGCACTGGAAATTGATTCCGAAGATGCTAACCTCTATTTTAACCGGGGTTATTCAAAAGGAATGCTTGGCGGGTATGAAGAAGCAGTTGATGATTTTTCAATGGTTGTTGAGCTTGAACCCGCTTTTGTTGATGCATATTTTATAAGAGGTGACACATACAGGATACTTGAGGAATACAGGGGGGCAATAAAAGATTACAGCACAATTATCCGTATCGATTCTGCTAATGCCAAAGCCTGGTATAAAAGAGGGATGACTTATATTGAAATAAATAGAACTGATGAAGCTTGCCGTGATTTAAAAAAAGCAGGCAAACTTGGTCATATTGACGCTTATGAACAAATACAGAATTTCTGCGGTCCCAGGAAGAACAAAATAACTTCAAAGGATTAAGAGCAAGAGCAAGCTTGCCTGTGCGCCTGTATTCGTGGCGGCAGGTACTCGGGATAAACCTGAGCTCTGTCTACAATTTGCAGCATTCATTTAAAATGACAAAAGCCGTATTACTACGGCTTTCTTATTTAGTGGGGGCTGAAGGAACCACACCTACTATCTTTTATCATTTCATTGGATTTCATGCATTTTCAAATAAAATTTAACTCATTTAATTACAATAGGTTATAGCCATTAACTATTTTCCGCTATCCCATAAATATTCATTTCTCTAGCATACTATCCCACTTTTTTGTGAGAATATTGTGAGAATTATTGACTCACAACTTTTCTACTATTATATTACATAGAAATTTTTTCGCAAAATTATATGAATATAAATTTTTACTTAGAGAGAAAAAAAAGTGATTCTGGATTACGAACAATTTGGTGTTATGTAAGAGAAAATAAAAATTCAATTTACCTTAATACTAAAGAAAAAATAAACCCGGAATATTGGGACACTAAAACTAAAAGAGCCGATATAAAGCGCACTGCAAATAAGATCCTGAAAGGTCAGCTTCAGGGATTGAATAACTTCTTAAATCTATATGAAAGTAAAATCCTGGACGCAATTAGAACAACAAAATCAACGAACTTTAACGCCGGATTTGATGAAATAGCTATAGAGATAAAAAACGCATTCAGTATTAATCCCAAAAATTTCTTTGACGACTTTGAAGACTTCATTTCATCAAAGGATACATATGTAAAAGGAAGTACTCTTAGAAAATACAAACAAACAAAAAAACTCTTAGAATCATTTGAAAAGGAAACTGGATATAAAATATCCTATTCAAATATTGGTTCGCTTTTTATTGACAAATTCTATCCTTACCTCATTGAAAAAAGAAATTTAATTGACAACAGTGTAAACAAAACAATAAGTTATCTGAAAGTTTTTATGAACTGGGCGGTAGAAAGAAAATTAACAAAGAATACAGACTTTAGAAATTTCAAAATAAAGTTTCATCAGAACGATATCATTCATCTATTTGAAAATGAGTTGATGGCACTTTACAACTTAAAACTTGACAATGAAAGGTTAAGTAGAGTAAGGGATATATTTTGCTTTCAATGCTTTACAGGGCAGCGATACTCTGACATTGAGAACATTTCCCGGATAGATATTAAAAATGGAATTTGGAAATTTAGAGTTTCCAAAACCGGTCAAATTCTGGAAGTGCCGTTAAATCATTTTGCTATTTCAATCTT
>JAWOJF010000309.1:0-10063 GCA_046481785.1 Ignavibacteriaceae bacterium | reverse complement strand
GAATTAATTTGACAATGATATTCCAGTAATGTAAATTTGACTTTATAAAACAAAGTACTTTATAAAGGGTAAGAAATGGACGAGAAAACAGCTTTAGAAGAACTTCAGTTTATACGGCAGGTGATTGAAGAAACTAAACGTGATTTTATTTATAACGGATTGGATTACATTCTTTGGGGTGTTATTGTTATTACAGGGATGATGCTCCAGTATATTCTCATTCTATCTAAGGTCCACTTTAGTTTTTTTTGGTTGTGGGTAGCCCTTATCTCACTCGGCTGGATCTTGTCATTTTTTAATGGAAGAAAATTAAAAAATAAAGCCCCGCATGGCTACCACAAGAAAATTGTTATGCATGTATGGCTGGCATCAGGAATTGCGATGACATTGATCGGTTTTCTCGGACCTGCCTCTGGTGCTATCAGCCCAATGGCTATCAGTCCTCTTATTTCGGTTGTTGTCGGCTCAGCATATTTCATTTCAGGAAATATTACTAAATCCAAATGGTTTACTAATCTGTCCTTTGGCTGGTGGGGCGGTGCAATTATAATGTTTTTCGTTATGAATGTTCATCAGTTTTTAATTATGGCTATTTTAATGATATTTTTCCAAACTATACCCGGAATTATTCTTTATAAAAAATATAAAAAGGAAATTGCGGTAGCATAGTGAATGATTTTGATTATCAGCAGTTGAATGATATAATTCATTCAAGAATCAGACTTGCAATAATGGCTCTGCTTGTTACAGTTGAGGAAGCCGAATTTGTTTTCATTAAAGAAAAAGTAAATACTACTGATGGGAACCTAAGTGTTCATCTTAAAAAACTTGAAGAGGCTGCTTATATAACTGTGCAGAAGGATTTTGTTGACAGGAAACCTAAAACTATATACTCCCTTACCAAAACAGGAAGGAAAGCTTTTGAAGCATATATTGAACAATTAGAGAAATTAATTAAAAAATAAAAAATTTTGCCTTATAACTTTATATTTTAAAGTACTTTATAACAAAAGGAGAATTACCATGAAACATTTATTTGTGTTGTTCGCTTACTTATTCGTTCTGTTTACCGGAATAAATCTTCATGCTCAGCATAATTCAGAAGAAGAAATTAACAAAGCAAAAGCTTTAGCAATGCAGGCATACATGAGTTATGATAAGGACGTACTTTTAAACGCCCGTAATATTTTTGAAAAGCTTTATAATTCAGATAAAACATCACTCCTCCCCCTCTATTATATGACACTTCTCGATTACAAATATCTTGAAATGAATTTGAAAGGCGATGGTACTTTGTTTGACAAGTATTATGATAATGCTGTATCAAATGCAGAAATACTGAGTAACGATAAATCATTTATGGCTGATGGGAAAACTCTTCTTGCCGGAATATATATGATGAAAATTGCCGTCAGTGCTATGAGTGCAGTTACGCTATCTCCCAAAATCCATTCGTTGCTTGATGATGTACAAGCACAGAAACCATCCAAACCATACAGCTATATTATACGCGGAATGATGAAATTTAATACTCCCGGTATTTTCGGCGGCAGTTATGATGATGCCCTGAAAAATTTCAATCAGGCAATTAAGCTGTCTGAGAACCAGGAAAATGATCCGCTTACGCCTGGATGGGCATATGTTGAAGCTCTGGCGTGGAAAGGAAGAACTCTAGTTGAACTGGAGAATTATGATGCGGCAGTATTTACATATAAAAAAGCATTAGCCGAAGAACCGGAATATGGATGGGTGAAACACGTCCTTCTTCCCCAGGTTGATAAAGAGATAAGCAACAGGTAAACATAAGGTGTCTGAATAATATAAGCTACTGGTATTATAAAAGAAGAGATACAGGAGTTTTAAGATGAGAAAAGTAATTACTAAAATACTTTGCCTGCTGCTGTTATGCAGTGGTTATATTTTTCCGCAAAAAATAATAATTGAAGGAACGGTAAAGGATGAGGACAATAAACCACTCCCCTTTGTTAATGTATTTCTTATGAATACAACTGATGGCGGAATGACTGATGAAGATGGAGCTTTCCATTTCAAAACATCTGAAACAGGTATGGCAGAACTAATTGCCAGTATGGTGGGTTACACTAAATATACTTCTGAGATCGATTTAAGTTCTTCTGCAAAACATACACTCGATATAGTTCTTTCAGTAAATGCTATTACATTAAGCAATACATTTGTTACTGCTAGCTCATATGGATCAGAGAAAGAAAAGGGATTGGTGATAAGCAGAATAGATATTTTAACAACTCCCGGCGGAGCTACGGATCTTTATCAGTCACTTAAAACAATGCCTGGAGTAACGCAGGTATCGGAAAGTGCGGAGCTTTATGTCCGCGGCGGAGATCCAATTGAAACAGTTACTATGATAAACCAGTCAGTTGTTTATCACCCTTTTACTTTTGAATCAGCTTATGGCGGAATATTCTCAAATATTAATCAAAGTTCACTTAAATCGATGTATTTTACAAGCGGAGGTTTTTCTGCAAAATACGGCAATGTTTTATCCGGCGTACTTGATATTGAAACTAAAAATCAGCCTCAGAATACTTATTATAATTTAGGATTATCTCTTGCAAGCGGAAATTTGTCTGCTGATATCGCAATAGATCCCGAGAAATTCGGCTTGTATTTTGATGCAAGGCAAAGTTTTACAGCCCCTATATTCTGGCTAAATGGAGGTTCGGACAGAATGGTAAATTCCCCTTCCTCCAAAAATTTTTCCGGCGGTGCTGTTTATAGTTATTCTGAAACCGGCAGGTTTAAATTATTTACTATTTATGCAGATGATAAACAAGGAGTAAATGTTGAACGCGCTGAATATAATGGGACATTCAATGGAAATACTGTTAACAGATTTGTCAGTTTGCAGAATACTGATATTCTATTTAATAAACTTATTATAAAAAACAGTGCAGCTTATAATAAATACTCAAATTCATGGAAATTCGGCATACTGGACATAACTAAAACGGATTACGTTGCTTCTTACAGAGGGGATTTCGAATTGCTGCCCGGACGAAATATAAAAATACTTAGCGGGGTTGAATATGAATGGCGAAAAATATTATATGAGGGGAAAATACCGCAAGAAGATTATGATATAAGACCGGAAGCTGCGCCTACAATAATTGATGCTTCATTCTACGGTAACCGGTTTGGCTTGTACGGTGAGGTGCAGACTGCTTCAATCTTTGGAATTACTAATTTGTCAGGTACTGCAGGAATAAGATATGATAATATCCCTGGCCTGAATATGAACTGGCTGGATCCGAGAGCAGGAATTGGATATAAACCGGATGAAAGCTCAACACTAAGATTAGCCTGGGGTAAATTCAGACAGTTTCCCGATCCGCGTCTGTTCAGCCCGGTTGATGGAAATCCTGAACTAAAACCGATGCAGGCGGAACATTTTATTGCATCTTATGAATATGTACTTAATGAACAAAATTCTTTCAGAGTTGAGATTTACCGGAAAAACTACAAAAACCTTCCGAGAGAAAATGATGTTCTTAATTATGATAATTCAGGAGATGGTTTTGCTAATGGTGTTGATTTTATATTTAAAGGAATATTCCCGTTCGGAATAAATGGCTGGTTATCTTACGGTTATTTAAATACCAAAAGAAACTGGATGGATTATGATATCTATACAAGCAGTGATTACGATATAACACATAATGTAAGTCTGGTTGCAAAGTATAATTTGTCAGAAAAATTCCAGGTTGGGATAACCGCTAAATATGCAACCGGCAGACCATATACTCCTACTATTGGTTCAGAATACAGGGATGATATAAACATTTATGAGCCGGTATATGCTTTAACTAATTCTTCCCGTTTCCCTGATTATAAAAGGATTGATCTCCGCATAACATATTTTAGCCAGTTACTGGGATCTTATAATCTTATAGCCTTTATTGAGGGGATTAATATTTTTAATTTTAATAACATATTCGGGTATTCCTATTCGCCGGATTACACAGAAAGAAAAGAGATAGAAAGTTATTTCGGCAGAAGAATGCTGGTATTGGGGTTTTCTGTTGGCTTTAATTAATAATTAAACCTCACAGGTTTCCGGATTTAGATTAATTAATATTCACCTGTGCAACAGATACTGAAAACCTGAGAGGTTACTCTATAACAATTCAATAATATTTATAAACATATTGCAGAATGCCTAACTTTATCCCGCCGGCATCAAATTTAACTTCTTCAATAAGATTTCCCTTTTCATCATACTTAAACTCATACCTGAACTGCAATTTACCATCTGCTCCAAAACTTTCACCTGATATTTTTTTACCAGCATCATCATACTCATATTCAATTTTATACTCAACCTCGCCGTCACGGTCGCACCAGGTATCCTCAATAAGATTTCCTTCATCATCATACTCATATGTATAATATTTTTCTAATGTACCTGACGGCGCATATCTTTCTGAGCGGATTTTATTCCCATATTCATTATACTCGTATGTATATTTTTTATCCTGCCTGCCCTTATTATTATACCTGAGTGTTTCTGTTCTTAAATTATTGTTGTTATAATTATATGTAAACTTACTTTCCGGAATTCCCTTATCATCATATATAACTGTCTCCTGAAGAAAACCATTCCTGTCATATTTAACTGTTGAGGCCTTCCTTCTGTTAACAAGTTTTTGTTCTTTATCATAATCATATTCCAGCCTGTCAATTTCCTGTATTTTTGATGAACTGATATAATCTCTTTCCAGCTTATCAATATTTCTGATTACCGGCCTGGCAGGTTCTTCAACTTTTGGTTCTGGTTTTTTCTCTTCCTCTTTGGAGACTTCCTTTGTACCGGAACAACCGCTGTACAGAAAAAATACAGTAAGTAAAATAACGCTTATAAGAAATTTATTACTCAATTTATCTCCGCTCATTTTTTAGACTCAACCATTACAGTAACAGGACCGTCATTTATAATTTTAACACTCATCATAGCACCGAATATCCCTGTTTTGACTTTATCTTCACCAATATTCTCTCTCATCTTTTTAATAAATAAATCATATAGTGGAATAGCTTCTTCAGGCCGCGCAGCATTTATAAAACTGGGACGGTTTCCTTTAGCAGTCTCCCCGTACAATGTAAACTGAGATATGATCAGCACCTCACCGCCTATATCCTTTAAGGATAGGTTCATCTTTTCATTTTCATCTTCAAATATTCTTAAGTTACTGCATTTATCAGCAACAAACACGGCATCATTTTCCTGGTCGCCTGTTTTAACACCTAAAAGAATAACTAATCCTTTCCCTATTTCTGCATAATAATTTTCTGCAGGTATTGTAACGCTTCCTTCTGATACTCTTTGCACTACGGCTAACAAATAAATTCTCCGGTTATTACTCTTTCAATTCCAAGGTAATCTTTTTTTGTTTTAATGTTAATGAAATTATTTTGTTCCAGTATTTTGGAAACATCTTCAAACTGTCCCTGGCCCAATTCATAAAATGTTCTGCCGCCTTCTTTAAGGATATTTTTTGAGGAAGAAGAAATCTGCCTGTAAAAATTTAATCCGTCCGAATTATCAGTCAATGCAATTCTGGGTTCATGTACCTTCAATTCGGGTTTCAGTTCAGCGTAATCTTTTAATGATACATAGGGTGGATTAGAAACAACAATATCATATTTATCAGTAATTCCATAGTTTAATATATCTGCCTGCACAAATTCAATTTGATTGTCAACAGAATTTAATACAGCATTCTCCTTTGCCAGTTCAAGGGCATCATTGCTAATATCAATACCGGTGATGGAAGCATCCGGAAGGTTTTTTGCAAGTGAAACTGCTATTATACCGCTTCCTGTGCCAATGTCCAGTATTCTCAGGGGAGAAACGGCGTTCTCATTTACAAAATTTATTACATGCTCAACCAGTATTTCCGTCTCGGGTCTTGGTATTAAGGCAGAAGAATTCACTTTAAAACTTAATCCGTAAAACTCTACTTTACCAAGGATATACTGCAATGGTTCAAAGCCGGCCCTGCGTTTTAATAAATTACGGTAGTCATCAATTTCATTCTGCTTAAGGGGACGGTCAAATGAGAGGTAAAGATCAATCCTTTTAAATTTTAAAATATGAGCTAAAAGAAGTTCAGCATTGAGCTTTGGCGACTCAATCCCCTTTTTATCCAGATATTCTGTTGAAAGATTAATTGCTTCTAGAACTGTGAGCATAATTGAGATAATTTTGGTAGGAAATTTACTAAGAGGCCAGGCTTAAAACAAGGAAAGAACAGTTGATTTATTGTAAAGAGATTATTTATTCTCTAATCTTCAATCAGGAAATAATAAATAAGTATGCCGAAGTTAATTTGTAGCGCCCCGAAAGTTAGCCCGCTAATTAAATCATACTTCCGGGTTTTATCCAGCAAGTCCTGGTTCCCGGTAAACTCATAATCTTCAAAATAATCATCTGCTTTTAATTTAAAATAAGCAGTAATACCCCCAAGAAGAGCAGCGCTTCCTACCAAAATTTTAAATACATCTTTCTCAATGAATGGCACATCTTTCTTCTGCCCAAGATATTCAAGCTGAAATACCCTGTTGCCAGTCATATCATCCTGTGAAATGATTTGAGGTTTATATCCGGGTTTGTCTAACCTGAGGCTATTAAAAACCGGGGTTAACATCAGGGGAGTATGCCCCAAAAGGCTATCTCCATCATAAACATATGAATCTGGAGGATCTGTCCGGAGATAAATTTTGTTATTAAATGTATAGTTAAAACTTTTATTATCGCTGCAATCAGATACAACAAAAGAATCACGGAAAGATTCCCGGTTCCAGGTAAGGGAGTCTTTAACAACATATAAAATATAAGTTCCCTCTTTCACCTCCTTTGTTATGCTTCCCGTACCGGCAGGTTCATTATTTAAATAAATTATAGATGATGGATTATTAGTTTGGACCGAAATTTCCGCTGTACATTCCTGTGCATGAACAAAATGCATGCATAATACCGGGAGAAATAATATATTAATTAATGATTTCATATGCTTCTAAAATTCCATCATCATATCCGATAAAAAGGAGGTTATTAAAAAATACAGGGGTTAATTTCACTCTTCCTCCAAATTCCATTGTCTTTCGGATACTACCATCCTGTTTATTAATAAAATGAATTTTCCTGTTAAGATCGGGCACAACAATCAAATTATTTGCCACAAGAGGTGGGGCATTTAATATTCCATCTGTTAATGATTTCCAGATAAGATTACCGGTAAGTTTATCAATAGCAAAAAACTCTCCGCCCAAATTGCCTATATAAACATTACTGTCGTCAAAAGCAGGTATCATTTCAATTCTTTTACCTGTATTATATTCCCATTGTATAGTCCCGGAATTAATATCAACGGCATATAAAACACCTTTATAATCACCAACAAAAGCAGTGTTCCCGGAAATTGCTATCCCCGATAACAGGTGCTTAGATATTTTTGCAGAATACAACTGTTTTTGATCTTTAATATTAAAGCCTGTTATCTCACCATTATCATTACCAAAAACAAGGATGTTATTATTAAAAGCAGGAGAACTGTGTGTAACTTTTTTGGTAGGATGTTCAAACATTTTATACCCGGTAAAATTGAACTTATAGATCCTGCCGTTTTCAGTTGTAAAAACAACGCCGTCATCAATTTTAATAATATGGGAAAGAACCCTTCCGGCAATATCCAGCTCAGCAATTGCTTTTGCATTTATAAAATCATAGAAAACAAGTTCTGAATTATTTTCATCACTTTTAGCGGATGCATATATTAAAGTAATATTCTCCAGAACGGGTGCGGTATATACAGCCCCTTTATGTTTTAACTGGCCGGCAGTTTTCCCTGTGTTAATATCAAAACAGTATACTCTGCCGGATAAGTCATTAAGAAAAACATAATGACCGTAAGCAACAACCGAGGAAGCAAGTGTACTTCCGGTTATTTCAGCCTGCCATTTGAAAACAAGGGAATCCGAAATATTACCATTATAATAAAACTCCCGCGCAGGAATTTTACCATACATAGGGTAAACTTCTGTATTATGAGCCCGTTCTATACTAATAACAGAACGTGAACATCCTGTAGTAAAAAGAGAGATAAATAATATGACGGCAGATAAAATGAATTTAAACATACTTCTGCCGGCTACATTTCCAATTAAGTTAAAGTACATTAAAAGTCCCATCCAAAGAAAAACTGGTAAAACAAACCGGGTTGGAATTGAGTAAAGTCCTTTTCGATTTTTTTCCCGATATCATAACGTAATACAAGCACTCCGAATAAATTAAACCTGATACCGCCGCCGACACTTCCAAGTGTAGTTTTGTATTCGGTATCCCAAGCCCCGCCGGCATCAGCAAATAATGCACCTCTTATTCCAAAAAATCCCAGCCCCGCAAAAGGAAATCTTATGCTGAGCTGGTCAATAAGAGGAAATCTGAATTCAAGAGATGACAGCCAGAGTTTCTCACCTCGTATAGACCATCTTGGCCAGCCGCGTAAATCCCAGCTTCCGCCCATAAAATACCTTCTTGCTTCTTTCCCTTCATTATAAAATAATGCTGATCTTAAAGCGAAAGCTGTTCTTAATCCTAATCTGAAATACTGCCGGTAATCGGCAATTAACGAAAAATAATTTACATTACTGAATTTAACATCTCCTGTATAACCGAGTAAAAGCCGTGCTCTTATTCCATCCAGAGGCCCGGAAGGCCCCCATATGGAATTATCATGCACCCATGAAATAGAATTACTTACAAGAAGTGCCTTTCTTTCTATAAGCCCGGAAATTACTTCTTTATCTGAATTTGTTACTGAAACCGAAGTTTCAATTCTTTGAAATTTTGAGATAGGAAAATGAAGCGTAAAAAATCCGCCGTAACTTCTTTCAAAATAGTATTCATCTGAATCCCTTATATCATATCTTCTGCCGCTGAAATGAAAAAGGCCATAACCGTAATTTGATCTGCCCCCCAGGTTAACCCTGTGTATTGCAACATTAAAACTTTTGAGAAGGTCGCTCTGAACTTCAGCGGTATTATAGATAAGGAAGAAATAATTATCATCTCCAAACAAATCACTTAAAGAAAAAATTGCTCCGCCCCTGGTGCCGAATACAGGATCGGTTGTAACCTGGCTTTGAGCATAATCAAGTGTATACTCCTTTTCATACTTCAGGTCTTCCCTTTCAGAAAATGCAGAGAGGAAACCAGGCTCCCATTTTTCTCCAAGGCTATCATACTCCATTGTTACAGTTTCATTAACAATAACAGTATCATCTAACTTTTTTGTATACAGATTAAAAGAAAAATTTTCAAACCCGGCAAATGCTATGTTTGATGAGTCAAGATAAATGGGATTAAATGAGCTTGTTATAAAATTAGTAACTTTTTCAATCTCCGGGTTGAAACCTTCCGAAATATCCATTTTCCAGATGTTCCTCACTTTATCATAATCAGAAGTAAACAAAAGAGTTTTTTTATCAGGAGAAATAACAGGTGAATAATTGTTGCAGTTAAGGTTGGTTATATACCTTATCCTTTTATCGTTAATATTAAAAGCAAACAGGTTATACTTCTTTTCATATCTGCCTGCCGTCCTGTCTGAAGAAAACATAATTTCATCATCTGTAACACCGAAAGAAGGATCACGTTCGTCATAATAATCATTTGTAAGTCTTTCCAGAGAATCCTGCAGAATATTGTAAATATAAAGGTCGCTGAAACCTTTCTGGTCAACTGCATGGAATACTACCTTATTGCCGTCAGAAGAAAATTTAGGAGATGTAATATTAATAAGATTATCCTGTTGGTAACTTAATACTACCGCCTCTTTATCTATGGAATAAAAATGAATAGCATCGGTACCGCCTGCCTTAGTTACAAAAGCCAGCAGCCCTTCTTTTGAAATATCGATTGTGGACTGCAGCAAATGAAATGCTTCAAACTCCTCAGACTTCTCGCCTCTTAAAACAAGTTCAGGATCTTCAAGTTCTTTTTTTTCACCATTTTCATACTCAT
>JAWOJF010000244.1:0-6023 GCA_046481785.1 Ignavibacteriaceae bacterium | reverse complement strand
TGCTTCCTCTGTTCGGCAGCTCGGGTGAGGCTGTGGTTAATATTATAAAAACAGCAGGTTTTAAGGTTAACTTTGGTAACTCAAGAAAAACACAGTATCAATACATATTTACAAGATAGGTTATAAGAATGCCGAAACTATTCCTTAAAAAAAATGAAGAACGCAGAATTCAATCGGGACACCTGTGGATTTTTAGTAATGAAATTGACCGGGTAGAGGGTTCTGCCGAAAATGGTGATATTGTTACTGTCTATGATTTCAAAAATAACCTTATAGGTTCTGCTTTTTATAACCGGAATTCATTAATTGCAGGTAGATTACTTTCCAGAGAAAAAATTACCAACACGAAGGAATTCTTAAAAAACAGGATATTGCAGGCATATCAGTTAAGGAAAGATTTTTACCCGGGGAGGGAATCATTCCGGCTGGTATTTAGTGAGTCGGATCTTCTGCCCGGAATTATAGTAGATAAGTATAATAATACATTTGTCCTGCAGGTATATTCTTACGGCATGCAGAAAAATATTTCATTAATTGCAGAGATACTGAAAGAAGAACTTTCCGCAGAAAATATTTTTACGAAGAATGAATCCTATTTCAGGAAACTTGAGGGATTACCTGAAGAAGATGAAGTCCTCCTCGGCGGAATAAAAAATGAATTAATTGATGATGGTTCTGTTAAATACCAGGTTGATTTTGAAACAGGGCATAAAACCGGCTTTTATTTTGACCAGAGTGACAACCGTTTTTTTATTGAGAGGCTTGTAAAAAATAAAACTGTACTGGATGCTTTCTGTAACTCGGGCGGGTTTGGTCTGCATGCTTCAAAGGCAGGAGCGTTATCTGTTACATTTGTTGATTCTTCATCCGCTGAAATTGAAAATGCAAAAAGAAACTATGCCTTAAATAATTTTGTGCCTCCGGCTGATTTTATTATTTCCGATGTTTTTGATTTCCTGGAGAAATGTGCTGCTGAAAAGAAAACCTTTGATGTAGTAATGATTGATCCGCCGGCATTTGCTAAAAATAAAAAAACTTTACCGCAGGCTAAAAAAGGATATGAAAAGTTAAACAGGCTTGCGCTTGCAGTAGTATCCCGGAATGGATTTCTTGTTACTTCATCATGTTCTCACCATTTAAATAAAGATGAATTTATAGAAGTATTAAACGCGGCCTCAGCAAAAAGCAGGGAGAGAGTACAGCTTATACAATTTACCGGTGCATCATTAGATCACCCGGAATTACCCTCAATGAAAGAAACAGCATATCTAAAGTTTGCAGTTCTTAAAAAAATGACAGATGTAACTTCTGCCGGCTAAATATTTTCATCTTCCAATAGTTATAATTCTGCAATTTCGTGTTCTTTCAATTCTGATTCTTTTCCACTAACTTTAAATAAGTGCAATTTTTAAGGTAATATGATTTTTTTCTGGATTAAAGAAGCTTTTAAATCAATAGGCAGGGCTAAATCTTCATTTTTCCTCTCTCTGATTTCAATGAGTATATCTGTACTGCTTATTGTTGCTTCAATTATGATTATCGAAATATCCGGCAGTCTGCAGGATACATTAAAGAAGAGCCTTACTGTAAATCTTTTTTTAAAAGAAGATCTTAGCAGCAGGGAAATAAAAAGAATTGAAGAAGAGTTAAATGACAGCCGGTTTGTTGCAGATGTTTCATTTATAAGTAAAAAACAGGCTGCCGAAATATTTGTTAAAGAAACCGGGGAAGATTTCCGGAAACTGCTTGATTATAATCCTTTACCGGCCTCCTTTACTGTAACTCTTAACCCCGGATTAGTGGAACAGGAATCTCTCGGAGACATTGTCTCCTCGTTTAATGATATAGAGGGAATTGATGAAGTGGTTTTCCAGCATGAATTTGCACAAAGATTAATTTCATTCCTTAATAAACTTAAAAAGTACGTTTTTATTCTTACCGGAGTGCTGTTTTTACTCTCTCTTTATATTGTTTACAGCACTGTTAAACTTGTAACAAATCTAAAGTATGAAGAACTTGAAACAATGAAGCTTGTTGGAGCAAAACTATCAACTATAAAAATGCCTATCATTCTTAACGGTGTGCTAATAGGACTGTTTGCAGGTATAATATCTTTATCCATTTTTATCTTATTTATTTATTATTTGGATAATTATATTGGTTTACAGAAAATATTTGCTATTAATGTTTCGTTTTATTCAATGCTGCTAACCGGGATTGGCCCGCTGATTGGTTTGCTTGTAAGTATAATTTCACTTAGGAATATCACATTAAAAGTTTGAAAAAATAAAACTATGAACAATAACAAGTATACAGCAGTAGTAACCGGCGGTGCCGGATTTCTTGGATCACATCTGTGCGACAGATTGATAGCCGAAAATTTAAATGTAATATGTATTGATAATCTTATTACAGGAAATCCAGATAATATTTCCCACTTATTTGGAAATGAAAATTTCCGGTTTATCAAACATGATGTAACAAATTTTATTCATGTACCGGGCAGAGTTGATTTTATACTTCATTTCGCATCTCCCGCAAGCCCTATTGATTATTTAAAACTGCCGATACAAACTTTAAAAGTGGGTTCCCTTGGTACACACAAAGCACTGGGCCTTGCAAAAGAAAAGAAAGCTCGTTTCCTGTTAGCATCTACATCTGAAGTATATGGTGACCCGGTTGTTCACCCGCAGAGTGAAGATTACTGGGGGAATGTTAATCCTATTGGCCCGCGTGGAGTTTATGATGAAGCTAAACGCTTTGCCGAAGCTTTAACAATGGCTTATCAACGTTACCATGGATTGCAGACAAGAATTGTAAGAATATTTAATACTTACGGTCCAAGGATGAGGCTTGATGACGGCAGGGCCCTTCCGGCTTTTGTTGGTCAGGCACTAAGAGGAGAACCTATTACCGTTTTCGGCGATGGTTCACAGACAAGAAGTTTCTGTTATGTTTCAGATCTTGTAGACGGAATTTTTAAACTGCTTATGTCTGATGAAACTGAACCGGTTAATATTGGTAATCCTGCAGAAATAACAATTAAGCAATTTGCCGAAGAAGTAATTAAACTTACCGGCACATCAAGCAAAATAGTATATAAAGAACTTCCTGAAGATGATCCCAAAGTACGCCAGCCTAACATTGAGAAGGCAGTAAGAGTTTTAAAATGGGAACCCAAAGTAGGCAGGAGTGAAGGATTAAAAATTACTGTGGATTATTTTAAAAAAGTTGTGGGTTTATCTAAAGCACAAGCGGTAAATGAGAAATAAGTTTACATCTGACATGCGGAATAGCCGCTTTAAGTTATGCTTGTAATGTGTATTTCCTTCCTGTATCTATAGTTGCTGTTTCAGTAGCACGGTTGTTTTCCCAAAATTTCCCCGGAATACCTGCAGTGATTCTGGTGAAGAAATTTCGGAGCTGCTGAAGATATATTCATTAAGCCTAATATTTTATTCTTCATATGCGGTATTAAATAAACTGTTGTACAGTGCAAACTTTGTAAAGCAGCTAAACCTCAATAGAAAAAATGGTGAAGCTGAAATAAGTCAAAGCTAAAATTAAGAAATTGTTTCTATTTCCCACTTTTAATCTTTATTGTGACCCCGTGCCTTTGGCAGATTTTTTTTTGATACTATTTTAATTATTATTTAACTTCCGTTTAATTAAATCTAAAAGGTACAATATGTGTGGTATAGTTGGTTATATTGGGGAAAAGAACTGTGTTCCAATTCTGATAAGCGGCTTAAAAAGATTAGAATATCGTGGATATGATTCTGCCGGTATTGGTATTATAAATAGTGTTACTGAAGTATATAAAAATAAGGGCAAAGTATCGGTTCTTGAAGACAGGATCAGCAGCCTTAATCTAAATGCAAATCTTGGTATAGGACATACACGTTGGGCCACCCATGGCGTCCCTAATGAGCTAAACGCACATCCCCATTTTAACTCTGAAAAAAGCTTATTTGTAATTCACAACGGAATTATTGAAAATTATCAAACCCTGCGCACCGGCCTAAAGAAGCTGGGTTACAACTTTATAACTGATACTGATACTGAGGTCCTGCCTCATCTTATTGACAGCTTTATGAAAAAAGGGTATAATCTGTTTAAATCGGTTCAGCTCGCATTATCGGAGGTTGATGGAACTTACGGAATTGCAGTGGTTTATTCAGGTGAACCCGATAAGCTTGTTGCTGCCCGTAAAGGTTCACCGCTGGTAATAGGAATTGGAGATAAAGAAAATTTTGTTGCCTCTGATGTTTCCGCTATTCTGGCATATACTAAGCAGGTTATATACATGGAGGATGGTGAAGTTGTTGAATTAACCAAAGACAGGGTTATAGCTAAAACAATTAATGATGCCGAGATAGAAAAAGAAGTACATGAAATAAACATGACTCTTGATGAAATAGATAAAGGCGGGTATGCGCACTTTATGCTTAAAGAAATTATGGAGCAGCCTGAGTCTGTGTGCAACTCAATGAGAGGCAGACTACTGTTTAATGAAGGAACTGCAAAGCTTGGTGGTTTACAGGAGGTTGCTGACCGCCTGGCAAACTCAAAAAGAATTATTATTTCTGCCTGCGGTACTTCATGGCATTCAGGACTGGTTGGCGAGTATATGCTTGAGCAGTTTGCCCGGATTCCTACAGAAGTTGAATATGCATCCGAATTCAGGTATAGAAACCCGATTATTGGTCCCGATGATGCAATCTTTTTTATCTCCCAGAGCGGTGAAACCGCAGATACACTTGCTGCATTAAGAGAAGCAAAAATACGCGGTGCACTTGTTCTTGGTATTTGTAATGTTGTCGGCAGCTCAATTGCAAGAGAAAGCACTGCAGGAGTTTATACACACGCCGGGCCGGAAATTGGTGTGGCATCAACAAAAGCATTTACTTCACAGCTTGTAGTGCTGGCGTTAATAACACTGCTTATTGCAAGAAGAAAAAGTATGAGCCTGATTGACGGCAAAACCATTGCCGAAGAAATGGAAAAAATTCCGGATAAAATTGCACAGATATTAAAGCTTAATGATAAAATAGAATATATAGCATCTGAGTTTGTTGATTCTAAAAATTTCCTTTACCTCGGAAGGGGATATAACTTTCCTGTTGCCCTTGAAGGTGCTTTGAAGATGAAGGAAATTTCTTATATACATGCTGAAGGTTATCCTGCTGCTGAGATGAAACACGGTCCTATTGCTTTAATAGATGACAACATGCCTGCAGTATTTATTGCCCCGAAAGATTCAACATATGAAAAAATAATAAGCAATATTGAAGAGATAAAAGCACGTAAGGGAAGAATTATTGCTATAGCCAGTGAAAATGATAATGAAATAGATAAACTTGTTGACTATACAATTAAAATTCCTGATACAATAAGAATGCTTATGCCTATATTAACAGCAATACCATTGCAGTTGCTTGCATACCACATAGCTGTTAAAAAAGGACTAAACGTAGATCAGCCGCGAAATCTGGCTAAAAGTGTTACTGTAGAATAATATACGGATGCCGGATTGGAATTGAGGAATGTCATTCAATGGTCATTGATAGTCATTTAATGCTAAAACAATAAATGACTACTGAATGACTACTGAATGACTACTAAATGACAACCTAATGACTATTGAATGACTTTCCTGAGTGAATCTTAGTGCCTGAGTGGTAAAGATTTCCCTAATTTTTCCCCGGAATATTTTTGAGATTTACCTAAAAATTCCTATTTTTCGTCTCTCATTTTTATGAGGGCAGATAGCTCAGTCGGTAGAGCAAAGGACTGAAAATCCTTGTGTCGGGGGTTCAATTCCCTCTCTGCCCACGTTGAATAAGAGGCTGATACCGACAGCCTCTTTTTATTTTAAACTGTTCTAACTTATTCGTATTATGAATCGGCGAAGCTTCCTTGCGAAGCCGTTCTGCCCACTTGTCCCGGCGTAGTTTCTAACGAAGCCAGGCGGAACCCGCACCACCGAAGCGGGATGGACTGCTTCCAGATTCGTTATCTGC
>JAWOJF010000233.1:0-12144 GCA_046481785.1 Ignavibacteriaceae bacterium | reverse complement strand
GTCCGCCTGTTCTTGGCCCGGCATGCACATTTCCATAAGCATAAGAATGAGTAATTGTTGAAGCATAACTATATCCAACTAATAAGCCTGTATAAACCGTACCAGTAACTTCAGCATCGCTCCGGCAACCATTTATTGGCGATGAATCATTTGATCCAACCAGGCCGCCTGTATAAGAGCCACCGGTAACCTCAGCACTGCTGCTGCTTTGGTTTATTGAAGAGGAAAGATTCTTGCCGATAAGCCCGCCAACAGATTCGCTGCCCGTAATTTTGCCGTTAGTGAAACATTCACTAATTGAAGAAGCAACGTTTTCTCCAACAAGACCACCTATATTATCATTCCCGGTAATGCTAACATTAGTTAATCTTAGTTTAACAAGCGTACAGCCATTTGTCTTTCCAAAAAAGCCCTGGTGGCTGGAGTCGGAACGATTTATTGAAAGACTATCAATTATATATCCGTTCCCGTCATACTTTCCTGTAAATTGAATTGTATCATTTCCTATTGGCCCGAAACCAGTGTTTTCATTCCATGAGCTTACGGATGCAGCACTGATATTTACAACTTGTTTAAAAATTTTATCCCAAAGAGGAGAATTTTCCGATATATATTTTAAGTCATTTAGTGATCTTATAAGGTATGGAGTTTCATCTGTAATCAGAAAGTCACTAAAGCCTTGCCACTGCAGGAAAGGATAACCTTCATGTTCAGCACCTGTTTCATTAATACCCCAGTAATTTTCTGATCCATTGGATGTTTCATTTAAAAAGTCCCATCCTGCATTTACATATGTGGAATGCGTTTTCAATTCATAAGTAGTTTTTCCGGTTCCAAAACCATTATCTAAATCAGGATTAACAGTTTTATTCCAGAAACAGTTATTTACAGTAGAACCCAAACCACTAATTCCCCCTGTATACATTCTGCCGCTTACACTACCAATAGTGTAGCAGTTACTAATTGTTGAGGATACATCATAACCTGTTAAGCCTCCTACTATCAAGTTGCCATGCACACTGCTGTCGCTGTAGCAATTATTTACATCAGCATTATGAGTTTCCCCTATAAGCCCTCCTATATACGAGTCTCCATTTACTGTAGTACTGCTATAAGAACTGCTTACAATTGAACCTTCAGCATTTCCTATCAAACCACCGGTACTTGTGGTTCCGCTTACATTTCCGTTTGTATAAGAGCTTGTAGTTGTTGAATTATAGCTGTACCCAATCAATAGTCCCGTATTACTTGTACCGCTTAAATAAGCTGTGCTGCTGCAATTGTATATTGTTGAAGAGTCAGTTACTCCAACAAGCCCGCCTGAAAAAGAACCAGTTGATATGCTGCCGCTGCTTGAGCAGTTAATTATTGATGAAGAAACACTTGTACCAGCAAGACCGCCTGTGTAATCACCGCCGGCTATGTTAACATTAGTTAAATTAACATTAGTAATTGTGGAATTGAGGGCTTTCCCAAATAGTCCCTGGTAGCTGGAATCAGGTCGGTTAATAATTAAACTATCTATTGAAAATCCCTGCCCGTCATATTTACCTGTAAAGGGTTGTGGATTGCTGCCGATAGTTTTCCATCCCTCACCGTTATTCCATGTTTTTGTTACAGAAACATTAATCTCAGCAGTCTGTTTAAAGCTTTTATCCCAGAGGGCAGTGCTGTCTGCAAGATATTTTAAATCATCCGGTGACTGAATTAAGTATGGCATTTGATCAGTGCCTGCACCTTCAAAGCCATTGTAAACAAAACTTACCTGGTTAGCATAAAATGTGTCTGCTGTGCTAATAATATAAGCTCTTGCATAATAGGTAGTATTTGTTAAAAATCCAGTTATTGAAGAATTAAATGTTATTATAGAAACAGGAGTATGAATAGTTTTATTATTGTTTATTGTGGGATTTTCCGATGTACTCCAGCATAATCCATACTGGGAAGGCAGGGGATATCCTAAAAACTCTATGCTCCCATGACCTAATGCTGTTGCAGCAGAGATATCTGTGACTGGCTGCGTTGCAAAAACGGGTTTTAGAACGTGAGTATATCCCTGCCATCTCAGGAAAGGATAGCCTTTGTTTTGTTTGCCTGTTTCATCTATACCCCACATATAAGAAAAATTCCATTCCGTACTATTGTAAGTGGAATAAGATTTCATCTCCTCTGAAGTTTTACCAATACCAATATAATTATCAAAAGAATTTACAGTATTATCCCAGTAGCACTCGGATATAATTGAACCATCGTAATTTTCATTCAAACCAGAACCGCCCATCAGACCACCCTTATAATACATGCCTTCAACTTTTCCGCTGCTGTAACAGTGATCAGTATATGAATCAATATGATAATAGCTACTGACAAGTCCAATTAATCCTCCAATATAAGAATTACCAACAACCCTGCAACTGCTATAAGAATAACTAATATAAGAAAACTCGTTAAATCCTACCAAACCTCCTACATAAGAATTTCCATGCACGCTCCCGCTGCTGAAACATTGAATTATTTGAGAATATTTATTATATCCTACTAACCCTCCAGTTTTATCCCAATGGTTGGTAATATCTATATTTGATAGTCCAACGTTCTTTATTGTTGCTCTCTCTGTAAAACCAAAAAATCCCTGATTAAATGCGGACCGGTTAATGTATAAACTGTCTATAATGTGTCCGTTACCCTCATAATCGCCGGTAAACCGTGTTACCTCGTTTCCAAGGGGCATCCAGCCGGTATTTACATTCCACGTTTTTACTGCAGAAGCATTTATATTAGCAGTTTGAATATAATATTTATTCCAGCGTGTAGTGTCCAGAGCAATCCAATATAGGTTCCCGAGGTTTGCAATTTTGTATGGGTTAGAGTATGTTCCTGCTTTTTGTTCTCTGAAATTTGATGGCTCTACGGCAGTTTGTGCGTAGGTTAAAGTGCTCAGGAAAAGAATTAAGGCGAGCAGTTGTTTTCTCATAAAACCCCTTTAGTGATAACCCATTATCGGATGTTTTTCTTTACTTTATATGGTGTTTTGATATTTTTAATGAAATAGAAAGGACAAGCAATCAGTAAATGCGATATGGAACGCAGATTCTTATGATTCCTTAGGATTTATTAAGATCGCTTTATAATTCACTATATTTTTGCAACATTCTTTAGTCTGCGATATTTTTACACAATCACAGGCTAAAGCCTGTGCTACATGCTATTATAAATATTCATTGTACAATGATTCCTAATCTCAAAAAAACAGGAAAATTTACTTCCTTTATCTCTCCCTTCTCCCAATACATCTTTATTTTTTCCATTAAACCATCAACCGGATTATAGCCCTCTTCTGTTTTAATCTTCTGCACACTTGACCAAGAATTTAAAAAGCCTTCAAGATCATCTAAAAGCCACTTTGTTTTATGAATAAACCCGTTATTAGGAATTTCTTTAAAAGGAAAGGGGATGGTTTTTAATTCCTGGATAACATATCTACGCTGTTCCTGAAAATATCTGCTGAAAGTATCATCATCAAAATTCTTAATAAGTATATTTATGGCATCACTTATGCCGGGCTGGCCATAACCAAAAACAGCAAGCAGAGCTCCGTTTTTTGCTGTTCTTCTTACTTCATCATAAAATTTATTAAAATCAAACCAATGAACCGCCTGAGCAACTGTTATCAAATCAAAATAGTTGGGCATGAAGCCTGTATCTTCTGACGGCACGTTGAAATATTTTATATTATCTTTTCTGGGAGCATAACTAAGCTGCTGGGGACTAATATCATTTGCATATACCTCTTTAAAATGACCAGCCAGGTATGAAGCAACCTGGCCGGAGCCCGTTGCACAATCCCACGCTTTATCCATATTACTTAAATGACTGAAAATAAAATCATACATTTCCTTTGGATATGCGGGCCGATACTTAGCGTAAAGATCAGAAACCTGTGAAAAATTATCTTGTGCCATAGAAATTAACGAATTAGTGAATTAATGGATTACTGAATTTATGGATTAACGAGTTGTGAAAAATAAAGAAATCTAGTACGATAATGAATTTCTTTTAGATTGAAAACCCCATCCACCCCGGAAATCCTCAATCGGTAAGAAATCATTTTTACTCACTTTTTTGAATCCGTTAATTCGTTAATTCGGCAATTAATTTCCCCTTATTTTTAAAAGCAAAAATTTCTCCGTAATTTTGTTCTATTAACTTATTTATGAAAGATACCTATGCGGGTAGATTTAGATAAACCTACGTGCCATTGCGGCATATTCGGAATTTATGGCTCGGCTAACGCTTCTTTGCATACTTACTATGGACTTCATTCGCTTCAGCACAGGGGACAGGAAGCATCAGGAATTGTAACACGAACGGAAAATGAACACGGTACATCTGTATTTCATTCTCATAAAGGGGAAGGGCTTGTATCAGAAGTTTTTGCAGACCAGAAAATATTCAAAGAGATTCTTCACGGTTCTTCAGCAATAGGGCATAACCGCTATTCAACTACCGGCGCAGCCAATACCATTAAAAATATTCAGCCGTTTTTTGTCCATTACAGGATGGGTAATCTCGCTGTTGCACATAACGGCAACTTAACAAATGCAAAGCAGCTTAGGGATGAGCTTGTAAATGAAGGTGCAATATTCCAGACTACAAGCGATACTGAAGTTATACTTCATTTAATTGCACGCAGTAAACTTGAAAACCAGATAGACCAGATTAGGGAAGCCTTGCAACGAATTGAAGGCGCTTTCTGCCTTGTTATTCTTACCGATGATAAACTGATTGCTGCAAGGGACCCGCACGGCTTTCGTCCTCTTTCGGTAGGTAAACTTAATAATGCTTTTGTGGTTGCATCGGAAACATGTGCATTTGATATTATTTCGGCAAAATTCAGGCGTGAGGTTCATCCCGGTGAAATTATTGTGATTGATGAGGAGGTTTTTGAGACCGATAAACTAAAATCAATAAGAATTAATGATGATGTTGTTAAACCTAAAAAACACTGCATCTTTGAATACATTTATTTCTCGCGCCCTGACAGCTTTATTTTTGGCCATAACGTTGATAAGATGAGAAGACGCCTTGGCAAAGTGCTTGCAAGGCAGCATCCTGTAAGGGATAAGGATAATGAAAAGGTAATTGTTATCAGTGTGCCCGATAGTTCTAATACTACTGCTATTGGTTATCAGTCAGAGCTTGAAAAATCAGGAATAAGATCAAAGTTTGAAATAGGACTGCTGAGAAGCCATTACATCGGCAGAACATTTATTCAGCCGGGGCAGGAAAAAAGGGAAGTAGGTGTTAAAATAAAATTCAGTGTGGTTAAAGGAGTTTTGGAAGGCAGAACCATTGTTGTGGTTGATGATTCAATTGTAAGGGGTACTACTTCACATCAGCTTATTCATTTAATCAGGGAGGCCAATCCGAAAGAAATTCATTTAAGAATATCTTCTCCGCCTATCATGCATCCATGTTATTACGGTATGGATTTCCCAAGTAAGGAAGAACTTATTGCAAATAAAATGAACGGGGATGTAAAAGCCATACAGGATTATCTTGAAGTTGACAGCCTTGAATACCTTACAATTGATGAAATGCTTGAAGCTGTTAAAGAAGCGGATCCTGATAATTTCTGTACTGCATGTTTCTCAGGCAATTACCCCATTCCGGTTGATATAAATATGAATAAAGAAATGTACGAACTGTAATAAGTATGGATGTATAAGTGAATGAAATTTCATAAACACCCGATATCCAATTGTCCATAACAAAGAAAATACTTCTATTAACCCTCTTAGTGGTTTTTAACCAACTATCGGCTCAGTCAGTATCTTATTTTATTAAGTACAAAAATAATGTTGAACGCTCTGCTGTTGAAGCAAAAATAGAATCACAAAAAATTCTCTCCCGTATAGATAAAAATTCAATTAAATATTCACTGAATCATTTTGCTCAAAACCTGGGCAGTGATGATGAAAACCTTTCCCGTATTGTAAAAATAACTTTTGCTGTTAAGGACGAAGCCGAAGATTATATCCGGCAGCTTCAGCAGTATGATAATTCAATAGAGTACATACAGCCGTCTTTGGTTTACAAAATTGAGTTTACACCCAATGACAGCCTTTTGCGCAATCAATGGGCTCTTGAGAAGATTGGCGCATTTGAAGCATGGGATATTACACAAGGTGAGGATTCAATTATTGTGGGTGTTATTGATACAGGCATTGATTATTTACATCCCGATATAAAAAACAAAATATACATAAATCAGGGGGAAACAGGAACCGATAACGCCGGCAGGGACAAAAGAACAAACAAAATTGATGATGACGGCAACGGCTTTATCGATGATTTTATGGGATGGGATTTTACAGACAGAGTTGGTTTTCCAGCAGATACAACATCGGATTACCTTGACTGGGATAACGATCCACTGGATGAAAATTATCATGGTACTTTTGTAGCCGGAATTCTTGGTGCAGAGACTAATAATCAAACCGGCATTGCAGGAGCTGCCCCAAATGTGAGAATATTAAATCTCCGTGCTTTTGACAGGAATGGTTTCGGTGAGGAGGATGATGCTGCAGCAGCTATTCTTTACGCAGTACAGGCAGGCGCAAAAGTAATAAATATGAGCTGGGGTGATTATTCTTTCTCCTTTGTTCTGCGTGATGTTATTAGATATGCATATAACCATAATGTGGTTCTTGTTGCAAGCGCCGGAAACAGCAGCTCATCCGATCCGCATTATCCTTCCGGGTATACAGAGGTTATTTCTGTCGGTAATACCGATAACGAAGACCGTCCTTCTTCAAATTCAAATTTCGGTTCTACAATAGACCTGGTTGCACCGGGTACATCAATTCTTTCATTAAGTCCGGGTAAAGGTTATCAGTATGCAAGCGGAACATCTGCATCTGCTCCTTTTGTATCTGCTGCTGCTGCATTAATTCTTTCCCTTCAGAATTATACAAATGAAGAAGTAAAACAAATATTAAAATCGACTGTTGATGATATAGGGCAGACCGGCTGGGATTTAACAAGCGGAGCCGGAAGGCTTAATATGAGCAGGGCATTAAGAATACTTTCTCCTGCACGGGTAGCTTTTAATTATCCACGCCAGGATTTTTCCACGATGCAGGATACACTTAATATTAGTGTTACAGTTATGTCTCCCTATTTTGTAAAATTTGATTTGATGTATGGAGAAGGACTTAATCCTGATGAATGGACTATATTATTGCCGGACGTCCAATACCAGGTATTAAATGAAGAAATATATTCACTTCAACTACCACAATTAGCAGAAGGGGAGTATACCTTAAGATTAATAGTATCATTAAATAATGGCGGCACTACTGAAGAGAGAGTAAACTTTCATATTCAGCGCACAGCACCACAAATTGAACTGGTAAGTGCGGGTCCGGTTTATTACGGAAACCGCTCAACAATTATGGCGGAGCTTATTACAGATAAACTTGCTGTAACAAGAATGTATTACAGGCCAAAAGGAACCGGGGAATTTAATTTTGTTTCGCTCGATGGGTTTTCCTCAAATAACCAATTTGTAAAACAAAGGCACTATGGTTTAATTCCGAAAGAACTTGCTGTACCGGGCACGATTTACGAAGTTTATTTTGAAGCAGAAAATCTTACAGGATTAAAGTCAGTTTTACAAAATAATGAGGGGAATAATTTCGAATTTATTACAGATCCTCTTACAAGCCAGTCTTATGTAAATCAACTTCCGTTTAGTTTACCGAGGGGAACAATATTCGAAAATCCCGTAAACTTTTTATCTGATGATTCCACAGAAATATTATTTGATACTTTTTATGAAAAACCACAGGGATTTAGTATCAGCTATGCGCTTTTTGAATTATCAAATGGTTCACTTGTAAAAAGAGATTCCTTGTTTGATAAAATTCCGGTTGCATCAGGGGATTTTAACAGGAATGGAAAAGAAGACCTTATATCATTATTTTTTCCCTTCACATATATTGACGAACAGATTGATCCTTCTGCTTTTACTCTGCAAAATAAATTTAAGAATCAACACTCTGCTGATTCCTCTTTTTACCCTGTATTGATTACCGACTTAAATAATGATGATGTAACCGAGATATACAGCAATTATTTTAGTCCCCGGACTGTAGTTTTTAAAATTAATGACAACCTGACTGTTACTGCAACAGGTGATACTTTAGAAAATTATTCAGTAATTGATGAATACGACCTATCCCTGGGTTCGAGAGTTAATTCAATACATCGTAATTCGGTAACAGCCGCTGATCTTAATGGAGACGGGATTAAAGAGATATGGCTTGCCGATTATGACGGGGATTTGATAAGTTATGAACCTTCAGGCTCCGGCTATATACAAGGGAATAGTCTAATTGAGAAATATTTCACTATTGGTTCAGGAAAGATACTTGCATCCGGAGATTATAACGGGGACGGTGTTGATGAAATTGCTGTTCTTTATGAATCAAATAATATAGCATCATATTTCTTTTTAAGAATTTTTAATTTTAAAAATAACAGCCTTAATATTTTATATGAAAAAGCATTTCTTAATCAGTCGGTAGAGTACTTCGGAATAAACTTTGGTGAATATTATCAGTCCTTAAAATTTGTTGATATTGATAATGATAATACCGATGAACTGGTGCTGAATATATTTCCTTACCTTTATATTATTAAATTTCCATGGAGCCCCCGTGACACTGATAAAATTATTTACTTTGAAGAACAGATAAATACTGAATTTATCTTCTCCGGAGATCTGAACCGGAATGGAGTTACAGAAATAGCACTGCAGCATCCCGGCGGTTATAAATTTTATGAATTTGCTCCTGCAATAAAACCTGGAGTACCTGCATATTTTGCAGGTTACAGTCTGGATTCTTTAACAATAAGACTTCAATGGCAGAGCCCTGAGGAAAAAATCCTGATATATAAAGGAAACAAGCCCGATGCACTTGCACTTTATGATTCAGTTGTTTCATCTTTATTTTACGTGGATAATAATGTACTGCCGGAACAGAATTATTATTATGCATTAAGAGCGGTTAATCAGTTAAAAGAAATTACGGCATCTGAGTTAAGCAGTATAATTGAAATTTACTCGCATTCTCCTGCAAAACCTGTATATGCAGTAAGCAGCAGCAGGCAAAGTGTATTAATACAATTTTCTGAACGAATAAAGAATACCATAGAAAGCCTGCAGTCATTTGAAGTTATTGGAACCGGAATACCATCATCAGTAACTGCACAATCTCAATATTCTTACCTGTTATCGTTTAACAGGAATTTTCCTTTAGGTGAAAACACTATTATCATAAAAGGACTGCATGATTATTATGGTTCGCCTGTAGAAACAGATACACTTACATTTTTTGCGGCGGGTGCAGAAGAAGATGACGAATTTTTTATCAGTTCGCATGAAATAATAAACCCTTATAAAATAAAAATAGTATTTAATCTTGATGTTAATGAATCCAGCGTTGCTGAAATTTCAAACTACATCTTTGAACCTGATAATCAGGCAGCTTCAGTTACTGTTGATCCGCAGGATAAAAAAATAATTTATATTGAACTGGAAAAAAATAAACCTGTTGGTTCAATAGGCAGGGAGTACCGGTTAAAGATTGAAAATGTAGTATCAGCCGGCGGAATTAAAATTAATTCCGGGGCAGGCAGTTACCTTGTATTAACTGATTATGCAGAAAATCTTTCCGATGTATATGTCTATCCCAGTCCGGTTAAATTAATAAATGGTAATGAGAAGATGATGTTTGCCAATCTTCCTCAGAAAGCTAAAATATTAATCCTTACACTTGAAGGAAGACAGGTAATAAATCTTGAAGAAAAAGACGGGAATGGCGGAGTTGAGTATGATCTTAGAGATGATTCCGGGAGACTATTAAACAGTGGTATATATATTTACAGAATTGTACGGCTGGATGCTGATAATAGTGAGGTTGAGGAAAAAATTGGTAAATTTGCAGTAATAAGATAATTAGCAATTTCGGAACTAAAATGATCTCATATAAAGAACTGTATACTAAATCAAACTTGATAAGCCTGCTTAGGCTTCTATTGGCAGTGCCGCTCTGGTTTCTTATTGATAACCTGGATGATGAGTTTTACAGGTATCTCACTTTCGGAATATGCGTGTTTGGTGCCTTTACGGATATACTGGATGGTTATCTGGCACGAAAGTATAATGAAGTAACAGAAGCCGGGAAAATCATCGATCCTTTTGCAGATAAAATTGTAATAGGTGTTATTGTAATTAAACTATACCTGGTTGGAATTATACCATCTTATTATTTTTTTATGATAATAGGAAGAGACCTGTTAATATTCATTGGTGGCATAATAGTATCCAGAAAACTGGGCAAGGTACTGCCTTCTAATATGCTTGGTAAGATAACTGTTGTTAGTATAGGCATAGTAATATTGTTTTTTATACTAGGTGCGGCTGATAAGGAAAATTATCTGTTCTTATCACTTTACGCATTAAGTATCATCCTTATTTTTGCTTCATTTATCGGTTATCTCATAAGAGCAATAGAATTTATTAACCAAAAAAAGAATTATGAATCTGTTTAAAAATTTAAATTTTGATAAACTTAAAGAAGGCTTAACTAAAACCCGCAATAAACTTGTTAATACAATTACAGAGACTGTGAGCGGTAAAGCAGTTATTGATGACAAAACTCTTGATGAAATTGAAGAAATATTAATCTCATCTGATATCGGCTACGATACAGCAATAAATATAATAGAAAATTCCCGGGTCAGATTAAAATCTGAAAAGGACCGTACCGGTGAAAATATTCTGGAAACAGTGAAGAAGGAACTGGCATCGGTTTTAGTAAAACCGGTAACAAATGAAACCGAAAATAATATTGATAAATTTAAGCCGTATGTTGTTCTTATAGTGGGAATAAACGGAGCAGGGAAGACCACAACAATAGGAAAACTTGCTCATAATTATAAACAGTCCGGTCTCAAGGTAATTGTGGGAGCAGCCGATACCTTCCGGGCAGCAGCCAACGAACAGCTTGAAATATGGGCAAAACGGGCAGGTGTGGAGATAGTCCAGAAAGGCAAAGGCTCTGATCCCTCTTCTGTGGCATTTGAGACGCTGCAGGCGGCTATAAGGGACAAATATGACCTGGTACTGATAGATACCGCCGGAAGGCTCCATAATAAGGCAAATCTTATGGATGAACTCTCCAAAATTAAACGTGTAATGGCTAAACTTTTACCTTATGCTCCCAATGAAACTCTTTTGGTTTTAGATGGTAACACAGGACAAAATGCAATTGTACAGGCTGAGGAATTCTCAAAAGTTACTGATATTACCGGGCTTGTAATAACAAAACTGGATGGCACTGCAAAAGGCGGCGTTATATTCCAGATAAGTGCTAAACAGAAGATCCCGGTAAAGTACATAGGAGTCGGTGAAGGAATTGATGATCTGCAGACTTTTGATCCGGCAATGTTTGTATCTGCAATATTTGAAAGCTAGCAAGCGGGGTTTATTATGTTTATGAAGAAACCAAACCACAGGGTTTTTGACTATCCGCCTCGTTTCTATAAACCTGAAGAGGATGAACAGGAACGGAAAAAAAGAAAACTGGGTTTTACCCGGCAAAGAAAGCATGGAAGGAAAAAGAAAAGTCCGCTTTTATGGGTAGTATTAGCAATATTTGTAGTATTTATTTATTTAAAGCTGCAAGGCCTGGTTTAAGCGTAGGGAATACGTTAGTTTACATAATATACATTATCGGACAATAGACGTATATCAAACAAAATAACTCTAAATATCAGTTTCCAATGTAATTTGAGCTATTACTCCTGAATGCCCAATGTTCTTTGTTCCACCTTCCGGAAAGAATTTACCCCATTCGGAAGGAATAATATTCAAGCTATACTGGTAACCTATATTTGGTATTATGGAAATACTTCCTATCTGAATCTCGGGTCCAAAAGTTATTTCAACAAATGGTCCCCAGGATTTTTCAGACCATTCTTCATCAATCATTTCAGAGCTTCGTAAATTTATTTCATCGGTAACTATGGCGGTACTGTAATTTGCACCGGCCTTAATGAATACCTTTAGTGGCA
>JAWOJF010000221.1:0-2646 GCA_046481785.1 Ignavibacteriaceae bacterium | reverse complement strand
ATTATCTTCAAAGTTGATTTCAATTAAATCAACCGAGTCAATACTTTTATTATCGTGAAGACTATCTAATATCCCTTGCTTTTCGGGAAGAAATGAAATTATGAAAACAATAATCTTATTTATAGTTGCCTGTATATCAGTGTATCCTCAGAATCAGCATTTGAGTGCTGTTGATTTCGATTATCTCAATTATACAAGGGATGAAATTAAATCCGGGTTTGAGGGTTATGATAATTTTGAACTGATAAATGATTCACCTGACAGGCTTGTTTATCGCGGCGGGAATTGTTTTATAAGCTGGCCGCTTAATTATTCAGATTATTATTTTACAGGCGATAGCCTTTACCTGGTCGATCTCATCTTAGCTGATACTAATGATGATGATGTTTTTATCTTTCCGGAAATTCTTATGACTTTCAGAAACTGGTTCGGTAATGAAATGGATTTCAGAAAAACTGAGGACGGACTAACTTATTATTACTGGTACTTCGGTGAGGAAATGCAGGAGGCAGAAGCTATGATGTATGTGTGTAAGTATCCCGATAGGAAATCCGGTACTGTTATTCGTCAGGTTAATTTGAGAAGAATGCCCGGAGGGGGTTAGGATGAATGAAGGAACTGCCTGCCGGTAGACATGTTGTTTCACGCAAACCTGCCTGCGGTAGGCAGGGTCCGCGAAGGATGCAAAGTTCGTAAAGAGGAGATTTAGTCTGTGGGATTGGAATGGTGGATACTTGATAATAGATTCTGCCTGCCCCTTTGGGGGATGCTGGATGCAGGTTCCAGAGTTCAGACATCAGAAGTCAGATAACGGATATGGAGGCTTTGCGACATCCCGATTCTATCGGGACTGGATGTCATTCTGCCTGCCACCCGTTAGGGACGTCATCAGGGGTTCTTTTGACTTTTAATTATTATAATTTATTTTTACGACTATAATTATAGTCATTTGACTAAAATAATAGTCAATTAAATAAGCAGCTTTATGAAATACAACAATATTCTTGAATATATTTTCAGTGCCCCAAGTAATGTATCTGTTCTTCGTGTATTAAATGAACGAAATATCGGAATATCAGGAAGAGAGGTTGCTCGTTTAACAAATCTGTCTTTAAGAACCGTTCAGGTTTCCCTCTTTAATCTGGAAAAAACAGGTATAGTTAAAAGATATACCGGCAAACGTGAGCATCAATTTGTGCTGGACAGAAAAAAATTCCTTACAAAAAACCTGATTTATCATTTATTCAATGTTGAGAAAGAATTTAATAAGAGCATACTGAACTTTATAAAAAAAGCTTTGCATAAAGATGTTGAAAGTATAATTCTTTTCGGTAGTACTGTGCTTGTGACAGACACAATTGACAGCGATTTAGATGTATGTTTTGTTTATTCAGGTTCATTAAAAAAAATACAGGATAAAATATCAATCCTTAGGACAGATTTAGCTAAAATGTATCAAATAACTCTAGCTCCTTTTTATTTAACCACATCAAGATTCAAATATCTTGGTTTAAAGGATAAACCTCCCGTAAAAGACATTCTGAAGTATGGTAAAATAATCTCAGGTAAAAATTTTAATAGTTTACTTTATGGTAAAAAGAATAACGGCTAAAACTTACGATTCCGTTCGCTATAAAGGATTTCTTTCTGTAGCAGGCAATTTTGAAGAAGCTGCACTTCTGGCGTTTGAATTTGAATATTATAATGCTTCAGGAGTACTGTTTATCCATTCCGCAATTGCACTGGCAGATGCAATAACCATTAAACTTGCCGGACGTAAAAGCAGCGGGGAAAATCATTACGAGGTAATTAACCTGATTGAAAGAGTTGTGCCTGCTAACAGGATAAATAAAAAAGCTCTTACAAATTTTAAATCTTTAATAGATCATAAGAATTTAATTTCATATACAGGTGATATTTACCATAAAAAGGACGTTGAAAAAATCAAACGGTACTTCCTTAACTTTAAAGTTTGGGCTGTAAGTCTGATGTAGCTTGTTTGATTAGAAACTAGTATCTACTATTTACTTCTTACTTTTTACTATTACATATTTTAATTGAATCAAGTATCCAGTATCTAGAATCAAGAATCAAGAATACTTTTACCACAGAGTCGCGGAGATGCAGAGAAGAACGCTAACCTGTCATTCTGATCCCGAATTTCGGGAGAAGAATCTCAAAACACTCTGAAAATTAATTCTTTCGTAAATTAACTTTAACTTATTATCCATAACAGAAACAAATAATATACACCTATGAAAATCACCCTTATCGCCGGTGCACGGCCTAATTTTATTAAAGTTGCACCTGTAATCCACGCAATTAAAAAAACAGCAGAAGATAAAATAAAATACCGGCTGGTGCATACCGGGCAGCATTATGATAACAATATGAGCGATCAGTTTTTTACTGAACTGAATATTCCCGAACCGGATATAAACCTTGGCTGCGGAGGCGGATCGCAGGCAGAGCAAACTGCCGCAATTATGGGAGCTATCGTCGCTTGCGAGCTTGGCCTCTAGGGTGGCCGCGAACACGGCGCGCGACACGGCTGCCCCGTCGTGGTCCATGTGGCGCAGGAAACACTCGACGACGCGGTCGGGGTTCGGCGTGCCGCTATCGAGCGCGAGCCAGAGGTCGTAAAGG
>JAWOJF010000213.1:0-5119 GCA_046481785.1 Ignavibacteriaceae bacterium | reverse complement strand
CTGTTGATGAAGAAGTTATTAAGTGGCTCCAACAGCTAAATGTACAAGAGTTAATTAAAAAGAAGAGTGCTTACCGTATTCTTAATGAGGATGTGCTTCCTAACCTTAAAGGACTTATCAGTGGTTTAAGCCCCGAAAAAATTGCTCATCTTACCAATTGTGAAATACTTGAACGCCATACAAAAGCCCTTCTTCCATTAGGCAGAGGCTATTTGTATAATCTTATTTCCAATATGGCCTAAGTAATACTTACTTTAATTTTTTAAAAAATATACTGCGAAACATTACTAATTTGTTCTGTTTGTTTTTATATCCAGATCAGCTTCCCTTTCAAAAACAGAAGCAATTGTTCCAATCATTTTTGAATCATTAATAATGATTAAACCTGATAAATCCTTGGTATTAAAATCAGCACCAGCAGTAAAAGTTATAATATTATTTTCTCCGCCGGAAGAAAATTTAAATACTTTGCCTGTACCCGATTTTAATTCAGGCAAACCAAGGACAGTTACGGGTTCATTAAAAGTAAGGGTTAACGTGCTGTCTGAAATTTTATAATCATTTACGGCAGGTCCCTGTTTAGATTCAGGATCCCATTTACCGTTAAAAGTCCATAGTGGAGTTATATCTTCCGGTTGAGGTGAACCTTCAGCGGTGGCAAGGTTATTATCTGCCCAGTGCGGATTTCCGCCTTCTCTGCTGCTGTTATAAAAATAATATCTTTCACCCCAGTTAAATACCCTGTCTCTTTCAGGTTCATCCGGATATGTAACCCGGTAAATTTTTCTATCACTCATGTTCTCCGAAAAGCTGCATTCAATAAAGAAAAATTGTGCTTCATAATGATGCCTTGCCAATTCAAAATCTTTTACTCCGTCAAAAGAACAATTTTTTAATACAAATTTCTGGTTCTTGTCAAATCCTCCGGCATGCCATAAGGCAGCAGTTTTTTTTACTTCATAAAATTCTGAGTCTTTAATAAAACACCACCCGCGGGGACAAACAAAATCAACAGCTCCTTCAAAATAACAATCAGCATGATAATACATCCCGGTTTGGAAATCCCATAAGGAAACTGTATCACCACCTTTACTTAAAACATTACAGTTCACAATTATAGTTCTTGTTCCCTGCCCATAAACAGCAAAAGCATGGGGACCAATTTCCGGCTGTGTATTTTCAATAGTAAGGTTTTCAAGTACTATATCATCGGCATGAATGTTAATTACAGCAGGTCCAACGGCATCCTGATTTTTAATCCAATCCTCCCTTAGCTGATTGTACCTGATAATAGTATGTTCACGGCTTTCTCCTTTTAATGTAATATAGTCCTGCTCAATTCTAATCTTTTCGTTATAGACACCGTTTTTTATTAAAATAACTATTCTGCCGTAATTAAATACCGGCAAAGCAGCAACAGCTTCAGATATAGTTTTATAATCCCCGCTGCCGTCTGCAGCTACTGTAATTGTCCCGGGTTTATTTGCATACAGAAAGCAGTTTGAAAACAAAATCATTAAATATAAAAATTTAGTTTTCATTCTTTCCCTTTAAGGACTTTATCTAAAAAGGTTATAACATATTCTGAAGTCTGATCAAACCAGGGATGAAACATCCAGAATCCATGAGGAGTATCGGGAATAGCATGAACCTCATAATAAATATTGTGAGGTTTTATTCTTTCTATAAATACATCCCTGCCTGCCTGGAAACGTTCGTCTGCACTATTTATAAAAATAACAGGAGGAGTATTTTCACCTGCATAAACAAATGGGGATGCACTGCGCCACAAATCAGGATTTTCTTTGTATGAAGCTCCAAACCATGCTTTCCCTGCTGAGGACTTACCGGGAATGGTATCTTTACCGCTTTCGGCAGGATGAGTAAAATCCAGTATACCATCTATATCAACAATAGCATGGATATCAGAAGAATATCCCTGTTGATCTGCGGCTTCAAACTCCTTCATACTGCCGGTTGTGCCAAGAAGTGCTGCCAATGTGCCTCCGGCTGATTCACCGGCTGCTGCTATTTTATTCGTATCAATGTTATATTCGTCAGCATTCTTCTTCAGCCATTTTATGGCTTCCTTTAAATCAAAAACCCCTGCCGGATATTTCGCTTCCGGTGAAAGGCGATACTCCACTGCTGCGGCAATATATCCGTTTGAAGCCAGTTCAACAGCCATGGCCTGTTCCAATGATTTATTTCCCAAACGCCAGCCGCCCCCATGAATTAAAATTACAACGGGCAGAGATCCGGATGTTTTATTATCAGCATAAAATAGATCCAGATGAAGTTTCCTTTCGCCATAGTCCTTATAAACAAGATTTTCTTTAACGGTTATATTATCAGGTACCCCTGGAACTACAACTTTTATGAAAGGAAACTTCTTTTGCAGTTTCTCAAATTCACTGTTGGGACTATATGATGTATCTGCAGGAGGTTTGGGATTATTATCCTGCGCTAAAAGCGGTAATGATATAAGGAGAACGAATAATAAATATTTCACCTGTTTTCCTTTATAAATTTATTTATTTATCTATTTCAATAACTACTTTATCAAGCTTTTTCTTGCCGATTATAGGTTCAACCCCTTTTACTATTTCAGCCTTTAGTGCTTTTAATAAATTATTTTTTACAAAATGCCGGTATGTAACAAGGCTTATCTGCCTAACCGGTACAGGAGCCCTGAAAAATCTTATCTGCCTTCGTTTTTCCTTATCAAAATTAAGAACTGCCAGTTCAGGTACAACCGTTAACCCGGAATTCATTTCAACAATTTTAAGAAGTGATTCTATACTTCCGGCTTCATACTCAAGATTATTAAATTCACTTTCTTTTTCTCTCAGCTCACATAAATTAAGCATTTGCGACCTTAGACAATGCCCTTCCTCAAGAAGCCACAACCGGTTTACATCAATATCTTCGGGAAGAAGGTATTTTTTCTTCAATACTTTTTCATTTCCCGATACAAATATCATAAATCTTTCGTAAAATAAGTGAACTTCTCTTAAACCTTCAACATTTAAAGGGGTGGCAAGAATACCAACATCCAGGCTGTCCCTGGATAAATTCTTCACAATCTGGTTTGTAGTCATTTCATTTATTTTAACTTTCACATTCGGATACTCCACCAGGAAGTTTCTGAGAAATAGGGGAAGAAGATATGGCGCAAGTGTGGGAATAATTCCAATTTTTAATTCTCCTTTCAGGCTTCCCCTTGATTCAGAAACTAACTCTTTTAACTTACCCGCCTCACTTAAAATTTTTCTCGCCTGTTCAATAATTTCTTTCCCTATTTCAGTTGGTATTACAGGTTGACGTGTCCGGTCAAACAGCACAATACCCAATTCCTCTTCCAGTTTTTGGATCATAGTGCTTAATGTAGGCTGTGTAACAAAACAAGCTTCTGCCGCCCGGGCAAAATGCCTGTGCCTGTCAACTGCTACAATGTATTCTAATTGCTGTATATTCATTTTTTCTCCATGTTTTTATCCCTTCAATAAGATAATATCTTCATAGACAATATCTATATTATTATCTATAATATCAATTTGATTTATTACGTGCTTAAGAGCATTTTTACAAACGAGATTATATAAAACTTCTTTTAAAGGGAACTCCACATGAATAACGGCAAAGAACACAACAGAAAACTTACAACTGCCTCAGGCAAGCCTTACGTTGAAAATGAAAATAGTATGACGGTGGGACCGAGAGGCCCGATACTTTTACAGGATTTTATTCTTCACGAAAAAATGGCACATTTTAACCGTGAAAGAATTCCTGAACGGGTAGTACATGCAAAAGGATCGGGTGCGTTTGGCACTTTTACAGTTACCCATGATATTACAAAATACACCAAAGCAAAACTTTTCAGCAAAATCGGAAATTCATGCAGGTTATTAATAAGATTTTCTACTGTAGGCGGTGAAAAAGGAAGCGCAGACAGTGAACGTGACCCGCGCGGTTTTGCAATAAAATTATATACAGAAGACGGCAATTGGGACCTTGTTGGTAATAATACACCGGTTTTCTTTATTAAAGACCCCAAAAAATTCGGCGATTTTATTCATACCCAAAAAAGAGATCCCCGGACCAATTTAAAAAGTGCGACAATGATGTGGGATTTCTGGAGCCTTAACCCTGAAAGCCTGCACCAGGTGATGATTTTAATGAGTGACCGCGGAACCCCGGCATCATACCGGCATATGGATGGTTTCAGCAGTCATACTTTCTCAATGATAAACAATAACAATGAGAGAGTTTGGGTAAAATTCCATTTTAAAACACTGCAGGGAATTCAAAACTTTACAGGCCCGGATGCTGATAAAATGCGCGGCATTGACCCTGACCAGGCACAAAGAGATTTAGTAAATGCAATAGACAGCAAAGATTTTCCACGCTGGGCATTAAAAATTCAGGTTATGACAGACCAGCAGGCAAGCGAATTCCGGTTTAATCCTTTTGATCTTACAAAAGTCTGGCCTCATAGCGAGTTCCCTTTAATTGATGTAGGCATAATGGAACTTAACGAACTTCCTTCAAATTATTTTGCTGAAGTTGAACAGGCTGCATTTGCACCGGCTCATGTTGTGGATGGAATTGGTTACTCCCCCGATAAAATGCTTCAGGGCAGATTGCTTTCTTATCCGGATGCACACCGTTACAGACTTGGTGTTAACTATGAGCAGATACCCGTAAATAAATGCCCGTATAAAGTTGCAAATTATGAACGCGATGGTTCTATGCGTGTTGATGGTAACGGCGGAAGTGATCCTAATTATTTTCCGAACAGCTTTGATGATATTTATGCAGATGAAAGCTATAAAGAACCTGCAATGGCGCTGGAGGGCAACCTTGCAGACTGGTACGATAGAAATGCCGAAGGTGAAAATGATCATTTTACGCAGCCGGGATTGCTTTTTCGTAAAGTTATGACTAACCAGGACAGAATAAATACTGTTGAATAAGGATGGTCTCACAATGCATTCTGCTCCTTCAGCCTTTTCAGCAGACGGACCAGACCTGGGCAGCGGTAAATTCACTGATTTAACCTCTCCAAAAATCTTGACTTTTTCCGGTGCCGGTAGCAGCAGCTTAACCGGAAAAATAT
>JAWOJF010000142.1:0-3788 GCA_046481785.1 Ignavibacteriaceae bacterium | reverse complement strand
GCTTTACGTGAAGCTTCCCGGGCCTCTGCTGCACGCATACATTTTTCAATAATTTTTTTGCCAACCGATGGGTTTTCTTCAAGGTACTCAGAAAGTTTTTCTCCAACAATTGTTTCAACAACCGACTTTACTTCGCTATTGCCCAGTTTGGTTTTTGTTTGTCCTTCAAATTGAGGCTCCATAACCTTAATAGAAATAACTGCTGTTAGCCCCTCGCGAAAATCATCCCCGGTTAAAGTGATTTTGTTGTTATCTTTAATCAATCCATTTTTATACGCATAATTATTAAGTGTTCTCGTAAGGGCTGTTCTAAACCCGACAAGATGGGTTCCGCCTTCTATTGTATTAATATTATTAACATAAGAGTGAACATTCTCTGAGTATGAATCGCTATACTCAAAGGCAATTTCCACGGGAGTGTTCTCTTTTTCACCTTCAATATATACCGGCTTATGGAGTACGGTTCGCTGCTCATCGAGATACTTAACAAAGTCAAGCAGCCCGCCTTTAAACCTGAACGTTTCTTCGGTCTGGTCTTCTTCGCTTTTTAAAATCATTGTTACTTCTTTATTAAGATATGCCAATTCGCGTAGTCTTGAAGCAACTGTTTCGAAATTAAACTTTGTAACTCTGAATATAGATTTATCCGGAAGGAAAGTTATTTTAGTTCCGGTCTGCTCGCCCTTGTAGGTTCCTTTTTGTTTTACCTTCTCTGTTGGAATACCTTTTCTGTATTCCTGAAAATAAATTTTTCCGTCTCTTTTAACTTCTGCGGTCATCCACTCTGAAAGAGCATTAACCACCGAGACACCAACACCGTGTAAACCACCAGATACTTTATACGAATCTTTATCAAATTTACCGCCGGCATGAAGAACCGTCATAACAACTTCAAGTGCGGATATTTTTTCTACAGGATGTATATCAATAGGAATTCCTCTTCCTCTGTCTTCAACCGAAACGCTGTCATCTTTATGAATTGTAACTATTACCCTGTCATTAAATCCAGCGAGTGCCTCATCTATACTATTATCAACAACTTCATTTATTAAATGATGAAGTCCGCGAGAACTAACATCGCCTATGTACATTGCCGGTCTTTTCCTAACTGCCTCTAGCCCCTTTAGAACATTTATGTTTTTTGCACTGTAGTCGTTGCCATTATTTTTATTATTACTCTTTGCCATACGTTATTTTATCCTTAATGTGTAAATCGTATTTGTTTAATTCTTTCTTCGTTATAATAAGAATTTATTTTTCTAATGAGGCTTTCTTCTTTATGTTTAAGTTCCTGACGCCAGGCAGGATTCTCTACTTTAATAATTAATGTGCTTTTGTTGGACTTAACGGAGCTAACTATTTTTTTGAACTCCGGAAAAATTATATTAAAGTCTGTTACGATCTCATTCGTTTTAATAATCTCTCTGATGTTTTTTAATTCCGGCTGGATATTAAAAACATCTTTAATTGTTTTGAAACCATCAGGCATATATAATATTACCGTTTTGAAGTTTTATCAGAATATCGTTTTCATCCTTCGTCAGAAAAGAGAAATTTGTAAAGTCCGTTAGTGTTATGAATGCTTGTCCGACATTTTTTAAATATTCGCTGATCTTTGTCGCTCTGAATGTATCGAGTTCACCAAAAACATCATCCAGCAAAAAAATAGGTGTTTTGTTTGTAATGTCCTTTAGATAAAAAAATTCGGCAAAACGTAGTGCCGATTGAAATGTTTTGTTTTGTCCTTGTGAACCAAATGTCTTAAGATTGAATCCGTTTATTTCAAAAATATATTCGTCCCTGTGCGGACCTACAAGATTAACACCTCTTCTTATCTCCTCATCTTTTTTCTCTTTAATCAGAAGCGTGAATTTATCTTCGGTGTTTTCGTTATTATAATTTTCCAGTGATGAATATTTTATTTCAGGAACTTCTTCATTGTTCATTATCTGTGAATATGAATTCTTCACATACTCATTATAACTCTCTATAAATTTTTTCCGTTGCTTTATAATTTCGGTTCCTGTTTTAATAAGTCTTTCAGTCCACGATTCAAGCTCATCCAATTCTACTGTGTTCCTAAACTCCCTAAGTTTACTTAATAGCGAAGATCTTTGCCTGAGCATTTTATTGTAGTCAAGCAGGTTAAAAAGATAATTGCTGCTTGCCTGCGAAATAATAGAATCAACCAGTTTCCTTCTTTCTGCGGGAGATCCCTGTGTTATAGCATGATCTGCCGGAGTAAGAGCAACAACAGGAAACCTGCCGATTATTTCTGCGGTTCTGTTTACTAACTTCTCATTCAGATAATAATATTTTTTGTTTTCAGAGAAGGAATAAAGCAATTTCACCGTGTCTGTTGTAAGATCATTAAACCGGCCTTGAATTTCGAAATCTTTCTGATCAAACCGGATCACTTCGCTGTCGGATCTGGAAATATTGCTTTTTGTAGTGCACAAATAATAAATAGATTCCAATATGCTCGTTTTACCCTGACCATTGCCGCCGACAATATAATTTAGCCCCTTGTTAAACTTAATAGAAGTACTTATGTGACTTCTGAAGTCTCTTAAAGAAACAGAAGAAAGGATCATATTAATTATTAAGTCGGACCGGCATTAACAACATCATTAATTCTTCTTTCTCATCGATCTCGTTAGGTTCTATTATACATGCCTTGGTCGGTGAATGAAGTTTAAAAGTTATCTTTTCACTGTTAAGATGAGTAAGAATATCATTTACGTAAGAAGTGTTAAAACCTATATCAATAGTATCGCCGTTATATTCACAGCTCAGAACTTCTTTTGCGTTGGAACCATGGTCAACATCCTCGGCACTAACTTCCAGGCTGCTTTTGCTGATTGAAAGTTTTACCTGCTTTGACGTAGAAGCTGAGAAAAGCAGCATTCGCCTGATAGTGGATTGAACCTGTGATTTACTGACCACAAGAAAGTTTTCATTCTCTAATGGGATCACACTGTTATATGCGGGATATTTTTCGCCGATAAGCCTGGTAATAAATTCTCCGTCGCCAATAATAAAAGAAGCATGGGTTTTGCTTAAATAAAGTTTTACATCACCTTCCCCTAATTGCTTAGACAGTACAGAAATTGCCCGCTCCGGAATTATATACTGTTCTGTTACAGTAGATTTAATTGCTTTATTTATAAACTTAACAAGCCTGTGACCATCTGTAGTTATAAAACGAAGTCCCTCTGTTGTAAATTCCAGCAGAGTTCCCGTCATAGCCGGGCGCATATCTTCCTTGCTCATTGCAAATGCAGTTTGATCAAATGCTTTTTTCAAATCCATTCCGCTGATAGCAACTTCTTTTTCGCGAGACACTTCAGAAATTTCCGGAAAATCCTCGCTGGGAGAATAACTAAGATTGTAAACTCCATTTTCAGTTGTAAGTTTTAACTTAGAATTAGGTTCTGTTTCAAAAGTTATTTGAGTATCGTCCAATGAGCGGATAATATCATATAAAAGTCTTGCCGGAACTACCATTTTTATATTTTCGTCAGCAGCAACATTTAATGATGACCTTAATGATATCTCAAGATCAGTTGCACAAACAGTTAGAGAACCATCCTTGATTTCGAACAGAAAGTTTTCAAGAATTGGCATAGGCGTTCTTGATGGAACCGCCGGAATGATTTTTGATAAAAGCTTTTCTAAGACCTTGCTGTTGATCTTGAATTCCATGATGAAAATTTCTCCTTTTGAAACGTAGTAAAATAGTAAAAATAGAGGGGAATCTCAATTTGTATTGAAATAAAAATCAGGCG
>JAWOJF010000084.1:0-16402 GCA_046481785.1 Ignavibacteriaceae bacterium | reverse complement strand
GCCAATGGCAAACCACCTAAAAAAAGTTTAGTTACTTTTCTTCAGAAAAGAAATTATTCGTCTCTTATATGTGCCGATGGCGGTGCAAACTCTGCCCGTAAGTTAAATCTTACTCCCGATGTAATTATTGGCGATCTGGATTCAATTACATCTAAGAACCTGAAATATTTTAATAAAAAGTCAAAGATTATAAAGCTGGAAGGGCAGAATGATACCGATGTTGAAAAATGCCTGAAGTATGCCATTAAGAATGGATGCAAAGAGGTTATTCTTACCGGTGTTACCGGCGATCGTCTTGATCATACATTTTGTAACCTTGGTATTGTAATTAAATTTTATAATAAAATTAAAATCAGGATAATAGCAGAAAATTCATTACTTACTCCGTATAAGGGGGATGTAGAAATAAATACATCTCCCGGAGAAACAATTTCTCTTTATGGTTTTGATATGGATACTAAAATAACATCAACCGGACTAAAGTACGCTTTAAAAAATACGGCCCTGCCGTTTGGTAAACGTGAAAGCACAAGTAATGCCGCAGTTTCTGATTCGGTTAGATTAAGAATTTCAGGCGGAATGATTTTTATAATCCGTGATTTTAATACCGTTAAACAACAAGATCTTTTTATTTAATCTTTTTCCTTCATATAACCTGATAAATTTATAAATCATTCACAGAGTATGGTAACATTTGCTGACATAGATATTGCTGTCATAGTAGTATTCTTTTTAGTTGTTTTAATTATTGGTTTTATTGCCGGAAGAAAAAGCAGGGAAGAAGCCAGCGATTATTTGTTGAGTGGAAGAAATGTAGGTTTACCTCTTTTTATTCTTACCAACGTTTCTACCTGGTATGGCGGAATACTTGGAGTGGGAGAATTTACCTACCGTTACGGAATAGCAAGCTGGTTTACTCAGGGGTTCCCTTATTATGTTTTTGCTTTTTTATTCGCATTATTCTTTGCAAAGAAAATCCGTATGGCCTCATTGTTTACCATCCCCGATAAACTAACACAGGTATATGGCAGGAAGGCAGGATTAACTTCAGCCGTTTTTATTTTTATACTGGTTTCCCCGGCGCCATATCTTTTAATGGTAGCCGGATTAATCTCCCTTATTTTTGGAACCACTACTTTCGTCAGCCTGCTTATTGCTTTAGCTTTATCCCTTTCTTATTTGTTCAAAGGGGGGTACCGGTCTGATCTTTACACCGATGCATTTCAGTTTTTTATTATGTTTGGCGGTTTTATAGTTATAGTTCTTTTATCGTTTTCAACTTTTGGCGGAGTTGATTATCTGGCTCAAAACCTTCCTGCAGAACATCTGCAACTGACAGGCGGGGCATCGCCGGCATTTATTATAGTATGGTTTCTAATTGCATTGTGGACCTTTGCAGACCCCGGTTTTCATCAGAGATGTTATGCGGCAAAAGACAGCAATGTTGCAGTAAAGGGAATACTTATATCAATTATTTTATGGGCTGTGTTTGATTTCTTAACCACAACTACTGGCTTATATGCCAGGGCTTCCCTGCCGGGTATTCAGCAGCCTGTGCTTTCATTCCCCCTGTTAGCTGAAAAGGTTTTATCCCCCGGGCTTAAAGGGCTGTTTTATGCCGGCCTTTTTGCTACTATTATGTCTACATTTAACAGCTTTTTGTTCTTAAGCGGAACAACAATCGGGAGAGATTTTATTTTCAGAATGGATAAATTTCAAGATGAAAGCAAGCTTAAAATTTATACAATAATAGGGCTTTCTGTTTCAGGAACCATATCGATAATTCTTGCATTGGCAATACCTTCGGTAATTGAGATATGGTATACGATCGGATCGTTTTGTATACCGGTAATTATCCTTCCTGTAATAAGTGCATACTATGAAAGATTCCGTATACCGGATAGACTAATTCTTTTTGAAATGATTCTTGCAGCCGTATGCAGTGTAACATGGTATTTTATTAGAGCAAACTTTGTACAAAATGAAGTGTTATACCAGTTGGAGCCTATGATTGCCGGTTTGACTGCGGCGGTACTGGTTCATCTGTATGGATTAATAAAAAAGGATTTCCCCGTTTTAAAGAAGTAGTTTCATTTCAACCAGCTTCACAGAATTGAATACCGAAGAGCGATGGCCTTATATCTGAAACCTTGCAGGTTTCCATGTGTTGTATTATCAAAACTAATTTGCTAACCTGTTAAAGAAAACCTGCAAGGTATTTTAGCCGGGTTCGATAATGATTAACAGTTTAAGACGCCTGATTATTTCGGCAGTTCCGGTTTGTCTTCAGAAGGTACTCCATAGGGTTCTTTTCTCTTATGCAGTAAGGAAAGAACTACTGACCCGATAAGACACGAAATAATAACCAATAGTGAAATCTCAGTAGGTATTTTGTAGAAGTCAGATATAAGCATTTTAACTGCAACATATGATAAAACAAGGGCAACACCGTATTTAAGATACACAAACAGTTCAACAATGCCTGCAAGTGCAAAATAAAGAGACCTTAATCCTAGTATGGCAAAAATATTAGATGTTATAATTATAAATTCATCCTGAGTAATTGCTATTATAGCGGGAATTGAATCAACCGCAAAAACTATATCCGAAGATTCTATCAGAAGAAGAGTTAAAAACAGACTGGTGATATATAATCTGCCATTCTTTTTTAAAAAGAATTTATTTCCATGAAATCCGGGAGCAAATTTAAAATACTTTGTAGCCAGTTTAATCAGGTAGTTTTCCTGGTAGTTTATTTTCTGCTCTCCTCCAAAAGCCATTTTATATGCTGCAAACAAAAGAGTTAAAGCAAAAACATAAATTATCGGATGAAATAAATTAATTAAACCTATACCGGCTATTATGAAAACAATTCTGAAAACAATAGCACTAAGAATTCCCCATTTTAAAACATGCGGCTGGCTTTCAGCAGGAACATCCATAACAGAGAATATTAACAGGAAGACAAACAGGTTATCAACAGAAAGAGAGTATTCAATAAGATAGCCTGTTAAAAATTCCAATCCTTTTTGATGTCCATCCTCTAAGTAGAGGTATATAAAAAGATTAAAAAGCAGAGCGGTGCAAACCCACACACCGCTCCATATTAAACTGCGTTTTAACCCTATTTTACCTACCCTGTGATCGGTAAGATATAAGTCAATTATTATAATAAGCGTTGCAACTATTGCAAATATTATCCAGAACGTTAATTCATTAAACAAAATATTATCCGGGTTTTATGGTAATAAAATTCCTGCTGCAAGAACAGTGGTCCATAAACCATTTTTGTCCCCTTCAGCAGATTGGGTAATGTTAAAGGATCTTACAATTTTTCCGGACATTTTATATATATCTTCTCTTTCGCTCCAATCCTTATTTGCATCAAATTCAACTCCAAGTGTAGTAGCAAGCATAGTAGCCGCCAGGTCTTCAGCATATTCGCCGGCAACTTTTTCTGTTTCACCAAAGGGATGATGTTCAGAAAGGTAGCCGTAGTTAGAAGAACTGTCTGCAGGAAGTGCAGCACCGATAGAAGCTGCAATTAACCTGTTAGGTTCATTAGTTGAATTACGTGCCATCACAGCAAATGTTATTTGTCCGGGTTTTAATTCTTTAAGTCCCTCTTCCTGGCTTATCCTTTTGCAGCCGGTAGGGAAGATACTGCTAACTGTAACTAAGTTGCAAATTTCAATCCTGGCACTTCTTAAAGCTAATTCAAATGAAGTGAGGTATTCTTTGTGCCTGCCTACCCCTTTGGTAAAGAATATTTTTGATGGAACATACAATATATCATCTCCTTTCTAAGAGTGTGTTTTTATAAAACTTTTAATTCTAATAGAAATAATAATACTCATACTTTTAATTTATTATAAAGCAAAACCCCGCAGTTTTTACAAGTGGGGGTAAATTATGATTAAAAGTGAGATTAAGAATTTTCAAATTTGTTTATGATTTTGATAAATTTTCTTTTTCCTACCTGTACAATCTTTTCTTCGCCTGGGTTGAAAGCAATAATAAACTCTGTTAATTTTTCTCCGTTAATCTTTATGCCGCCGCCTTTAATTAAATCACGAACTTCGCCTTTTGAGGCAACAAATTTAATTTCAAGTAAAAAGTCAAGAATATTTATCTGGCTGTTATTAATTTCTTTAACAGGTATATCATCCGGCACTTCTTTTTTAATAAAAAGCTTGTCAAACTCTTCCTGAGCATTTACAGCGGCAGTTTCATCATAATACATTTTAACAAGTGTTCTGGCAAGAGCTCTTTTCAAATCACGGGGATTTACAGATGTGTCATCAAGTTTTTCTTTTACATTTTTTAGTTCACTATTGGGTATATCGGTTGCCAGTTCATAGTATGTATAGATAACCTTATCTGGTATTGATAATGTTTTACCGAAGATATCCTGCGGAGTATCTGAAATACCTATGTAGTTGTTATAGGATTTACTCATTTTTTCAACTCCATCGGTACCGACCAGCAGAGGCATTGTAATAATCACCTGGGGTTCAATGCCAGACTCACGCTGCAGATCTCTGCCGACCAGCAGGTTAAATTTTTGATCTGTTCCGCCAAGCTCAACATCACTTTCAATTGCTACCGAATCCATTGCCTGGGCAAGAGGATATAAAAATTCATGAATGCTTATCGGTTCGCCGCTTTTATAGCGTTTGGTAAAATCATCTCTTTCAAGCATTCTTGCCACAGTGTATTTTGAGGATAATTTTATAACATCCTCAAAGCTCATTTTACTTAGCCACTCTGAATTATAAACTATTTTGGTTTTTTCTTTATCAAGAATTTTGGAAGCCTGCTCAAAATATGATTGTCCGTGTTCTCTTGTTTCATTAAGTGAAAGGGCAGGGCGTGTTTTATTCCTTCCTGAAGGATCACCTATCATCCCGGTGAAATCACCGATAATTAAAATTGCCTGATGGCCGAGTTGTTGGAAATTTGCCAGCTTTCTTAAAACTACGGAGTGTCCGATATGGAGGTCGGGGCGGCTGGGGTCACAGCCTAATTTAATCTTTAAAGGTTTTCCTTCCTTTAATGATTTTTGAAGTTTCTGAACAAGTTCTTCTTCCGGAATTATCTCAGATGTACCTCTTCTGATAATGTCCATCTGTTCATTAATGGGAGGAAAGTTTATTTTCATCAGCTACTTATATACCATAATTTTTAGTTTTTAAAGGACCGTTCCTGATCTCTTTTTAAATCCCTTTTTGCAATTGATTCACGTTTATCATGTACTTTTTTACCTTTTGCCAGTGCAATCTCAACTTTAACCTTGCCTCCTTTGAAGTACAGGCGGAGCGGTATGAGAGTCAGGCCCTTTTCTTTTACCTTACCAATAAGTTTTCTGATCTCATTACTTTTTAACAACAGCTTACGCGGCCTTGTAGGCTCGTGGTTGTTAATATTACCCTGGGTATACTCACTTATATGGGTACCGAATAACCACAATTCTCCGTTCTTGAGGTTGGCATAGCTGTCAACAAGGTTTGCTTTTCCCTGGCGGAGTGACTTTACTTCTGTTCCCTGTAAAACTATTCCCGCTTCGTATGTCTGTAAAATAGAATATTCATACCTTGCTTTCCTGTTTACAGTAATGTCTTTTTCTTCCTGGCCGGTGCTTATCATTATTCATTCAAAATTAAACATTAAAGTTATTTTTATTGATAAATAAAATCAAGAAAAGTGGAAAAAGAAATTAATAAAAATAAAGGCGCTTTTTGTGCATTTTTGGGTACATCCTCATTTTAGGCGATAATAGACTGGATGAATTGATGATTTATAGGCTTAAGCAGGCATTTGCACAATATTGTTATTGTTGCACAACCACTAATATAGAGTGGTTACAAAATTAGGTCTGTTACAACTAAAATTGTTCTAAACTGCAGAACTGCATATATCAACTGCCAAATATAAATTATCAGTACTCAAATTTAAGAGAAGAGGCAGAAGATTTATAAATATAGCTACTGACTAAATAAAGCAATAGTTTTTTTACAATAAGCTTGCTATGCCAAAATAAAAGTTTTCATAAAATGATAAAAAATTAAAGGTTGTATCTGTCTGTTCATCATTATCTTTGCTCTTAAAGACTCATCCTACCCATTTGGACGGTTTTTAATATGTAAGCAGAATATTGTTTTAAAATTTCAAATGATTATCTATTTTAGGTTAAATAAAATATCCTTTGCCAATGATGAGTTCATACTTATAATTATTTCAGGATGGCTTTCCCCCATATAACATCTTATAAACCTGTATGATAAAAAAAATTCCCCTTTTACTTTTTATAATTTTGTCTGCTGCATCTATCTATTCTCAGGAAATAAAAATTGATAAAATTGAACCTCCAAACTGGTGGACGGGTATGGAATGGAATAAAGTACAGGTGATGATTTATGGAGAAAATCTTAATGGTATAACTGCTGAATTCGATAATCAAAAAATTAAAATAATAAAAGTTCATAAAACAGATAACCCATCTTATGCATTTGTTGATATAGATATACCCGGGAATTTATCTGCCGGAACTTCCAAACTTATTCTGAGAAACGGTGAAACCAAGGCTGAGGTGAACTATTCATTTTTACCAAGGAAAGAGGGAAGCAGCCGGCGCATTGGATTTACACCTGAAGATATCATTTATCTGGTTATGCCTGATCGTTTTGCTAACGGCGATACAACAAATGATATTGTTAATGGATATGGCAATGATCTGGACAGGTCAAAAGGCATTGCCAGGCATGGCGGTGATATACAGGGAATTATTAACAATCTTGATTATATAAAGGAGTCCGGATTTACTGCAATATGGCTAAACCCGGTAATTGAAAACAATACCCCGGTAAGTTACCATGGATATGGTGCAACTGATTTTTATAAAGTGGACCCGAGGCTTGGTACGAATGAACTTTATAAGAAATTTGTTGAGGAAGCACACAGCAGGGGATTAAAAATTATTCTGGATCATGTGGCAAACCATATACACATTAATCATCCATGGATGAAAAACCTTCCGGTAAATGAATGGATAAACGGTTCACCCGAAAATTTTTTGAATACTAACCATGATAAAGTTTCTATGGTTGATATTCATGGAAGCAAATCGACACTGGATATAAGTACAAGAGGGTGGTTTACAGATTATATGCCCGACCTTAATCAAAAAAATCCTTATATGGCTAACTATATTATTCAGAATACTATCTGGTGGATGGAATATGCTGATATTGATGGAATAAGAGAAGATACTTACCCATATGCAGACCCGGAGTTTATGTCAGTTTGGGCAAAAGCAGTTTTTGATGAATACCCAAATACTAATATTGTCGGAGAGGTATGGAAAGGGGATCCGTTGTTTCTATCAACCTATCAGCAAAAAAGTATATTCACTCCCGGCTTTAATACATACCTTCCTTCAGTAACTGATTTTGGACTGGCTGATGCTTTGCGTGCTTATCTTGCAGGTACTAAAACTATTCAGCATATATATGAAGTACTAGGGATGGACTTTGTTTATCATGACTCCTATAATCTTGTTACCTTCATTGATAATCATGACGTTGAGCGCGCTATGTTATTAGCAAAGGAAAATGCTGCCAGGGTTAAAATAGCATTACATATTTTATTAACCACAAGGGGCATCCCCCAGCTTCTATATGGTGCAGAAATAGGAGCAGTAGGCGGGGCAGATCATGGTGATTTAAGGATTAACTTTCCCGGGGGCTTTCCGGGAGATACAAGAAGTGCTTTTATGGAAGAGGGAAGAACTGAGAAGGAGAATGAATTTTATAGGCTGGTTAAACAGCTTGCTGAAATAAGAAAGAGCAATAAGGCATTAACTCTTGGCAGGCTTATTCATTTTCCCGCTATGGAAAATGTGTATATCTATTTCAGAATACTTGATGATGAAAAGGTAATGATAGTTGTAAACGATAATGAAGATGACAAAGAAGTTGATCTGAAACATATTCTCCATATGCTTGAAGGGGCGGCACAGTTTGAGGATTTAAAGACAGGTAAAAAAATTCAGTTTAATGGAACATCTGTTTCAATTCCTTCTTTAGATGTTAAAATTTTCAAGTTAATTTCGGGAAACTAAAACCAGGTATTTTATGATAGATATCCAAAAAAAACTTACAAACTCTTTTTATGCAATGCTTGCACTTCCTGCAACGGCAATGGGATTTGCACTCTCAATACAAATTGCAGCGTTAAGCTGGATACTTAGTACAAAATATAATCTTGATATACATGAGATTGGAATTGTTTGGGCTGCCGGGCCGCTGGCAGGAATTTTTGGACAGGTAATAATTGGTTTGATTAGTGATAAAGTATGGTTCTGGGGAGGCAGAAGAAGGCCTTTTATTCTTATTGGAGGAACTATTGCTGCTTTAATGCTGCTGGCATTGCCTAATATTGATGCTATTGCCGATGGAATGGGTGTCGGAAGCTTACTGGCTGTTGCAGTTGTTATTGCATTAACACTTGATCTTGCAATAAATATAAGTTTTAATCCTACCAGATCGATTATTGCTGATGTTACTCCCGAAGGTATTGCCCGTACAAAAGGTTATACATGGATGCAGACAATATCAGGTTTTTTCGGTGTACTGGCTTATGTAATAGGCGCCAGTTTTGGTAATTATGCGCTTATCTATTTTGGTGTATTCCTGGTGATGGCTTTCTCAATAATTCCCACATTATTTATTGCTGAAAAAAAAGATTTGCAGAACATCGAATCTGCTTCTGCAGATATACCCGTTAACTCCACTAAAACAGATTGGGGACAATTATTCAAAATTTATTTTGCACATGGTTTTTCATGGCTTGGTATACAGACAATGTTTGTATACATCATTGCATATATCCAGCAAAAATTATCTCCTGCAACTGATTATGAAACAGGGCAGATAATTGCAATATCTTTTGCAGTATTAAATACTATTGGTTTTATCTTTCCTGCATTTGTACTTGAGCCGGTTTCCGAAAAAATCGGCAGGGTAAAAACACATTTAACGGCTGTTGCAATTATGTCAATTGGTTATTTTGGAATTGTTTTTCTTGCCCAGACTTCATTCATGCTTTATTTTATGATGGCTGTGTGCGGTATAGGATGGGCTGCTGTTGTTAGTCTGCCTTTTGCCATAATGTCTGAAAAAGTAAATAAAGCTAAGATGGGTTTCTTTATGGGAATATTTAACCTGTCTGTTGTTTTACCCCAGTTGATAGTAAGTTTATTCCTTGGTTCGGTGATACTGAATGCGGTGGACAAAAATATTATCTTTATTATCAGCGGAGTGTCGCTTGCAATATCTGCAATCCTCTGGCTGTTTGTTAAGGAGAATGCAGACATAAGAGAGAAGGTAGCTGCTATGGGAGCAGGACACTGACCAGGATATGCTAATGTTCTAACAACACATATACAAAAATTCCTTCTCTGGGCGTAAACTTAAGAGATTTTATGTATCTATTTATCTGCAAAGTTTAATGAAAAATAGCGTCTTAATACTCCTATAGGATCATGTTTTGAGATTCTTACTATAAATATTATATCCCCAAAGGGATTGATGAATAAAATCCCGTCAGGGATGAATGTTTATAGTAATATCCATCAAACAAAGTTACCTTCTCACCTAATCAACATCTTTAACAAGCATTGTTAACATAGCCGCAATTATAAATGAACCGCCGCCGAGAAGAAGTGCATATATTGCTTCATTACCAAAAACAGATTTAACTAAAAAGCCGAGTATACTTGCCGCTGTTATCTGGGGAATAACGATAAAGAAATTGAATATCCCCATATAAACTCCCATTTTTTGGGGAGGAAGCGAGCCGGCAAGTATTGCATAAGGCATTGCCAGTATTGAAGCCCATGCCAGGCCAATTCCCAGTTCAGAAATTAAAAGTATCTGCGGATCTTTAATTACATAAAATGAAGCAAGGCTTAAACCGCCTATTGTTAATGCAATCATATGTACGGTTTTCCTGTTGGTCTTTTGTGCCAGCCATACTAATACAAAAGCCATTACTGCTGCAAATCCATTGTATACAGCCATTAGTACTCCCACCCAGTCGGCTCCCTCATTATATAAGGCAGAGGTTGTATCGGATGTGCCGTATATATGGTGTGTAACAGCCGGCGTTGTATAAATCCACATAGCAAATAATGCAAACCATGAAAAGAACTGTACCCATGCAAGCTCACGCATGGTTTTAGGCATATCATACAGATCATTTATTATCACAACAAATGCACTTTCAGTTTTGTTCTGCTTTGTAAGTAAACCAACCAAAATCTGTAATATGCCGAAAACTGCCGAGCCTACAAAAAGGACATATAATCCAAGATCAAGATCTTCTATGAATATAAAAATGGAGCAGACAACTCCTGCAGCCAGCCATATAAATCCGTTTTTTATAAATTTTGTACTGGGATTTAATTCTACCTTCTTTATTTTTTCTTTTCTGCCGGACGGGGCTTCCGTAAATGCTGCCAGTTCTTCAGGCGGATATTCTTTTGTTTTTAGTACAGTCCATAAAACAGCAAGCAGGAATACTGCACCGCCAATATAGAATGAAAACTTAACCGAATCGGGTATTTCACCTGCAGGAGCGGTATTGGAGATTTCAAACCAGTTATTAAGAACATAAGGAAGAGCAGAGGCAACTATTGCACCAATGCCGATAAAAAAACTTTGCATTGAAAAGCCGATGGTCCGCTGTTCTGAGGGGAGCATATCCCCAACAAAAGCCCTGAATGGTTCCATGGAAATATTTATTGATGCATCCATAATCCACAACATACCTGCAGCCATCCATAAAACAGGGGAGTTAGGCATTATTACTATTGCTGCTGAAGCAAGCAGTGCGCCAACAAGAAAATACGGCCGCCTCCTGCCGAGCCTGTTCCAGGTTTTATCACTCATATGCCCGATAATAGGCTGAATAATTAATCCTGTAACGGGAGCGGCAATCCAGAGTATAGGTATTTCATCTATGCTTGCGCCTAGTGTTTCAAAAATTCTGCTTACGTTTGCATTCTGGAGAGCGAATCCGAATTGTATTCCTAAAAATCCGAAACTCATGTTCCAGATTTGCCAGAAGGAAAGGCGGGGTCTTTGCATCAGCGGGTTCCCATATTTAAAAGAAAAAATTATATAAAAGAAATTAGAACTATTTAAGAATTAAAACAATCGTGATTTTTTCTGTCCCGGAATTTATTAAATTACAACACAATTTTTATCTGAATTATTTAGTGCCTCATTAATTCCTGTTTTCTGAAAACCCCAAAGGCTACAAGGCACCTATTTTTACTTAGAATAATAAAATGTCTTTATGGATATAGACGAAATACTTCAAAATGTATTAGCCGAAAATGATTCCGCATTCTTTTATACACCCTCTGTTTACGGAAAAAGCAAATCATATTTTTTCCTTACACCTGTGGAGATTGTTGAGACCTCAGATCCTGGAGATGTACCAGGTAAACTTAAAAGAATTGACAAGCTTATTAAAAAAGGACTGCACGGTTATGGGTGTATTTCTTATGAAGCAGGTTTCCTTTTTGAAGAAAGGCTGAAGCATCTTTGTCCTGATAAAACCCCCCTGTTAAAATTCTGTTTCTTCAGGGGCGATGACGTACAGGTTTTTAAATCAAAAGATTTGCAGATAAACAAATGGAATGACAGCAATTTCGGAATGACCTCCTTCCGCCTTGATACTCCTAAAGAAAAATACATCAGCGATATTAACAAGATAAAAAACTATATTGCAGAGGGGGACACTTACCAGGTTAATTATACCGTTAAAGGAATGTTTGAGTTTTACGGGGCTCCTATCAGCCTTTTTAAGAAGCTGATCTTTAACCAATCATCAAGATACTCTGCTATCATTAACTCCGGAAATAATATAATTATGTCACTCTCTCCGGAGCTTTTTTTTCATATTGAAAAAAATAAAATAACAACAATGCCCATGAAAGGAACTGCTGAAAGAGGCTTTAATAATGAAGAAGATGAGCAGCAGCTAAGAAAACTGGGCAATAGTGAAAAGAATAAAGCTGAAAATCTGATGATAGTTGATTTACTTAGGAATGACCTGGGCAGAATAAGTCAATATGGGAGTGTAAGGGTTAGTAATCTTTTTGAGATAGAAAAATATGAGTCATTATTTCAAAAAATATCCACTGTTAAGGCTAATTTAAAGGAAGGAACGAAATTTTCCGGTGTTATTAGAAATACTTTTCCATGCGGTTCTATTACCGGCGCACCTAAAATAAGAACAATGGAAATAATAAATGAACTTGAAACTGGCAGAAGGGGGATTTATACCGGCGGAATAGGTTTACTATTAAAAGATGAGGCTGTTTTTAATGTGGCTATAAGGACTATTACTATAAATAAAGAAACCGGGAATGGAAGAATAGGTATTGGAAGCGGCATTGTTTGGGACAGCAGTCCTGAAAAGGAATTTGATGAAGCTTTATTAAAAGCCGAATTTTTTGTGAAGTCTTTTTCTTATTTCGAAATTTATGAAACCATGCTTGCCGAAATGGGGGAGATATTCCTGCTTTCAGAACATATTAACCGGATGAAGGCCGCTGCCGGATATTTTCTTTTCAATTTTAATGAAAAGAAAATACTTAAGGCAATATCTAAAAAACTAAAAAAACTTGATAAAAATGAAAAGTTCAGAATCAGGGTTTTGCTTAATAAATGGGGTGCTGTTACAATAGAGGTTAAGGACTATCCCATAAATCCGGATGAAATTAATGTTATTGTATCCGCCAAAAGAATTTCTGCGGATGATAAGTTCCGGTATTTTAAAACCACTAACAGGCAGTTATATGATGATCAGCTTGCTGAGTATTCCGCGAAAGGTTTTTTTGATGTTATTTTCCTGAATAACAGGGGACAAATTTGTGAGGGAGCAAGAACAAATATTTTTATCAGGAAAGCCGGTGAGTGGTATACGCCGCCTGTTAACGCCGGCTTACTGGAAGGTGTTTTCAGAAACTACTGGTTGAAAAACAATCCCGGTATAAAAGAAGAGCATATATATCTGCAGGACCTCAGAACAGCCGATGAGATTATTTTAACCAATTCCCTGAGAGGCATAATAAAAGTTGATAAACTATATCTTGATGAAGATCAGTTTGTGGATTTGAATAATCCCCGGGAGAAAGTATATAGTACATAAAAGAACATAGCCTGCCCTTTTTTATTAATGCCGTAAATTTCTATTCAATAAGCTTTATAGAAATTACCTCATCATCCTGGTCTATAAGATTAACATTCTCCATCCCATCTTCTACATCTGCAAAAATGGTATATTTACTATTAAGGTGGGGATAATAACCAGTCGTAATAAACCATTGAGAACCTTCGGTATCTTTGCCGGCGCTCGCCATACCAACCATTCCTTTTCTATATTCCAAATCAGAAAATTCGGATATAATATCATAACCCGGACCGCCCCAGCCTGTTTCCGTAATATCTCCTCCCTGGATAACAAATGCAGGTACAACCCTGTGAAAATTATTATTGTTATAATATCTTTTAAAGGACAGGCTGCAGAAATTGCCCACAGAAACAGGGGCATATTGGGGGAGGAACTTTATTTTAATTTTATCTTTGGTCGTATTAATTTCCGCCGATGAATATTTAAACGCAAATCTCCATAGTGAGGCAAATATATTACTATCCTTTGCTGCACTTTCCTTATTACCCGTTTTATCTAAAGCGAACTTTCTTATAGAGAATATCTCTGAGTTTTTTAGAATACTTAAAACGTTTTTGGATAAAACAGTATCTGTTTTTACTGAAAGATTATATAGCGAAAACATTGCTTCAATAAAATCTGCATTGTTTAAGTCTTTGTTTACCTGTTGAATGATTAAAGAGGGGAGAGTATCACTGTATGCTTCAATAAATAATGAATCAACTCCGTCAGCAGCTATCGATGTTACCGGTGCAAAACCAGAATTAATGGATTCGATAAAAATGTGTTCCAGTTTTGTATTTCCCCTGAATTCACTTTGATAATTTATCAGTGATTGGAGAATTAAAAGTTTTGATTTGTTCGTTTCTGTGTAGAAACTTTCCATTAGATAATTTAATGCTTCCGCGGTTTTCATATGTTCAGACGCTCTGTAAACAAATTCCGGATAAACATAGTTTTGAAATTTTTGTATCACAAATTCATAATCGGGGTTAAAAAGACTTATATAGCTTATTAATAATTCTCCCTTTGTATATCCGGAAAGCTTTGTTGTTATTATTTGTTCTTCAATCAGATTTTTAAGTATACTTTTTAATTCATCATTCAGTTTTAAATCTTTTAATGCGGCTGCCGCGGCCCTTGTTACATTAGGATTGTTATCATTAAAATATCTCAGGTAAGAAAGCAGATCATTTTTATCTTTGTAAGTATAATAGGCTAAAGCCTTAGCGGATTCCACTTTCAGTATGTAGTCGTCTATACTTTGCAGGGTATAAAATAACTCCTTATCATCAGGAAAAAATTTAATTAAGCGAATTGATCCAAGCATATAATAAAGCTTGTTTACAGAGTCATCATTACCGGTGTAATTTCTTAGTTCCTGTTTTATCTCATCGGATAAAATTTCTTTTAAGTCTTCTGCCAGGTTTGTTCTGTATACCGCAAATGCTGCATCAGCCTGACGTTCTTTTGTAAATTCCTGATTTCTTAATTCCCTTAGTATTACCGGTAAAGCTTTTTCCTTATTTAATAAATCTCTTAAATTAAAATAGTACAATGCAAGTGAGATACCGCCAAATGCTCTATCGGATTCATTATACTTTTGAATTAAAAAATCGAAGGAATTCTGACTGCCGCATTTGCCAAGAGCCTGCAGCAAATTTGTGGAAACAGAATTGTTGTTCAGTTTGCTTAATAAATATCCTTCTGATACGGTATTTGGACCAAGCTGGCCCAGTACAAAACATATTTCTTCCCGGTATTTGTCATAATCCAGTTTAATTATATCCTGAACAAAAGTGGTATCATTACTGTGACTAATAGTGTATAATGCTGCTTTTATTTTACCCGGATCTTCTGAAGAAAGATATTGATTGATTATTTCTTTATTGAACTCTCTTGTGAAAGCAGTTCGAACCAGGTCAGAGTCATTAACGGTATATTGGGCAAAAACCCAAAAAGGCATTAAGAATACGAAAAGGATTATTTTCATATGTATATTTTATTGTTGCATTTAAAATATAGCGGATATGGATAATAATAACAAAACTCAAACATAGCCCTTCGCTTTTAACAACCGTAGAAAACTACAGCATTTAATTCGAATTTTAAAAAAAGATGTTGACCTTTTAAATAGTAGTGTTTAATTTATTAACAACTTTCATACAAGATTGGGGATTATATGAACACTGCCAAAATTTCTTTCAACAATTCTGAAATAGAATTACCGGTTATCATAGGTACTGAGAATGAACAGGCAATTGATATAACCAAATTGCGTACTCAGATAGGAGCCATTACCTATGATAGCGGGTATGGTAATACAGGATCATGTGCAAGCGCCGTTACATTTATCGATGGGCCATTAGTTCAGGATTATCAAGTAAAACACCTGACCCTCCGCTGGATTCATTGCGGTGCACATTCACCTTGTCTGTTCCCTGAATGGTATCATAAATGTCGTTATAAACATTGGTAGCTACATGCAATCCAATGCCGATAATTAACACGATTAGAAAATTGAGCAACTCGATACTGTCGTTCAGGTAAACAGCCAGCAGGGTTCCCAATACTATGGGAGCGATAATGGATGACAGGAAAGGCGCCCTAATCATTTTTCCAATTCCCGGTTTCTTTTTCATAAGCTGCTTCTTTCTTTCATTATTATGGTTGGTATAAAAACATACAATATAGAAAGATTTTTCCCTACTTCCGATATGTCGGAAATTAGTTTCTTTAAAATTGTCGCACCCATTTTTGAAGTAACCGAAAGAATTCTTTAAAAACTTTAGTTTCGATAACAGATTTAATGTAAAACCTGAAAAACAAAAAAGCCTCGCAACATTCTGCGAGGCTTCAATAACTATTTGTGCATATTATCAACCCAATGTAGATTCCAACATCCAAATACGTTTTTCGGTACCGCCAATCAGGTCGCTCATTAATGCGGAAGTTCCTTCATCGCCATCGGCAAGTTCCAGAATTTCGTTAAAACTTTTCAATAAATAACGGCTGTTTTCCAAAACTACTTCCACTCCCTTTTTACTGTCCAAAATAAAACCGGCTTCCTTCAGGTCCGCCACTTTTAAATAATCGGCAAACGTGTGAAGTGGCTGCCCGCCAACCATTAGAATTCGCTCAGCGATTTCATCAACACTTT
>JAWOJF010000051.1:0-9065 GCA_046481785.1 Ignavibacteriaceae bacterium | reverse complement strand
GCCGGAAAGAATAAGAATGGATCATAACATTACCCCTTTTAATTTCATGATAAATTTAATCTGCAGAATAAAAGATTTAGAGTCAAGACAATATTAAAGAGCCAGATTAAATTTTATTCTGTCCAAAATAATAATTTGTTTCGTTCCTACGGAACTTGAGAATTATCGAGATTACCCATATCTATAAACATAACTTCCCTGACGGGACTTAAAACAACAATATAATATTATTCATTAACATACAGTTGCCTGTTTATGATATAAACTTTTGTATTTCTGTAATTTTTTCAATCCCGTAGGGATGAGACGTTTATAGAATATATTAAGAAAATGAATAAAGTCCCGTAGGGACGGCAGATTGGAGGTCGATTTGACAATAATAAAAAAAATCTTGATACTACATCTATTTAGGAATATTATATCAATAATAATTTATTCTGAACAGCACTATTAAATTTAAAGCAATAAAAAAGCCGCTTTAAAAGCGGCTTGTAAATGTATAAAAATTCTCCGTAGGGGAGAGGGAGTCTTAACTGCACCCTGAAGTTGATCCGCAGGTCATACATTTAAGGCATGTACCGTTACGTACCATTGTTACGCTCTGGCATTCGGCGCAGATATCGCCAGTATAACCGGCTTCAATTGCACGTTTAATCTTTTCAGTCATCTTTGAAGAGCCGGAAGATTCAGGATGGAATTTTACTTCGCCTGTGGATAATGAATGATTGTAGGATTTTTCTTTATCCAGTTCAACAACTCTTTCACTTACAACTTCTTCACTAACATACTCAGGTTCAACAAATTTCTTTACAATTCCGGGTGATGCCTTGGTTTTTACTTCACCGGGATCAACATGCGATAAATCATTTCTTCCGAGGTAAGATACTGCAAGCTCTCTGAAAATATAATCAATTACTGATGTAGACATTTTAATTTTTTCGTTGCCGGTTACAATACCGCTTGGTTCAAACCGGGTGAATACAAAGGCGTCTGCAAATTCTTCAAGCGGCACGCCGTGCTGCAAACCAAGAGATATTGAGATAGCAAAGCAGTTAAGCAGACTTCTGAATGCAGCTCCTTCACGGTGCATATCTATAAATATTTCACCAAGCTGTCCGTTATCATATTCACCTGTACGGATATAGACAGACTGTCCGTTAATTTTTGCTTTCTGGGTATACCCGGTTCTTCTGTCCGGCAATCTCCTTCTTTTAGCAATATAACGGTGAATAATTCTCTCAGCAACTTTTATTATATCATTCTGTTCTTTCTCTTCCAAAATTGCTTCAAGTTCTTCTTCACTTACAGAGTTTAGCGGCTGAGAAAGTTTTGAACCATCACGGTACAGTGCGTTTGCTTTAATTCCAAGTTTCCATGACTGCATATAAGCATCTTTAATATCCTCAACTGAAGCCTGGTTTGGAAGGTTAATGGTTTTTGAAATTGCTCCTGATATAAACGGCTGAGCTGCAGCCATCATTCTTATATGCGCCATTGCGCGGATAAATCTTGTTCCTTTTTTACCGCATTTGTTTGCGCAATCAAAAATAGGGTAATGTTCATGTTTTAAGAAGGGTGCGCCTTCAATTGTCATTGTTCCGCAGATGTAATCATTTGCAGATGCAATCTCCTGTTTGGAGAAACCTAATGAGGCAAGAAGATTAAAATCATATGAACTTACTTCATCTTCAGAGAACCCCAGTTTTTTGGTAATAAAATCCACACCCAGGGTGTATTTATTAAATGCAAAGCCGATCTCAAAAACTGAAGGGAGTACTTTATCAAGTTTTGCAAGAATTTCTTCTGTAAAACCTTTTGCTCTTAGTGATTCGGGATTTATATAAGGACATCCGGCAAGTGTACCTGAGCCTTTGGCATACTTTGCAATTTCGGTTATCTGGTCTTTATTATATCCTAATCTTTCAAGAGCAGGTGGAATAGACTGGTTTATAATCTTAAAGTACCCGCCGCCTGCCAGTTTTTTAAATTTAACCAGTGCAAAATCAGGTTCAACACCGGTGGTGTCGCAATCCATTACAAGCCCTATAGTGCCTGTAGGAGCAATTACGGTAACCTGGGCATTTCTGTATCCATGCAGGGTTCCAAGTTCAAGAGCCCTGTCAGCATCTTCCCTGGCAGCCTGTAAGAGGTCTGACGGGCAGTATTTTGGATTGATGCCTACGGGATAAATTGAAAGCCCTTCATACTCTTCTTTAGGTACATTGTATGCTGCTCTTCTATGGTTCCTTATTACACGCAGCATATGATCTTTATTGCTGTCATACTTAGGGAAAGGCCCAAGGTGCTGAGCCATTTCGGCAGAAGCAGCATAAGAAGACATATGCATAATACCGGTAAGTGCTCCGCATATAGCAAATGCTTCATTGCTGTCATAAGGAATACCCTGCTGCATTAATAAAGAACCAAGATTAGCATAACCTAAACCAAGGGTTCTGAATTCATAACTTAACCGTGCAATTTCCCTGCTGGGGAACTGTGCCATAAGTACGCTTATTTCGAGGGCTATAGTCCATAATCTTGTAGCATGCCTGTAAGCTTCTATATTGAACTGCTGTTTTTCAGTGTTATAGAATTTTACAAGGTTAAGCGAAGCTAAATTACATGCAGTATCATCAAGGAACATATATTCGCTGCATGGGTTCGAAGCTTTTATTTCGCCATCCTCCGGACAGGTATGCCATTCATTAATAGTAGTATGGAACTGAATTCCCGGATCAGCGCAAGCCCATGCTGAAAATGAAATCTGTTCCCAAAGATCCCTTGCCTTAAGAGTTTTATACGGTTTAGGCGTTCTTTTTTCTGCTTTAGCTTTTTTCTTTTCTACACGCCAGTACAAATTCCAGTTACCGTCATTTATAACTGCGTTCATATAATCATTATTAACACGGATTGAATTATTGGAATTTTGTCCTGATACAGTAGCATAAGAGTCAGAGTTCCAGTCAGTATCATAAGTAGGGAATTCAATTGATTTAAAACCAAGTTTTGCAAGATGAATGACACGTTCAATATAGTTATTGGGGATTTGGGCTTTTCTTGCTTCAAGTACTGCGTGTTTTAATTTTTTATTAAGCTGCTTGTTAAACCTGTCATTTTCAGGATGTTCTTCATAGCATGCATTCATAATAGCATTTAAATGGATATTGCAGAGCCTTGAGCCTGCAACAAGAGCGGCAACTTTTTGTTCTTCGGTAACTTTCCAGTTAATATATTCTTCAATATCAGGATGATCCAGATCGAGAGTAACCATTTTAGCTGCCCTGCGTGTAGTACCGCCTGATTTAATTGCACCTGCAGAACGGTCGCCTATCTTTAAGAAAGACATTAGTCCGGATGATCTTCCGCCGCCGCTTAAAGGTTCGCTTGATCCGCGTATTTCGGAAAAGTTTGAGCCGGTTCCTGAGCCGTATTTAAACAGTCTTGCCTCACGGACCCACAGATCCATTATGCCCCCTTCATTTACCAGGTCATCTTTAACTGACTGGATAAAACATGCGTGAGGCTGGGGATGAGTATATGCATCAGAAGATGCAGTTAATTCACCTGTTTCATAATCTACATAATAATGCCCCTGTGAGGGACCTGATATTCCATAAGCCCAGTTTAACCCCGTATTAAACCATTGTGGTGAGTTTGGTGCAGCCATCTGGTTTGCAAACATAAACAGCATTTCATCATAATAAGCTTTTGCATCTTCTTCGGTATCAAAATATTTTGCTTTCCATCCCCAGTAGGTCCAGCAGCCGGCAAGACGGTGAAATACCTGCCTCGAATCTGTTTCAGAAGAATATCTTTCTTTTTCCGGAAGTTGTTCCATTTTTTCAACATCGGCTTTGGCAGCCTGCAGCCATGCCGGAACACCTTTTTCTTTTACCTTTTTAAGCAACTTAGGCACACCCGCCTTACGGAAATATTTTTGCGCGATTATATCAGTAGCAACCTGCGACCATTCTCCCGGAACGTAAACATCTTCCATCCTGAATACTATTGAGCCGTCAGGATTTTTAATTTCAGATGTACGCTTTACAAACTCAAATGAGGAGAGAGGATCCCTGTTTGCCTGTGTAAATAATCTTTTAATTTGCATAAGTCACTCCCTTACTTAAAGTGGGTGTTAAAAAAAATATTAAGGGGAATTTAGTTAGTTTGAAATCAGGTAAGATGTTTGATGAAAATTTTTCTTCTGCCATCTCAAAATTTTTTTTGTTTGAATTTTTTATGAGGTTTTAATTTCAAACTAAAAAAAAATCTTTTAAAAGAAAACATAAAATATTTCTTTTTTAAAAAATTTTTTTTGAACTAAAAGCTGAAACAAATGTTATTAATAATTTTCTAAAAACCAAGTTAAATTTTTTAAAAATATTTCCGGAAATTTCCGGTGATAAAAAAACAGATGATAAATCCAAGCAAAAAATTTTATTTTTTCAAAACTGCATTGTTTAATTGAAAAATTTTTTATGTTTCATATTCCCGATCACAATCTACTGAAACTTTTCTTCAATAAAAGCTAAACATTCAGTAACAGAACTTTATATGAAAATAATTCACAACTTGTTTTCAAAGAACTATTGCAAGTTTTCATACCTGCTTTAATTAAGCTATCTCCGTGTATTTTTACCCGGGAAATAGTCCGTTTTTTGCTTAATTTCGTAATGCTAATATCAGTATTTATCTATTGGTTTAACCGTTCAAGTAATAAACTTTTAATTAATAAACAATAGCATTTAATTTACGGTATAAAAGAGGGGACTTTAGCCCATTGTACATGTAAAAACGGGAGAATTTTGAACGAAGAAAAAATTATTGAAGCAGTTAATCTCTCGAAAAAGTTTAAGAATTTACAAGCTGTTGATAACCTTAGTTTATCGGTATATAAAGGGGATGTTTTTGGATTCCTGGGGCCCAATGGTGCCGGCAAAAGTACCACAATACGGATGCTGCTCTCACTTATAACTCCAAACAACGGACAAATAAGAATTTTTGATAAACCTCTTAAACAAAACCGGATTGAAATATTAAAACGTGTAGGTGCTATTGTAGAAAAACCGGATTTTTACGGCTATCTCTCCGCATATAAAAACCTTGAGATTCTCGGCAGACTTTCATGGACAGATGTTTCCAAAAAAAGAATAATGGAGATACTGGAACTTGTTGGGCTTGAAAAGAGGTATAAAAGCAAAGTAAAAACATTTTCTCACGGGATGAAACAGAGACTTGGACTTGCACAGGCCCTCCTTCATGATCCGGACCTTATTATTCTTGATGAACCTACAACCGGCCTCGATCCGCAGGGAATGAAAGAAATAAGGGACCTGATTCTCTATTTAAGTAAAGAAAAACAGAAAACAATTTTCCTTTCTTCGCATATACTTTATGAAGTTGAACTTGTTGCAAACAGGATGATTATTATAAATAAAGGTTCTACCAAAGTTGAGGGGTATGTTCAGGATTTACTTAATGCAAATAAACTACGTGTAACTTTTGAAGTAGACAATACTGACAGGGCAAAAGAGGTTTTAAGCACTACTGCCTGGATCAATAAGGTTGAATCAATTACCGCTGAAAAGGTAATTTTTAACCTGGAACCGGAAGAAATAGCATCCCTGAACAAATATTTGGTTGATAATAATATTGCAGTAAGCGCTGTAATTCCCACCCGCTCACTTGAAGAATACTTCCTGAATATTACTGAAAAGGCAGGCACATGATCACTATAATAAATATTGAGCTTTATAAGATATTCAAGAAGTGGAGAACCTATATAGGTTTTATTGCTATTGCCCTTATTGTAGCTCTTGTACAGATAGCAATGTATATACAGGGTGAAAGATCAATCGATTTTATGACAAGGGATATACAGCAGTCATTTGTTTTTGTGGGAAACCTGCTGAACGGTTACCTGATTTCATACCTGATTTTAAACACCCTGCACATACAGATTCCGTTTTTAATTGCACTTGTTGCCGGCGATCTTTTGGCAGGGGAAGCTACTGCCGGAACCTACCGCTTATTAATTACCCGGCCTGTTTCAAGATTCAGCCTGATTACTTCAAAATTTTTAGCAGGGATGATTTATACAACCTTACTGGTTTGCTGGCTTGCTTTTGTAAGTCTTGTTCTTGGTTTTGTTCTGTTTGGATCCGGGGAACTGATAGTGCTTAAACCGGGCGGTTTGGTTATCTTTGCCAGAGATGATGTTTTCTGGAGATTCCTGTTAAGTTATGGTTTTGCAGCTTTAAGTATGCTGGTAGTTGCATCGCTTGCCTTTCTTTTATCTTCACTTGTTGAGAATGCAATTGGACCAATAGTTACTACTATGGCCATAATAATTATTTTCCTGGTTATTTCTCAAATACCGGTGGATATATTCCAGGATATTGAGCCGTATTTATTTACAACATATTCATCATCGTGGCGTTTATTTTTTGATGATCCTATAAACTTCGGTGAAGTAACAAAATCGGTTTTGATTCTGGCAGCACATGTGGCGGTGTTTTACTTTGTGACGATCTTTATATTTAAGAGGAAGGATATTTTATCCTGAAATTAAATAAGAATGTAAAACTGCCGGTTATGAAGGTATTAATAAACCCTCATAAAACAAGGAACACATTACGGTTATTGCAGTATATAAGTTTAGTGGAGAAAAAATGAAGAATATTTTAATACTTGTAATATTATTTATCCCGGGGCTGATTGCACAGGAAAAAGACCCGGATAAAATACTTGATGATGTAAAAAAACATTTTAGTTCAGTGCAGGATTATGAAGTTGACGTAAAAATTAAGGTGGATATTGACTTTATTAAAGCGCCTGTATCCGAAGCAACAATATTTTATAAACAGCCTGATAAAATCAAAATTAAATCTGATAAATTTGCCATGCTCCCCCGGGAAGGTATTAATTTTTCGCCGCTTTCTTTATTAAAGGAAAATTACACTGCTATTTACCAGGGGGAAGAAAAATTGGACGGCAAAAATGTGTCTGTGGTTAAAGTAATTCCGATTGGGGGACACAGTGATATAGTGTTAAATACTTTTTGGATTGACCAATCCAGGAAAATAATCCGTAAAATAGAAACCACTACAAAAATTGCAGGTACATTCTTAATCGATTTGAAATATGAAGATGATAACGATCGATATCCGCTCCCTTCATCAATTAAATTTTCTTTTAATACAGACCAGCTTAATATCAACAAAGGTATGGCAGGGGAGATGGAGCCCCAAAAAAATACTAAACAGAGGAAAAAATCATCCGAAGGAAAAGTATTTATAACTTATTCAAATTATAAAGTAAATAAAGGTATCCCCGACACTGTTTTTGAGGAAGATAAGAAGTAAGAATTAAATGGTATACAGACATAGCTGTATGCTCTTATAACCTTTAATTTCGGAAGAGATTCTTTCCCATTTCTAAAAATTCATTAACCTCATCATTACTGGTGCCTTCTGCATAAATCCTGACTACCGGCTCTGTTTCCGATGCCCTGATAAGCAGCCATCGTGTACTTCCGCTAAAAGAAAACTTTAATCCGTTAATATTACCTCTTATACTATGCAGTTCCCTGAAACTAACTACACTTTTATTTCCTATTGTTTGCGGTGGATTTCTGAACATATTAGAAATAGTTTCTGTGATGTTATTGTTTGATGCAAAATCAATTCTGCTGTAGTAAACAGGCCCATACTGTTTCCTTTTCTCTCTGACAAAATCGCTAAGCTTTTTATACCCGCTTGAAGCCAGCATTTCTAAAAGCAGCAATGCAGAATAAAGGCCATCCTTATCGGGTATATGGTTATTAAATCCATAACCGCCGCTTTCCTCACAACCGAAAGCAATGTCTTCCTCTATCATAACTTCAGAGATATTTTTGAATCCAACCTCCACATCCAATACTTTTCTTCCGTTTCCCTCAAAAAGGTTTCTCACTTTATCGGTTACCGATAAAGTTTTAACAATATCTCCTTTTATATTTTTATTATTTACCAGGTAATCACCAAGCAGAATTATTGTTTCCTGAGCGCTCAGCCATTCTCCATTTTCCATTAAAACCCCAAGCCGGTCTGCATCACCGTCGGTAGCAAGTCCGGCAGAATATTCTCCTTTAAGCAGTTCTTCTTTAAGGGGAGTAAGGTTTTTTTCAACAGGTTCCGGTTTTCTGCCGGCAAAATCTTTTTCAGCTATTTTATAGATAGTTTTGCTTTGAATATTATAATTCATAAACATAGTTTCAAGAACCTGCTGCCCTGCTCCGGCCATTGAATCTATAAGTACATTCAAACCTGCCGTTTTAATTAATTCAAAATCAATTGACCGCTCAAGATGACGGAAATATACACCGTGCATATCAATCTGGTATATCTTGTCATCATCCGCCTGTACAAGCTCTTTCCCTAATAAGGATTCAACCTCATGAGTCTGCTCCGATGAAAATGGCCCACCGTGATGTGCCTTAAATTTTACCCCGTTATACTCCGCAGGATTATGGCTGGCAGTTATCATTACCCCGGCACTTAGATTATTGGCTTTTACATAATACGAAAGTATTGGGGTAGGGATAATCCTGTCTGACAGGTAAGCAATAATATTATTCCCTGATAAAACCCTGGCAAATAATAGAGCCCATGGGCGGGAGTGAGTCCTGCCGTCATGTCCTATTGCCACTTTAAGAATATCTTTCTCTTTACTATGAGCAATAAGGAAATCGGCAAAGGCCTGGGCAGCGTTTGCAATGGTTTTATTAGTAATATCAGCATCAATAATACCGCGCCAGCCGTCAGTTCCGAATTTTATTTTGTCAGGCATAAAGTATCCATATTCGTTTATACTAAATTAACAAAGTATTTTTCTATTGTAAGAAAAAATATTCATTATTTAAAGGTCAGGTTTAAGGCGGATGATTTTATTTTTCCGGAATAGAATTATTTAATCATTATTGGTTATTTTTAAGAATAAACTATTAACAATATATGCAGACAAAAGAAAACTACTCCTTAAAAAAATACAACACTTTTGGTATTGATGTAAAAGCAAAAGCATTT
>JAWOJF010000396.1:0-6669 GCA_046481785.1 Ignavibacteriaceae bacterium | reverse complement strand
TTTTATGCAGGATAGTAACAACAGAATCCCGGGATGGCAGCCCCAGCTTTATGTTAACAACAGTTTCTTTCTCAACCCGGAAGATAAATGTTCTTACAAATGAAGGAGAACATGGATTTGGATATTTCTGCACCATCTTTACAGTATCAGCAATGTCATTAACATATAAAGGGTAAGAACACATTTCCCTCTGCAGTATTTCTTCCGGCGATTCAAAAGTCCCAATTTTTTCCAGCCTGCTGAACTCCCCATTTATTATATCAGGTGCGCAAGAGGACAAACATAAAATACACAGGATTACCTGTAATTGAGATTTCATACTGATGTGGAAAATTAATTTATAAGTTTAACCAGATCTTTTTTAAGCTGATAGCAATAACTTATCAATTTTCCATTATAGATGATACTAAAAACACCAAAAGGCGAAGGCGATAAATTCCGGATATCTTCACTTGTTGTCATCTCAACTTCATGGTACTTCATTCCCTGAGCCACTGCTGTTTCTTTAACAATACCGGCAGCATCATCAATATAAGGGCACTGGTCAGTACGAATAACTGTTAACCCTTTTCCAAACTTTTTAGCTCGCGCTTCCCATCCCACCGGAAGATAGGGATCAGGAGATTTGCCGAACTTTTTTACAAGTAAAGAAAAGGGGGCAGTTTCATCAACAATTTTAAAACCGTTTTTAAGAAATACATCTTTACGGGCAAGCCAGTTTCCTTCGGAAGCAAGCATAGCTACTCCCTTCATTCCTGATTTTTTTGCGTCCGCAATACAATCATCCAGCAGAAGTTTGCTGTACCCTTTACCTTTGCTTGAACCAACAACCCAGAGACAATGAATAAACATATAATCTTTTGCATGCACGGCTCTCCATGCATATTCACCGGGAATATATTCAATCATTCCCCTGCCCCCCTGTTTCAGGTCCAGAGTTTTAATTCTCATCCCCTCGTTAAAACGTTTATTCAGCCACTCAAGTTTCCTTTTATATCCTTCTGATTTCTTCTGGCTCATCTTGCAGAAAAAGCCGGTCTTAATTACATTATCTGCACTTACATTTATTATATTCATTCAATTATTCAATTTTAAATAAGTTATCATTTAACCCGGTGTTTACCTTAATAGAGCTTACAGTAAAATCAAGTTTCTGCGGGCCCAATGATTGTTTAATTGCGAAAGGATATTTTACTCCTTCAACCTCACGGTAATCACTATAAATTGTTTCCTGTGTAAATGTACCCTGTTCAGTTACAAGCGGTTTTACATCCTTAACTTTCAGGCCGGTATCCGGATCATAATATTGAATCCACTTTGTACTGTCAGGCAGGATCATTTCAACTATATAGGCTTTTTTATCTTCAACAAGCTGCATCCCTTTCAACTGGATATTTATATCATGTTCTTTTAAATCCAATATCAGTTTTAACGTAGCTTCAAGTTCAAGCCTTTCCAGTTCACTTCCGGTAATATCTATTTTTTTATCCCCTACATTCATTACCCCCTTATCACCGTCATAAATAGTAACCTGCTGCATTCCCATAGCATTAACAACCTGTTTTAACAAGGCAGGATCCTTTTGATATATAGTCATTGAAATATCAAAATTCTGAACTTTACCACTCATTACTGTGGTTCTGTCCTGCACTTTTTCAAGATTTTCTTCACCGCCAATTGCTTTGATATAATTTTGAATTACTGTTTCTCCATCCAGTCCCTCAGGAACACCAAACATTGCAGTATCAACTTCACTGCCGTATATATCGTAAAAAGTAATCGGGCCGAATTTACTTAAGGGATGTTTTATTTCTTCAGCATTTCCAACAATAAGAACATATGCGCTGTCGGGCTTAATATATTCTTGTATTGCTTTATTTACATCCTCAACTGAAACATCAGCAACCTTTTTCAGGTAAGTTGAATAATAATCATCCGGCAGATTATAAATTGCAGTATTTATTGCAAAGCTGGCAATGGTCTGCGGATTTTCCAGAGCACGGGCAAAACTGCCGGTAACATAACTTTTTATTGACTGAAGCTCTTCCTGTTTAACTCCATTCTTTTTGTATTCTCTCATCTCATTTAATATTTCCGTTACCGAACTGTCGGTAACCACATTCCTTGCGTTAAGAGAGGCATTAAAACTTCCCACTAACCTATCCTGGCTAAGCGAAGAATATGCACCGTAAGTATAACCCTTTGTTTCCCTCAGATTCATATATAAACGCGAAGTAGATGTACCGCCGAAAATGGTATTCATAAGATTTGCAGGCAGGTAATCAGGATCTCCCAGAGTAAAATGAACCGGGTAAGACACATGAATAACTGATTGAACCGAAGCAGGGCGGTCAACAAGTGCAATTTTTAATCCTTCCGGTGCCGGCGGATTTTCATATTTATGCTCCGGTACATCACCTTTTTTCCACTTGGAAAAATATCTTTTTGCAAGTCTTTCTGCTTCACTGCTTGTTATATCACCAACAAAAGCAAGGTAACCTATGTTGGGTTTAAAGTAAGTTTCAATATAATTTCTGCACATATCAAGCGTTACCGATTCAACAGTCTCTTCAGTCATAAGCTCACCGTAAGGATGATCTTTACCATATAACAGGATGCTTTTTACATTCCCGGCAATAGCATCCGGATCATCCTGGCCTGCTTTAATGTTGGATATGTATTGTTTCTTCAGCTTATCAAGTTCTTCCTGTTTAAAATCATAGTTAAGAATAATATCGGAAACTATCTCCAGAAGTTTTTCACTATGTTTCTTTAATGAAGAACCATAAATACTTGAAGATCCGGTACTGAGTGATGCTCCTATAAAATCAACTGCTTCGTCTATCTCATCTTTAGTTTTGTTTTTAGTCCCGGTTCTTAAAAGATCACCTGCAATGGAAATATACCCGGCATTTTCCCCTTCAACAATAGGGTCCCTGTCAAGCACCAGCCTTATATTAACTACAGGCAGCTTATCATTTTCAACAACAAATACTTTTAACCCGTTATCCAGTGTAAATGACTTGTATTCTCCAAGCTCAATTTTAGGAGGCAGCCCGGGTTTTGGGCGTATACTTCTGTCAAGCTGTGCAAACGACGGAAGTATGAAAAGTACAGAGAAAACAAAAATCAAAATTCTATTTTTCATTATTACATACCTCCCTGGTTTGTTTCATCAGAGCCGGGCAAGGCTCCCATCTGTGCTGATTTTGGTAAATAGTAAAGAACAACCCTGTTAGTATCCTTCAGATATTCATTTGCAACCCGTTTAATATCCTCCCGTGATACCTTCATATACCTTTTTATTTCCGTATTAATAAGGTCAGCATCTCCAAAATACACATGATAGTCGGCAAGACTTTCAGCAATACCTGCAACGGTAGAGTTACTCTTTACAATACTGGTTTCTACCTGGTTCTTTAATTTTTGAAACTCTTGTTCACTTATTAGTTCATTTTTTACCTTATTCAGTTCTGCCTGTACAGCTTCTTCCAAACTGTTTGCATCAATGCCGGCATTAGCAATGGCATATGCAACAAATAGTCCGGGATCTTCAAGCGCCACTGGAAATGAACCTGAGTAAACTGCTTTCTGCTGTTTATCAACAAGCTCTTTATATAAGCGTGAGCTTTGTCCTGATGAGAGAAGTGTGGTTAACATATTTAATGCATAGTAATCGTCTGTTCCCTGTGCCGGTATATGATATGCCATAGCCACTAAAGGAAGCTGAATATTATCAAAAACAGTATCCCTTACTTCAGCGGTCATTGGCGGTTCTACTACAGCCGGACGTACAATTTTAGTGTTACCCCCCGGAATATCTGCAAAATATTTTTTTACCAGCTTTGTGGTTTTATCAATATTTATATCACCTGCAATAGATAGGGTGGCATTTTCAGGAACATAAAAGGTTTTATAAAAATCTACAAACTCCGATATTTTTGCCTGATCGATGTATTGAACTGATCCTATCGGCATCCATTTGTATGGATGAACCGTATAAGCACGTTTAAATATTTCTTCAAATAAAGAACCATACGGCTGATTATCATATCTTTGTTTTCTCTCTTCTTTTACAACACTGCGTTGGGTTTCAACACCGGCACTATCTATTTTTGCATGCATCAGCCTTTCCGATTCCAGCCATAGTCCAAGTTCAAGCTGGTTTGACGGGAGGATTTCAAAATAAAACGTTCTGTCAAAAGAGGTGCTTGCATTAAGTGTACCGCCGGAGTTTTGAACTATTTTATCATATTCGCCGCGCGGGATATGCTCTGTTCCTTCAAACATCAGGTGCTCAAAAAAATGTGCAAAACCTGTTCTTTCAGGATCTTCATTTTTTGATCCCACATGATACATTATTGTTATTGCAACAATGGGGGTTGAATTATCCTGATGCAGAATTACGTGTAGACCATTATCAAGGTCAAACTCAGTAAATTCTATTTCCTTTTGCCCCAATGCAGTTACTGCTGTTAAAAATACCACAAAGGCAATAAGGCGGATTTTTAGTTGCATCATTACTCCTTTATACTTTTAAGTTTACTATTTATTTCAGATCGATATAACTAATTATGATTAATTTTTTCTAATAAGCTATAAATTTATGATAAAATATTAAAATTTTTATATGAATATAAAACCATTAATAAAGAAATATGACTATTTTCAACCAAATATCTTTTTTCTGTACAAATAAATTAACTGTTTTATGTACTTTTCTATACAGTGATTTAGTATTTTATGAAAAAACCGCATCCAAGGGCTGGCATAACAATTGCAATTGCAGGAACTCAAAAAAAGGGCTGAGGGAATGAAATCATTTAGTATACTGCTTCTGTTACTATTTTATCAAGGCGTATCCTTTTCTCAAAACTTTGTTGTAAAAGGAACAGTACATGAAAAACAGAGTGAACAACCTCTTGCATTTACTAATATTCGTGTAGCCGGCTCAACCATGGGTACCTCCGCCAATAAAAAAGGAGAATATGAGATCAGGCTTCCCCGCGGCTCATATAAATTAATTGCTTCTTTTATTGGATATATCTCTGATACTATTCCGGTGAATGTAAATGGAGATACCGAAGTTATTAATTTTCGGCTTGCTCAAACCAATATCAGCCTTGATGAAGTAATTGTCCGCCCCGGCGAAAATCCTGCCCTGGAGATCATCAGGAAAGCAATAGCACGTAAAAAAGAAAGAAGTGAAAAATTAAAATCATACCAATTCCAGGCATATACCAAGGGGCTTATCCGCACTGAAGAAGAACTTGATGCAAGCAATACAGGAACTGACAGAGTAACTGTCGGCCCGGGTGAAGATGATTCATCAGGACTAAAAATTACCGGTATAATTGAAAATCAAAGCCAGGGATTTTTTAAGGCGCCCAATGATTATAAAGAGATAATATCTGCAAGAAAACAAAGCGCCAATCTTCCCCCTTCTATAAATATTTTAACCGGCGGAAGATTAATTAAGAATTTTTATGAGGATGATATCAACTTCCTGGGTAAAAATATTCCCGGCCCGCTTGCTGATAATGCCTTACAGTATTATTATTTCTTTATTGAAAAAAGGGTGGCAATAGATAATACTCCCGTTTTTCAGATTCACATGGAACCGGATAATTCTACCGACCCCGGTTTTACCGGCAGTATTTTTATTACCGACAGTACATTTGATCTTATCATGGTTGATATGCAGTTAAACAGGGCCGCCAATACAGGCGGAATTTTTGATACTGTAAATGTTTTCCAGCAGTTCTCTGCATATGATCAAAACGTTTATATGCCCGTAGATTACCGCATGGTGGTTACTGCAGATATCTTCGGACTGGTCCAGTTCGGATTTGAACTTTATACAATCCTTTATGATTATAAAATAAATCCTGTTATTGAAAATGATTTTTTTGATAAGGCCATAATTACTGTTCTTCCTGAAGCTGATCATAAAGATTCAATCTTTTGGAGTAGTGTGCAGACTATTCCAAATACTTCTGAAGAGAGTTTGGCATATATAAGAATTGACAGTGTAAGCAGTATTCCTAAAACTTTTTGGGACAGATTTTCTATCCTTTCATCAAGAATTAATTGGACTGATAATTTTTCTACAAGCGCCCCGCTGGCAATGTATCACTTTAACAGGATTGAAGGCCATGCATTAGATCTTGGTTTTTTTCTTGATAACGCCGCTAGTGAAAGATTAAATACTTCACTGAATTTTTCATACGGATTTTCAGATGAGAAACTTAAAAAATGGTTTTCAGGTTCATACCTGTTTGGCAAATATAGAACTACTGAACTTAGCCTTAATATATATGACAGAATAAGTATCCTTTTCGGCGACTCTGATAATTACAATGAATTAATATCAAGTCTGCTTGCTCTTATTTCAAAATATGAATTCAGAGATTATTTCTACTCAAAAGGTTTTGATTTTAAAATCAGCAGCGAGGTTTTTCCCGTGTTGTCTTTAAGCGCAGGATTCCTTAACAGAACTGATAATAATGCTATTGTTAATAGTGATTATTCATTTTTTGAAAAAGATAAAATGGTTAAGGAAAATCCTGTTATTAATGAAACAAGAATAAATGCTTTAACTGCCGGGTTTAAAATTGATTTCAGAAATTTCATTGAAGATGGATTATACAGAAGAAGGTTAAGCGAGGG
>JAWOJF010000381.1:0-21103 GCA_046481785.1 Ignavibacteriaceae bacterium | reverse complement strand
TTGCAGAACCTGAATATGATGAATATTACGCAAGGCTGCTCTGGTCAAAAGATACTTTATATGCTTTTATACATATAGATGAAGTAGTAAATGACTCTGCAGGTTTATTCTGGGACGGCCAATGGCTGGGTGACCAGTTGTTTCTAAGTTTATCAAACAGGCTGGGAACAGACCTTGATGATGATTCTGTTATTTATGACGGTAATGTATATGCAGCACCAGATGGCCCATATCATTATTTAATTCTTGGCGATCAGGTTACATTAAACGGTGAAGTACCAACTTATGTACCAGTTGAATGGAGAAGATGTGTTGATCAATCTGATTCTGAAAAAGTATTTATGGCATCAGACTGGGCACGTTGGGCAGTTACTATCGATGAGGAAGCAGGTATATGGAATGTTGAAATGGCTATATATAACCCTAATATTGCCAACAAAGGAAAAGTAGGATTTAATATAGGTGGAAGTCAGGGCTCTGAAACGCATGACCCCGATGCCGGCGATGCATATATGTATTATACATGGCAGCCGAATATACCTAATGATCCTTTCAGTAATCCTACCGGCGAAAATGATCCCGGCTACTATAATTTAAATAATTCTGAATACTGGGCTGTACTTAATTTTATTTCAGGGCCTGTTAGTGTTGAAGTAGATCCTGTGGGAAATTCAATTCCGCAGAAGTTCTCTTTACATCAGAATTATCCAAATCCGTTTAACCCAACAACCAATATCCGTTTTGACGTTGCAAACAATTCTCCTGTAACATTAAAGGTTTATAATGTAGTTGGACAGATGGTTTCCACCCTGGTAAATAACCAGGTATTTGGTGCAGGCACATACTCAGTTACATGGGATGCTTCAAATCTTGCAAGCGGAATTTATTTCTACAGGCTTGAAGCTGAGGGTGTGGTGAATACAATGAAAATGATGCTCTTGAAGTAACGATAACAAATAGATGACATCTTTTAAAAAGATGTTATCTGTAATTTTAATGAAGTTGAACAGCGGCAGATTGAAAGATGTCTGCCGCATTATTAAAAAGAAAGAGTTTAATGAGATCTGCAATTTTATATGGTGCTCATGATTTCAGGATCGAGGAACGTCCGCAGCCGGAAATAAAAAGTAATGAATACCTGATAAAGATACGCGCATGCGGCGTATGCCATTCAGAGATTCATCAATGGAATGAAAAAATTAAAGACCTTGATTATCCCCGGTTTATAGGACATGAGGTGGCAGGTGAAATTATTGATGCCGGGAAGGATACGAAACGTTTTAACCCCGGTGACAGAGTGGCTGCCTGGACAAATGGTAAAGGTTACAGCGAGATAATTACACTTAAAGAAAATATGTTATTTCCTGTAGCACCGGATATTTCTTTTCACCATGCTATGGCTGAACCTATTGCATGCACAACTAACGGAGTAATTAAGGCCGATATACAACTACAGGATACTGTTGCACTTGTTGGTACAGGTTTTATGGGTTTAATACTTCTTCAACAGATTAAGTTTACGGGAGCTTCAAAAATTATTGCCGTTGATGTAAGAGATGAAATGCTTGCTATGGCAAAAAATCTTGGCGCTGATGTAACAATTAATCCGTTGAAGGAAGATTACAAAAAAATTATAAAGGATTTAACTGACGGCAAGGGTGTTGATGTAAGTTTTGAAATAGGCGGCAATGAAGCTACACTAAATCTTGCGGCCGAGATATGCAGAATGGAAGGTAAACTTGTAATATTTGGTTTTCATCCTGGACAAAGAACAATTAAAGACCTCGGTTACTGGAACTGGATGGCATTTGACATTATAAATGCGCATTTCCGGAATATTGATACCATATTAAACGGCTCGCGTATAGGGATGGATATGCTGAATGCAAAAAAAATAAATATGGAACCATTAATAACTCATCTTTTTAATCTTGAACAGATAGAAGAAGCTTTTACAGTGGCAAGGGATAAACCAAAAGGATTCGTAAAATCAGTAATTGTATTTAACGGCAATTGAAACAGAACAGGTTCACTTCAGAAAACCTTGAAGGTAAAGTTATGAGTCTAAGACATACAAATTCAAAAATTTTTAGTGTTATTTATTTTTTTCTGCTTATTGGAATTTATCAGGTGTCATTATTTGCGCAATCCGGTAAAATAGCAGGAAAGATAATTGATGCAGCAACTGGGGAACCTTTACCGGGCGTTAATATTCTGGTTGTAGAGCTTTCAACCGGTGCAGCTTCAGACCTGGAAGGAGATTATTTTGTATTAAACATACCCCCCGGTACTTACAGTATGAGAGTATCTACAATAGGCTATTCAACTATTCTAAAAACAAACGTAGAAGTAAGTATAAACCACACTACTACCAGTGACTTTGAAATGCAGGAAGCTGTTATAGATATCGGGCAGGATATTGTTATTACCGCCGAACGTCCGCCTGTAGAACTGGATGAAACTTCTACCAGGCATTTTGTGTCAGCCGAAGAAATTGCTGCAAGGCCCGCAACTCAGCTTTCCGAAATATTAAATACTCTGCCGGGTATTGATCAGAATGCTGCGGGCGAACTTACTGTTAGACGCGGTTCGCTAGACCAGGTTGCATTTTTAATTGATGGTATGAGGGCAAGCAATCCACTTAACTATGAGCCGTATACAAACATAAACCTTTCTTCAATACAGGAGCTTGAAGTTATAACCGGAGGGTTTAATGCAGAGTATGGACAGGCACAGTCAGGTGTTTTTAATATTGTTACAAAGGATGGTACTAAGGATTTTACATCATACAATGAATTCAGATGGACTCCGCCAAGAAAACCTCACTGGGGTACTGCACTTTATGATTACTCAACAACACGTTACTGGGAAAATACACATGCAAGACATCTGCAGTGGTGGATAGATAATCCTGATCAATGGGTTGACCCAAATGGTACTTACGGTAATGATCCTAACACAACATGGACTCCTGAAGAAGCTTACCAGGATTATATTGCTACGCATCAGCCTTTAACAAACTATACAGATGACAGCAGGTACCAGGCTGAACTTTCTTTCGGTGGTCCTACTCCTGTTAAAAACCTTTTCTTTTTCGTAACCGGGAAGTACCGTTCAATGCCCCCTGTAACTGGTAATAGTTTTAGGGACAGAGGTACATGGCTCGATGGTACTGCCAAACTTACATTCAGGCCTACCAGCGAATTGAAATTTATTATTTCGGGATTTTACGGCGAGTCTAATATTGATAAAGGTACAGAGTATATCGATTTTGATTGGGTAACAGGCCATGGTATCGAAAACAAATATGCTTATTACGATTACCCGGGTTATGCTAAAAACAGGAATGATGGGGAAACTGTTGAAGTGACTCATGTGCTCGGCTCAAATACTTTTTATGAACTTCAATTAAGCCGGATTTTTAGATACCAGGCTACCTCAACATTTCCCGGAGATGTAAACGGGTGGCTGGAAGGCGTTCCTCAATATGATAATTTGAGAGCAGTTGATGAATTTGGTAATCCTATTCCCGGCGGTTATAATAATATAATAGGGCTTCATACAACAGGCTACTTTTACAGGGGAAGTGATAATAACTCGGAATATACACTATCGGGAGATATGACAACTCAAATAAATAAAAGCTGGCAGTTAAAAGCAGGCGGTGATTTTACATATTATATACTTGACCGGCGTCAGGAGGCCAAAGCATTTTTTGCAGTAGAGGATGAAATTTATCATCCTTATGAAGCTAATATGTATGTGCAAAGTAAGCTTGAGTTTGAAGGTCTGATAATGAATATTGGATTAAGATACGATTTGTATAATCCTAACGACAAAAAATTTCTTGATCCATTCGATCCTTTTGATCTTTATTATGCTTTCCTTGAAGGAAGAGAACCTGCTCCAAGAACTGAACCAACTACCACTTTCAGTCAGTTATCTCCCAGAATTGGTATATCTCATCCTATTTCGGAAAATACAGTATTGCACTTTTCTTATGGGCACTTTTTCCAGCGGGCAAATTTTGGAGATTATGGCGAAGGTACAATTATAGAAGGTGTTACGGGTATATTAAATACCTACCGTGTGGTTCCTGTGTTTGGCACTCCTGCTCCATATGTATTAGGAAACAGGGACTTGAAACCAAGCAGAACAGTTGCTTATGAATTAGGAATTGAACACAATATAGGAGGTCTTGTTGCTGATGTAACTGCCTTTTATAAAGATATAACTCAAACTGTACGAACAATTACAGTAATAACAAGGAATGGCGGCCGCTATTTAACTTCAGGTAATGGTGACTACGGAGATGCCAAGGGGGTGGAGATCCAGATACGCAAACCTTTCTCTGATAACTGGGGCGGATATCTGAACTATACATGGAGTACCGGTATCTATGGGCGTTCAGGTGACCCTGATGTTATAGCTGCTCCCGGTTCCGGTGTACAGGTAGGGCAGGTGCAGAATATTGGTGACTATATCGAGTATGATCCTGCAAGATTAAAATTTGGCATAACACTTGGGACACCTGCTGATTTTGGAATTTTTTCAAATATGCAGTTTGCTCTTGACTACCAGATATATTATCCGCATGACAGGATTGCAGACGATGTAATTTCCGAGTCAGGCCAGTCATATACACGTCCCGCAGATATTAATGCTGATCTGAGGATAAGAAAAGAAATTGACTTCGGTTTTATTCGTCCTGCATTTTTTATTGAAGTACATAATGTATTTAATAACAAATGGGTAAACCTGAATATAGTTAAATCTGCATCACCTGAAGACAGGGTAAGATTTATTAATTCCGGCCTTACCGATTTTCCCGAAACCCAAAATAACGGCGCTCCATTTCCGGATATTCTTAAGTACAGGAATCTTCCAAGAGAGATTATTTTTGGTTTAGCAATTGGCCTTTGATAATAATTTTTATAAAGAGTTTAACAATGAACAGAATTAAATCAATGTTTTTGGTAGTACTGCTGCTTATAGTATGTACAGGAATATTATTCCCCCAGGAAAATTCAACCACACATACCAGGGGGAAATTGTGGGAAACCTTATATAATGATGGTTTTATAGGTGATCCAGGCGCTTGGGATTATACACAAGTTACCGGTATAGGGTTTTTCCCTGGTTTTCCGGGCTACATATTTCCCCGCGATGAAGAAGAGGCAAACGGTTTTATAACGGATGCTAATTTTCATAACTTCCGCAGCGGTCCCTGGATTATTGCAAAAGATGCCCGCACACCTGTGCCTCCTTCTTTTAATCCTGAACCAAGAGATTTTTTACTCTATCAATCATCAATGGCCTCTGGTATCCAGGGAGTTATTGGCGGGCCTTTTGAAAAATTACGGAATTTTTCCGGAACCCCGGAGTTCAACCCATTGCTTCCCGAAGAAGCAAATGCAGTGGAATACAGAACCTCAACAGGAATAAAAGTAACTCAGATCTCTTATGCATGGAGCTTTCCGGGGTATGATGATTTTATTATATATGACTATACTTTCACAAATACCGGTGAAGTTGCAATTGAAAACATTGGGCAGATAGTCTCTTACCAGCAGACACTTGATGAGGTTTGGTTTGTGTTCCACAGCGGTATACAGGTATCTACCAAAGGTGTAATTAATTTTCATTATTCCGACGATTTTCTATCTTCCACTGCTCCTGCAGGTTCTTTCGGATGGCATCCTGGCGGTGGTTATACAGATTATTATGCAGTGGAAAATGATGCCTCTGACGGCAAGGGATTAGCTTATTACAGCAGAGATTATAACGGCGGAAGAGCTCCTGCACCATGGGTTCAGCATGGAAAAAAAGATAATTGGCAGGATATTTTAAGAGTAGGAAACAATCCTCTGCCTGAACTGCAGGACCCGGCTGCATTTGGTTTCACATTTTTATATCACACGCCGCCGAATGGTTCTTCGGCTGATCCTTTTGATGCAGATCCAACTTACTTTAATATCTATTCTGATGAAGGCGCGAAATTCAAAAATAAAACAGTTGATTTTGAAAGTTTTGGATTAAGCACTTTCAGCCCTCAGCAGATTTATGAATTTGCTACTCACTCATTAAGGCCTGCCAACAACGGAAATTTATATTGCTGGTATACAAGTTCTTTTGGGCCTTATACTCTTGCACCCGGGCAGTCTGTCAGATTAGTTTTAGCGGAAGTTGCAGGTGTAATGGATTTAAAACAAGTACAAATGGGAGACCCGGATAACTGGTATCCTGATAGTACAATTGCCGACATACAACGAAATATTGAAGCTGCCAGGAATGCAGTTAAATGGGGGATTGGTGCTCAGATAAATGCCCAAACAGAACTTGCAGCAGATGTGCCTGAAGCACCGCCTGCACCATTCTGCCGTGCTGCCAATGCTTCTCTTGGTTCTGATACTGCGGTTATTGCTATACAATGGGATAAACTTGCTGAAGAAACCAGTTATACTGACGGCAGCGGTGATATTTTTTATGACGGCTCTGCAGACCTTGACGGCTATAGAATATTCAGAGGCAATGATAAACGCGGTATTTGGGAACTGATTGCAGAAATTCCCATATCTCAGGCTAATGAATATTGGAATACTGAGACCAGTTTATATGAATATTATGACAGGGGTGTTCAGTTTGGTTTTGAGTATTACTACTATGTTCAGGCATATAACTCTGTCCCAGGGTCATGGACGTCAGCAAATAATACTGTTGTGGAAAATTTACCTGAATTGGTTAGTGCTGATCTTAACAGGACCGAATTAACCGGTGCACGCCCAGGGCCCGTTGCAGTTGAAAACGGATGGGATGTTTTTGTTGCACCAAATCCTTATGTACAGAACGATCCGCAAAGAAGTTTTGGTGAACCTACTCCATATAAGATTGAATTCAGAAATCTTCCTGAAAGAGCAGTGATAAAAATATTTAGTGTATCAGGCGATCTTGTCAGAACACTTCAGCATGAGCCTGATTCATTTGGAAATCTTTTTGGAAGTGCCTCATGGGATCAGAGATCAGATTCAGGTTTACTTGTGGCTCCCGGCTTATATATCTATGTAGTTGAATCGCAGTCCGAAGGATCTTTTGGATCAAGGGCCAGCGGCAAATTGATGATTATCAGGTAGAAAATTTTTCTGTAAGGCCGCCCGCCTGAAGCGGGTTATTAACCGGAGGAATAGAAATTGAAAAAACTTATAATAATGCTTTTAGTAATGCTTACAGCAGTAAGCAGCCTTTCCTATGCACAGTTTAATAAAGCAGGAAGGACATCGTTACAGTTCCTGAAAATCGGGATTGGCGCACGCCAGGCCGGTTTAGGTGAAGCGGGTATTGCCAATATTTCCGATATAAACGGAGTATTCTGGAACCCCGCTACCATTGCCGGAATTGAAGGTACCGAAGCCGCATTTAACTATACAAAGTGGATTGGTGATCTTTATGTTACCGGAGGTGCAGCCGGAATTAATTTGCCCGGCATCGGAACTCTGGCTGTTAATTTTATATCTCTGGATTATGGCGACATTGATGAAGCACTTGTAACTGGCCCTTCCGGCGGAATAGATACCCGAACCGGCAATTCATTTACCGGAAATGATCTTTCATTTGGTGTTGCCTTTGCGCGCTACTTTACCGACAGGCTTTCAATAGGAGTAAATGTAAAATATATACAGGAAAAGCTCTTTATATATTCAACTTCAATGTGGGCATTTGATGTAGGAAGTTATTATGACACAGGATGGCGGGGAATAAAACTAGCAATGGCTGCACAAAATTTTTCAAGCGCTGCCAGGTTTCTTGAAGGAGGAATAGAAGAGCAGCAGAGTTATGAACTCCCGATACTATTTCGTATTGGTGCATCTATCAGCCTGCTTGGCAGTGAAGAGTATTTCCTTGGCGGGAACCCTGATGAACACAGACTTGCACTAAATATTGATGCAGTACATTCAAATGATTATGCTGAACGCCTTCATATGGGTGCAGAGTACTGGGCTTTTGATATACTTGCACTTAGAGCCGGGTACAGGTTTAATTATGAAGAAGGAAATTTTAGTGCCGGTATTGGTTTTAATTATGATGCAGGCCCGGTAAATCTGAAATTTGATTACGCTTATGTTAAGTATGATTTTCTTGATTCACCCCACAGGTTTAGTATCATAATGAATTTTTAATAATTACTAAATAAGGAATAGATAAAAGTATATGGCATTCTCGAAAAAATTAGTTAACGGTGAAACATTAACAAGAGAAAATTTTAAGACTCCTCCTCCGGAACTTGGTATTCTGCCATTCTGGTTCTGGAATGGTGAAATGGATGAGAAGGAAATGGAATGGCAGATGAGGGAGTATAAAGATAAAGGAATTCCCGGTTTGTTTATTCACGGCAGGTTTGGAGAAAAGATTGGATACTTATCCGATGTTTGGTTTGAACGTGTAAAATTTGCAGTTGAAAAGGCTAAAGAAATTGGAATTGATACATGGATTTATGATGAGATGAACTGGCCCAGCGGAACAGCCGAAAGAAAAGTCCTTAAACAATATCCTCATCTTACTCAAAAATATCTTGAACTTGTTGCACTTAATGTTGACGGGCCTCTTTTTACTTTTCTTGAGGCAACAGACTCACGTTATGTTAATACGGGGGATTCAAAACCGATTGCCGCATATGCATGCACCGATAAAGAGTATCAGACAAAAATTGAAAAACTTATTGATCTGACACCAAATCTCTCATTCAACAAAGTTATCCCATGGGAAGCTCCTGACGGCAAATGGAGATTATTATATTTTCTTGAAAAAGAGGTCCCTTATTATATAGATACTCTAAATCCAGAATCTACAAACCGCTTTATTGAACTTACCCATGAAGGATATAAGAAAGCAGTTGGCAAAGATTTCGGTACAGTTGTTCCGGGCTTTTTTACCGATGAACCCGCAATGCATTATTACCAGGTAGGTGTTGATAATTTTGTTATTCCATGGTCCAGCAAGATGTTTAAGATTTTTCGTGAGAAAAGAGGTTATGATTTAAAACCATATCTGCCTGCTTTATATCTTGATATGGGAGAAAAAACAAGCAGGATAAGATATGATTTCTGGAGGACTTTAACAGAACAGTACGCTGAGACATACTACAGAAGGATAAGAAACTGGTGCGAGGAAAACGGAGTTCTGTTTACCGGGCACGTACTTTTTGAAGAATGGCTGCGCCTTGCAGCAAGATGCGAAGGAAATATTTTTAAATACCTGAAAGAAATGCATATAGTTGGTGTTGATCATCTCTATCCGAAAATAGGTACAAGAAAAGAACCTGATCAGCATGTGGCTTTAAAGCTGGCAAGTTCTGCTGCTCATCATTTCGGAAGTACAAGGCTGCTTTGTGAATCAATGGGAGGTACATACTGGGATTGTACCCTTGAAAGGATGAAGTGGATAGCTAACTGGGAATATGTACTTGGCGTGAACTTATTTAACAATCACGGCTATCACTATTCAATTGAAGGGGAAAGAAAAAGAGACTGGCCTCCTTCACAATTCTACCATCATACATGGTGGAAATATTATAACGTATTTACAGATTACATGGCGCGTATGGGGCATATCTTATCGGGCGGTGTACATGTTGCTAAAATCCTGATGATATATCCAATAAATAGTATGTGGACAAATTACGTTCCGCAAAAGCATAACAAGCTAAGCAAAATGATTGAAGGAAATTTCAATCAGCTTACAGATACGCTCCTCCGGCTGCATTTTGATTATGATTATGTTGATGAAGATGTTTTAAGTGAAGCAAAAGTTAAAAACGGCAGAATTAATATTAACGGAGAAGAATTTGAATTGCTGATCCTTCCGCCTTTAACTCATATCAAAAAAACATCATGGGATGTTATTAAGAAGTTTACAGCCGGCGGAGGCAAAGTAATTGCGGATACTATTCTTCCTTTTGAATTTCTGGAGGCTGAAGGGGATGGTGCTGTTGGTGAAGTAACAAAACTGTTCGGCTTTAATCCTAAGGAACTGGTAAATGAATACCTCGGGAAGAATAAAGCTAAAAGAAAAGAGAAGGGGAATAAAAATGTTTTTCTTCTTGACGGCAATACATTTACCAAAGAAAAAAAGGAAAAAGAACTAAACAAACTGATTACTAAATGTATTACTCCTGATGTTACAATAAGCCATGAAGATGTTTTTTATCTGCACAGGATTAAAGACAGCTATGACATTTATTTCATTACCAATACAAGTCAGAAGGAAATTGGTAATGTGGAAATATCTTTTGAAAAAACGGGTAAGCCGGAATTGTGGGATTTAAATTCAGGCGTAATACAGGCGCTTAATGTTTATAAAATTAAAGAAGGCCGTCTTTATATAAATCTGAATTTTACTTCATCAGGCTCATATGCAGTTGTAATCAAAGAGCAGATTAAAAAGCCTTATATCTCCGGAAGTAATATTGAAATTGAATCATTTAACGGTAAAAATATTTCGGGATACTCATTAAATAACATTAGCAGGGCCACCATAAAAGTTGAGGGAAAAAATAGCACAAAAACAATCACTGAAGCTGGTAAGAAAAATTTACCCTCAATTCAGCTTGGATCAAAATATAAATTTGATCTTGAGGATAACAATGTGCTTTGCATAGCAAACTGGAAAATGCGGATGGGTGATAAAAAAGATACGGATTTTGTCAGTCCCGGTTTTGATGACAGCGGCTGGTTGAATGTCATCAACGGCGCATGGGAAATGCAGCTTCCGCAGGAGAGGGATGAAGAGGTTTATCCTGTAAACTTAGAGTACCGTACCTCATTCGAAGTTCATTATCTTCCTTCAAAACTGGCATTGCTTATAGACGGTTTCAGCGGAAGCAGCTACGCACTCTTTATTAACGGCAGGGAAGTTAAAGGCGAAAGAAAAAGAAGTAAACTTGATGCCGAAATTAAAGAGGTTGACATAAAGGAATACGTACAGGAAGGAATAAATGTGGTTGCTGTACAGCTTACTGCAGAAAGAAGGACTGACGGTATTCTCGATCTTCTTAAAATTATTGGTGATTTTTCATTAACTCCCGGCGCGGATTTTTATAAGATAGATAAAAAACCTGAAATCATTTCTATTGGTGACTGGACAAAGAAAGGTTATCCTTACTATTCAGGTACAGGTGTCTACACCACTGAGGTTAACATACCTGAAAACTATGTTGATGGGAAATTGTTTTTTGAAGCTGACTGCGGAGAGGATGTACTTGAGATAGTAATTAATGGGACAGAAAAAAGAATTATCCCCTGGCATCCCTATAGAGTTGATATTACAGGCATGCTTAAACCGGGCAAAAATAAAATAGAATTAAAAGTAACTAATACACTAATAAATATTTTGGAGGCTGTTAAACATAAGTCAGGACTGTTCAGGCAGCCTGTAATAACACATGCAGCTAAATATAATTTTAGTTTATAAATATTGAATATCGGAGATAAATGATGAGTAAAGATGGGGTGTTGGTTGTCGGCAGCGCAAACATGGACCTGGTTATTACTGCCGACCGCTTTCCAAAACCGGGTGAGACAATATTTGGGAAGAAATTCCAGATGTTTCCCGGCGGTAAGGGGGCTAATCAGGCAGTTGGAAGCGCTAAGCTTGGCTGCAAAACATTTTTTATCGGCAAACTTGGCGACGATGATTTTTGCCAGAGATTATCTCAGAATATGAAAAAGGCGGGGGTGGAACTAAGCCATCTTCTTATTGATAATAATGAAAGCACAGGTACTGCATTAATATCAGTTGATGGCGAAGGACAGAATGAGATTATTGTAATATCGGGGAGCAATATGAAGCTATCCCCGGCAGATATAGAAGACAGTAAGGATATCTTCAGAAAGGTAAGGGTTGTTTTAACACAGTTGGAAATACCACTGGAAACAGTTATAAAAGCCGCTGAGCTATCAAAACAGAGCAATACAATATTCATTCTTAATCCTGCTCCTGCACAAAAACTCCCTGATAATCTTCTTAACCTGGTTGACTATCTTACACCAAATGAAATTGAGCTTGAAGTTATATCAGGAGTGAGAGTAACTGATCAGAGGTCTGCTGAGGAAGCAGCAAAAATACTCCTGGATAAGGGAGTTAAAAATGTAATAGTAACAATGGGTTCAAAAGGGTCACTGCTGGTTAACAGAGAAAAGGTAAAACTATTTCCGGCTAATAAAGTTATACCTGTTGATACTACTGCTGCCGGGGATTCTTTTAATGGGGCTCTTGCTTATTCTTTATGTATGGGCAAGGGGGTTGATGAAGCAATAAAGTTTTCAAATAAAGCAGCTTCAATTTCGGTTACACGAATGGGGGCGCAAAGCTCTATGCCGGTAATTGAAGAAGTAAATAATTTAATAGAAGTATATTAATTACAGGGGCACTCATGAAAAAAAATGGAGTACTTAATGCACCATTGTCGAGGTTAATTGCATCTCTTGGGCATACTAACAGACTTGTTATATGTGACTGCGGCCTGCCTATTCCAAGACATGCAGAGGTTGTTGATTTAGCCCTGGCTAAAAATATTCCAAAGTTTATGCAGGCTTTGAATGTTATCCTGGAAGAATTCAATGTGGAAGAAGCAATTATAGCTGAAGAAATGCTGAGCAAAAGCAACGGCTTGTTTGAAGAAGTCAGCGCTGTTCTTCCCGGAATAAACATTAAAAAAGTATCTCACGAGGAATTTAAAAAAATTACCAAAGAAGATTCGGATACAGTATTTGTAAGAACCGGCGAAGCTACTCCTTATGCAAATATTATACTAGTATCGGGTGTTACGTTCGGTTAAGCTTTTCCCTATCCCGGGATATTTGAAATTAAAATTAAAAGGAGATCCTGATGAATTATACTATTAAAGTATTTAGCAGAAAATTTATAAGTGTTATTAGTCTTTTCTTTTTAGTCCTTTCTAATAATTTTCTAATTGCCCAAACTGATAACCTTATTTACAATGAGCTTACATCGCCCCGTTCCGGTGAGTATTATCATATGCCTGTAGGGCTTTGCGAAGATTACCCGGAAGAAACTACCACGATGGAAACTATCAGGAATGATTTTGAATTCCTGAAAAAATATGGAGTGAAGCATCTGCGTATTTCTTTTGGCTGGGATGCAATTGAAGTTGAGCAGGGTAAATATGACTGGCTTTTCTGGGATGACTTTGTAAAGATGGCTGTCGACGAATATGACATTACACTTGTCCCATACATTTGTTATACACCAAGATGGATTTCAAAAGGCGCACATGATACATTATACTTCTGGAATTATCCACCAAAAGATAACAAGCCCTATGGCGATTTTGTTAGAACTCTTGTTAACCGTTATAAAGATAGGATAAAAACATGGGAACTCTGGAATGAGCCTGATATATGGATTTACTGGCAGGGAACCCGTCAGGAATTTGTTGACTTCCTTAAAGCAGGTGCCGAGGCAGTAAGAGTGGCCGATCCTGATGCAAAAATTGTATTCCCCGGAATTGCTTATGATCCTGATTTTGTAAAAAGTCTGTTTAAGGATTATAATATGAGTAAGTATTTTGATATTGTTAATATGCATAATTATTATGAAACATGGCACAGGCATCCTATTGAAGAGATTACTACTTATATAAATGAAGTTCAGGATGTAGTGTGGCGGTACGGGGATAACCAGCCTTTGTGGATGGCAGAAGTAGGATACAGCACCTTCCGTAAAGGGGCAAGAGTATCAGATGCTTATTCAGCTTATTTTGATTATGAACATTCACCTGAATACCAGGCAGTGCATTTATTTAAAACATTGGTATTAACGGCTTCAACAGAAAATATTGAATCAGTTGCATGGTATGAAATTAAAGATCTTCCTCCGCATGAACTTGTAATTGGCGATAATGACAATAACCGGTATCTCGGTGTTGCCTATCCGGATCATAAACCAAAACCTGCCGCACGTGCTTTACAGTTCTTTAATGAATTGTTTTCACAAAAGTACAAAAGTATTGATAATATGATATGGACTGATAAAACGGTTGGTTCTGATGTACAGGTACATGGATTTGAAAATGAAGACGGGAGCCTGATAATTTCCGCGTGGATTCAGACTATAATTCCCGGCAAACAGATGGAGGACAAATCAGGTGACGTTAAAGATACAAGGCAGGAAACTGTTTCTGTAAAAATTCCTCTTAAAGCCGGAAACAAGGCAACATTATATAATGAGCTTGGTGAAGGAAAAGAATTTACATCTGTTCGGGAGACTGAGGATGGAATAGAGTTAAAAGATATTTCTTTGCAGGGCGGCGGCCTCATTGTTATAGAAGTTAAAAAGTAGGTGTATTAATATATGAAGGCACAAAATGCAACACCGGAAAACTTCAGCAGGTTTGGAAAAGTAGTAAAGCCGCCGTCTGGCGAACCAACTTCACAGGCACATGATTATAAATTCTGGTCTGATATTGCTGATTATAATATTAATGGTGAAACAGAAATTGGAATTTGTACTGTGTATAAACAGGAAGAAAATAGTATCAGTGGTATGGAAAGACACCTGCGAACCCCTGAGATACTTATTCCTATCGATGCACCGTTTGTATTGCCTGTATTAAAAGATGGTGATGATGAAAGTAAAGCGCAGGCATTTAAAATAAATATTGGTGAAGCAATTGTAATTTACAATTCAGTGTGGCATGGTGCATGCCTTCCTGTTGGAAAAGATGTTTCGTCTTATTTTGTAATCTTCAGGAAAAGAACGCCTTTTGAAGATGTGGAAAAGAAAACAATAAATCCTGCTGTAATTGAGATCTAAAATGTTACGGATCTGCATAGTAATAAAAAAATAATACTGAAAGAATACCCGGGAATAAATGAATACAAGTGCCTTTTACAGTAAAAACTTAAAAATTATATTTAGAGAAAGCCCATTCACTATTCTTGAAATATCCGACAGGAATACCGGGAGGATTTTCTGTAAAAACGGAAAGCAGACAATAACAGTACGTTCACCGCTTCATATATCCGATGCAACGTTACTTTCAGAACTTGTTTCTTTTACCCAAAGTGAAGATAGTGTCCGGTTTGTTCTTAGTGATGATACAAATGAAAACAAAGCAGAAGTAGTTATAACTGACAGCGAATATGGAGTAAAGTTCAAAGTTAAAATAGAAGCATCGGAAATAATCTGGCTTTCAGAATGGAAGCTTACAGGTTTTCAGTTTGATAATGTAATTGTTCCTGCGCTTGGTGGACAGAGTCTCTCAAAAGAAATGACACCCGAAACTACATTAAGCTATAAATATCCTTTCTGGTGGAATGCCCAGTTTGCTTTAGGTGAAATTGAAAATGACGGATTATTCTTTCATACAAAGGATGACAACCCATTTTTAAAATTGCTTCGTGTCAGGAGAGAAGAAGAAGAATTTCATATTGTAATAGGTTTTGAAGCAGAAGCCCCGTTAAATAAACATATTATGGAGGCTGAGTGGTTTATAGATAGTTATGAAAAAGACTGGCGGGTTCCTGTTGACAGGCACAGGACATGGCTTGAACAGTCCGCTATAGGAACAGAACTTCTCCCTCTTAATGCTAACCCTTATTTGCCTGAGTGGATTAATGATATAAATTTTGTTCTTGAACTTTGGGGAATGAGAAAAGATCAGCCTGAACCTCATCACACATTTGAACAAATGATTGATAGAATTAAAGAGTGGAAGAAGTTTCACAAACCTGAAAATACTCTTCTTTATCTCCCGGGTTTTGCAGAAAATGGAATTGATTCTCATGCACCTGATTATAACCCCAGTGAAAAGTGCGGCGGCGATTTAAAGTTTAAGGAATTAATAGATACTGCACATGAGCTGGGTTATCATATAATGCTTCATACAAATGTTATTGCATTAACATTCAGTCACAAGCTCTACCCGGTTCTTAAAAAATACCAGGTGATTGACGCCTTTAACCGGCCGCTTGGCTGGGGCATGGATATAGACGGAGACTGGCTGCCTGAAGACTTTTTTGCTTATGTTAATCCCGGCTTTACAGAGTGGGGTGATCATATGGAAAAGACCATAGGTGATCTTTTAAGCAGGTACAAACCCGATGCAGTCTTTCTTGATCAGACTCTGCTTGCATTTAATATAAGCAATGGTCCTAACTTTTTAACCGGTATGAGGAACCATGTCCAAAGACTTAAGAAGGCATTTCCGCATATTCTTTTTGCAGGTGAAGGATTAAATGAACAGGTTTTACCTGCTCTTCCTTTTGTGCAGATACACGGGATTGACAGTCTTTCTGAAGTACACGGAATGGAAGGAAAAAAAACGTGGCGTAAAGTTCATCCTGTGTCATCATATTTGTTTGGTAAATACACAAGGTTCACTGCACATCTTTTAACAAAATACCCTTCGCATCAAATGTTCAAACTTCAGGAAAATGCTTATAAAGAATTAAATGTTATACCGGCTTTATGTCTTTACGATTATAAACAAAAGATGGATATTCCTGAGGTTAAAAAGATGGTGCAGCGGGCTAAGAAATTAAAAGGGATCTTTCATAAAAACGAATCTCTTTATTTTAACAAACCGGAAACTCGGGAAATAAAATGAAAACAATAAAGGCAGCAGTAATAGGAACAGGTTTTATAGGACCCGCTCATATTGAAGCCCTGAGAAGAATTGGCGGAGTAGAAGTAATTGCAGTTACTTCGGGCAAGGATATTGGTGCTCAGGCTGTAGCTGCCAGGTTTTCCATTCCCAAAGTTTATGATACATGGGAAGAAATTATTAATGATAAAGAAGTTGAAGTAATCCATAATTGTACCCCCAACCATCTTCATTTTGAAATTAATAAGGCAGCTATTCTTTCAGGTAAACATATTATTTCTGAAAAACCTCTTACAATTACATCAAAAGAATCTGCTGAGCTTGTTAAACTGGCAAAAGAAAAAGGTGTTGTAAACGCTATTAATTTCAATTACCGTTTTTATCCTCTCATTCAGCATGCAAAAGCTATGATTGAAAAAAACGATGTTGGAACTATTTTTATGGTACATGGCTCATATTTGCAGGACTGGCTGTTATACAATACAGATTACAACTGGAGGCTTGAAAGCGGTTTGAGCGGCAGTTCAAGAGCAATTGCTGATATTGGTTCGCACTGGTGCGATCTTCTGCAGTTTCTTACAGGACAAAAAATAAAAAGAGTATTTGCTAATCTTATCGTAGTCCATAAAAAAAGGAAAAAACCTAAAACCAAAGTTCAAACTTTTAAAGGTAAAGAGGAAGCTGCAGGGGATGCCGGTTATGAAGAAATTAATATTGATACTGAAGATGCCGGTTCGGTATTAGTGCAGTTTGAGGGGGGAATACAAGGAGTGTTTACAGTTTCGCAGGTAAGTGCTGGAAGAAAAAATTGTTTTACATTCGAAATTGATGGAAGTAAAAAAGCATTAAGCTGGAACCAGGAAGAACCGAACCAGTTGTGGGTAGGCCATAGGGAAAAGGGGAATGAGGTAATCATTAAGGATCCTTCTCTGATTTATGAGGAAGCAAGAAAATATGCCCATTACCCCGGCGGGCATCCGGAAGGTTATCCCGACGGGCCAAAAAATTTATTCATCAATGTATATGATTTTATAAGAACCGGTAAAGATCCGCAGAAAGATAAGACAGATTTTCCCACTTTTGAAGATGGTGATTGGGAAAACAGGATTGTAGAAGCAATACTGGAAAGTAATGAATCACAAAAATGGGTTGATGTAAAATAACTCTGTTTTGTAATTGCAAATCCGCAGGACAAACAATGATAATACAAATATTTACAGTTAAGAGTTAAGGAGTAATAATGAAATTAGGTTTTTTAACAGCATGTCTTCCAAAAGTTAAACTTGAAGACCTTGTGAAGTGGTCATCTCAGCAGGGTTTTCAATCATTAGAACTTGCTGCATGGCCTGTTAAATCATCCCGGGATTACCAGGCAAGGCAAATAGATGCAGCTAATTTTACAAAAGATGATGCAGCAAGGATAAAAGATTTATTCGGTAAGTATAATATGATTATATCTTCACTGGCGTATTATGATAACAATCTTCACCCCGATAAAAAAAAGAGAAACAGCTATCATAAGCATCTTAAAAAGGTAATAGATACTGCAAGTCTGCTTGGTGTTAAACTTGTAGGAACTTTTGTCGGCAGCCGTCCGGATAAAACACCGACTGAAAACATGAAAGAAATCGGGAAAGTGTTCAGAGAATTATTAAAATACGCAGAAGACCGGAATGTTAAAATAATGATCGAGAATTGTCCCATGGAAAACTGGGTTAAATTTGGTCACCCCGGAAACTTTGCATATTCACCTGAATTGTGGGCAGCAATGTTTAATGAAGTTCCTTCCAGGAATTTTGGATTAAACCTTGACCCATCACATTTGTACTGGCTTGGTATAGATTATATCCAGGTTATAAAGGATTTCGCTCCAAAAATATTTCATGCTCATGCAAAGGACACAGAGATACTAGATGCAGGGCAATATGAGTATGGATTATTCGGACGTCAAATAGACCCCGTTCCATGGAAATCCGGCTGGTGGAGATACCGTATGCCGGGTATGGGTGATATTAACTGGATGAAATTTATTACAACCCTGCAGGAATATAAATACGACTATGTTTTATCTATAGAACATGAAGACCCTGTATTTGAAGGATCTGAAGAAAAAGTGAAAAAAGGCCTGCAGCTTGGTTACAGGCACCTTTCACAATTTGTTATTCAGTAACACTAGAACCAAAAAAGATGACATCTTTTTGAAAGATGTCATCTTTAACTATATGAAAATCTAATCATTACGGAAGAGTAATGAAAATTTGACTGTTAATTAATGGAATAAACTTATAACACTATGCAAAAACTTTTATCAGAAAATTACTTTCCGTTTGGCTCACAATATTACCGTGCTCCTTCACCGCATAAAGGTGACTGGGAAACAGATTTAAAAAATATGGCTGCTTCCGGCTTTAATACAGTGAAGTTCTGGATTCAATGGCGGTGGAATAATCCGGCAGAAGGTGTGTACTATTTCGATGATATTGATAAACTGATGGATCTTGCAAAGAAGTATAAACTTAAAGTTATGCTAAACACGATTTTTGATGTAGCGCCGGCATGGATATATGAAAAATATCCCGATGCTTCAATGATAACACTTGGCGGTAAAGTTATTGGCCCTCAAACACAGCCTCACAGGCAGATAGGCGGCCTGGGTTACTGCTTTAATCATGACGGAGTAATTGAACATTTTTTTGAATTTTTAAAAGCCTCTGTTGAGAGATATAAAGATCATCCGGCACTTGAAATATGGAATGTTGGAAGTGAGCCTGAACTTACAAGCAGTATGGCAGAGATGCGTGCTTATGCAGACGATGCCGAAAAAATAAATGATATGTTGTGTTACTGTGATAATTGTAAAAGAAAATTCAGAGGCTGGCTTAAATCAAAGTATAAGAGTCTGGATAAACTTAATGAATCATGGAACAGGAATTATACATCATTTGACCAGGCAGAACTTCCTAAAACCCGTAATACGTTTAACGATATTATTGATTGGCGGATGTTCTTTGTATACACAATTGGCGAAAATGTTAAAAGAAGATTTGAAACAGCCCGTGACGTTGACAGGGGAAAACATCCTTTAATGTGTCATCATGTGTTTATTCAGGGATTTCCCGTAACATCTACTGCAAGTGACCCATGGAATGTTGGGCAATATGGTGATCTTCACGGCTTTACACAAATGGATGATGCTATGATGATCGATATTCTCCGGTCATGTGCAAAAGATAAACCGGTTATTTCTGCCGAGATGCTTATGCTTATGGGTTATACCTTAGATATGCCTAAGTATATAGATGAGAATGATGTAAAAAGATTAATATTCAGAGGCGTTGCCGGAAATCTGAAAGGATTTATTTTCTGGCAGTACAGGCCCGAGATACTGGGACGGGAAGCACCCACGTGGGGATTGACTTATCTTGACGGCACTGAAACACCATGGTTAAAATCATTTTCTAAAGTTGGGAAAATTTTGCAAAAGAATTCCCGCTTTTTAATGAAAGCAAAACCTTCAAAAGCAGAGGTTGCAATTCTTTATAATCCGGAGAACCAGGTATTTGCATGGGCATCTACCGGTAACGAAAAAACTGCAACCAATTCATTAACAGGGTACCATTCTGCATTATATAATTATAGCTATCCAATTGATTTTATTCACCCTGTAGAAATTGAAAAGGGGATTCTAGATAAATATAAAGTTTTGGTAGTTCCGTTTCCGTATGTACTAAGCAAAAAAATCTGCACTGCACTTGAAAAATGGGTAAAGGCCGGCGGGACACTTATTGGTGAAAGTTATTTTGCCGGCTGGAATATTGAACATGGACACCATGAGAAAATTGTACCCGGCTATGGTCTTCATAGAATATTTAAGGCAAGGCAGGGAGTTGTTGAACCTGCTAACAAAGGAGTTGTAACAAGAATCGGCATTACGAAGGATACCCAGTATAAAAGGAAGAATGAAAAAATAACAGGCGCAGCAGCCACTGAGTATTTAACTTCTAAAAATATTTTTTCTGATGAAGCCGGTGTTAGGATAATTATTAAAAAGGATCTGAATTACATTCATTCCGGTGATGAAATAAGAGGAACCATTGTTAAAGAAACCTTAATACCTGAAGGTGCAGAGGTTATTGCAGAATTTGATACAGGGGAAGCTGCTGTTACTGTCTCCAATTACGGCAAAGGTAAAGCTGTACTGATTGGTTCATACATCGGGCTGCCGGTTATAGGCTCAGGCAATGAGGCAAATGAAGACCTGATTGCAAGTCTTATTGAATATACCTCGGAGATAGACAAACCATCATCAGCCGGTACCGGAAAAGTAAGAACCGATGTTTTAACTGCCGGAAAAGAAGTTATGATTATTATACAGAATATGACCTCACGTTATGTTGAATCCTCGGTTGTTATTCCTGTAAAAAATATTCAGTTACTTAAGGAACAGTTTGACGGCAGTGAGCTAAAGGTAACAGCATCAAAAGA
>JAWOJF010000376.1:0-13668 GCA_046481785.1 Ignavibacteriaceae bacterium | reverse complement strand
ATTAACCGGTGCAGTATGGGCAAAAGACAGGGACATGATTGTTAAAATGTCCAACAGGCTTAGGAATACTGCTGGTAACTTTTATATTAATGACAAACCAACAGCCGCAGTAGTAGGTCAGCAGCCTTTTGGGGGCGGCAGGGCTTCCGGTACAAATGACAAAGCAGGCAGCGGTATGAACTTAATGCGCTGGATGACAGCAAGAACAATTAAAGAAACGTTTGATCCGCCGAAAGACTGGAGATATCCATTTATGAGTGAGAAATGAGTAAAAATTCTTTATAAATATGTTTATTCCAAAAAACTTAGACTTGAAAATCAGGAAGATTATTATGGAAGATATTAGGAAACAAATAAATAGTTTAAGCATTTCTGAGAAAATACTGCTTGTGGAAGAAATCTGGGATAGTATTGCCAATGAGGAACTTTCTTTTGAGTTATCAGAAAAGCAAAAAGAAGCTGTTGAAAAAAGGAGCAAGGATTTTCACAATGATCCTTCAATGGGAAGAAGTTGGGAAGAAATTAAAAATGAGTTTTTAGGCAAACAGTGATGAATTCAATCATTTTTCATCCTGAAGCTGAAAATGAATTTAGAGAAGCTGTTGGCTGGTATGCTATTCAACAAAAAGGTTTGGATATAGAGTTTATTCGTTGTATTGATGAGGCAGTTCAAAAGATTGAGAGGAATCCTGAACTTTATCCTATTGAGTTCGGACACTTCAGAAAAAAAGTTGTAAAAAGATTTCCTTTTATAGTTTTTGAAATATTAAAAAATACGATCTTCATTCTTGCAGTTTTCCATTCAAGAAGAAATCCTGAAGTAATTAAAACCAGGCTGCAGTAATAAATTGTTCTGAAAAGAATTTAAAGAAGGATTATAAAATGAAAATACATGAATATCAGGCAAAAGAAGTTTTAAAAAAATATAATGTTCCGGTGCAGGATGGCATTGCTATAAAGGATATTTCTGAATTTGATAATGCAATTCAGCAGCTTCAGTCCCGCGGAATTAACCAGTTTGTGGTTAAATCCCAGATACATGCAGGGGGCAGGGGTAAAGGGAAATTATATAACCCTAAGAACAGGGAAGAATTGGTTCTTGAAGGCGGAGTTAAATTTACAACATCTGCAGAAAAGGCAAAGGAATTAGCCGGTAAGATGCTTGGGAATTTACTGGTTACCCACCAAACCGGCCCCGAAGGAAAGATTGTTAAAACACTTTTTATAACTGAGGGACTTGATTACAGCAAAGAGCTATACCTTTCTATTCTCCTTGACCGTTCAGTATCTAAAAATGTTATTATGGCATCAACCGAAGGAGGAGTGGAGATAGAAAAGGTAGCCGAAGAAACTCCGGAAAAGATAATTAAGGAGTGGGTTGACCCGGCAGTGGGTTTACAGGCATACCAGGCAAGGAAGCTCGCTTTTTCTCTTGGCCTTGAAGGAAATGCCTTTAAGGATTTTATTAAATTCCTATCAAAATTATATAAAGCTTATGTAGAAACTGATGCTTCACTTCTTGAGATCAATCCTTTGGTTATTACAAATGATCAGAAAATTGTAGCCCTGGATGCTAAGGTAAATTTTGATGATAATGCCTTGTTCAGGCACCCCGATATACAGGAGTACCGGGACCTTTTTGAAGAAGACCCTCTTGAAATAGAAGCTTCAAAACATAATCTGAATTATATTAAACTGGACGGCAATGTAGGCTGTATGGTTAATGGTGCCGGGCTTGCAATGGCAACAATGGATATTATAAAACTTGCCGGCGGCGAACCGGCAAACTTTCTTGATGTAGGGGGCGGTGCAAATAAAACTACTGTAGCCAATGGATTCAAAATAATTCTGTCTGATCCTAATGTAAAAGCTATTTTGATAAACATCTTTGGCGGTATTGTACGATGCGACCGTGTTGCCCAGGGGGTAATTGATGCCGCAAAGGAAATGGATATTCATGTACCAATTGTGGTAAGGCTTGAAGGAACTAACGCCAAAGAGGCGGCAGAATTGCTAAATCAATCAGGATTGAATTTTGAAGTTGCTCAAAACCTGAAAAATGCGGCCGAAAAGGTAACTTCTGTATTAAAAAGTGCCTGAGAGAACAAGTTGGTAATATAATTTTATCAATTATTGATAAATATAGCGCAATAAAGTGCGTTTTGGAGCGTTTTTGGTGCTTTCGATATTTATGCGGCTGGATATAATAATTCTTCCCTTAAAATCAACTTGATTTTATATTAGATTAGTAATAGATTTTTTTTACTTATTTCATTCCTATAGGAGTAGCCGCTGATGTCCTTTTTTGAACCTGAATTTAACTACGATGATGAATACGATACGCAGAAAACCAATGTAGATGAGGAAATTAAAAAGATAAAAAACTTAGTTGAAACCGGAAGCATATACAACTGTATGGATGCAATTGAAGATGTAATTCAGTTGTGTTTAGATAGTGAAAAAAACGATGATGGTCTTTATTTTGTTAATCTGTTAATAGATATAGCTCCCTATAATTCAGAATATTGGCTTAAAAAAGGGGTATTCCTTAACGGATTACATTTTTATGAAGAGGCTTTAAAATCATATAACAGGGCGCTTTCTTTAAACCCCGGTGATTCTGAAACTCTTGTGGATAAAGCAGCTACAGAGGAAAACCTGGGGCTTTTCCTGCAGGCCCGTGAATCACTGGAAACAGCTCTTCTAACTGATCCTAACAACGAGGAAGCCTATTTTAGTCTTGGCATTTTATGTCAGCACCAGGAAAAACTTAACGATGCTGTTTTATATTTTTTAAAGGCAATTGAAATTGACCCCGGGTTTGCAGAAGCATATTATGAACTTGGATTTTGTTATGAAACCTTAAACCGCCTGAATGAGGCACTTGGGTCATATGATAAGTATCTGGATACCGAGCCCTACAGTGCAAATGGCTGGTATAACAGGGGAATTGTTCTTGGTAAAATGAATAAGCTTGAAACTGCAATTGATAGTTATGATCTGGCAATTGCAATTAGGGATGATTTCCCGAGTGCCTGGTTTAACAAAGGGAATGCTCTTGCAGATATTGGCAGATTTCAGCAGGCTATAGAGTGTTTTAAAAGATCTTATGAACTTGATAACACTGATGAAGCATCATGTTATAATATTGCAAATATTTTTGAAGAACTGGGAGATATTGCCAGCGCTATTAAATATTACTCTGAAGCTGTCAAAATAAATGAAGATTATTATGAAGCTTACCTTGCAAGAGGATATTGTTATGATTCTGTCGGTAAGTTTCACCTTGCTCTTAAAGATTTTAATAAGGCTATTACTTTATCCCAGGATAATGCTGATGCATGGTATGCAAAAGCAGATCTTGAGTATTCACTTGGTAAGCTTCAGGAAGCGGTAAATAGTTATACAGCAGCTTTAAAAATAGAGCCTGCTAATTTTGATATCTGGTTTCACCTGGCAGAAACTTATTATGAGATGGGGGATTGGCTGGAAGCTTTAAAAGCTTTTGATGAATGTATTAAAATTCATCCTTCTGATGCATCATTGTTTTATAGTAAAGCTAAGATAAATTTTATTTTAAGCCGTACACAGGAAGCAGTAGACTGCCTGAAAGATGCATTTGTTATTGATCCGGCAATCCGTAATGAATTTGCAAAAGAATATCCTGAGATAAAGTCATCAAGGCTGTTCAAAAAACTTTTAGGTGAACTTTAATAACGGCGTATTTTTAATGCTGAAACTACCTGGTTTTAACCTTAATTAAATTTTTTATATCTTTATTGTAATATTGATACTATAATTTTCCCTTTAAAAAAAAGTTATAAATGAAAGATTCGTTTCATCTTAATACTCAATTGATTGGTTTAATAGGCCATCCGATTAAGCATACTTATTCTCCGTATATTCATAATGTTACCATTGAGATAAAAAAACTTGATTATATATATTTGCCTTTTGATGTTCCGGCATCAAACCTTAAGAATGCATTAAGGGGAATGATAGCTCTTGGTATAAAAGGATTTAATGTTACTATCCCGCACAAAGAGAACATCCTGTCTCACATGAATGATGTTTCTGAAGAAGCCTCAATAATCGGCTCGGTTAATACAGTTGTTAACGAGATGGGCAAGCTTAACGGATATAATACCGATGTGAATGGAATTCTGGAAACGCTGCTTCCTTATAAAGACGATATTTCAGGAAATAATGTTGCTGTGGTGGGTGCCGGAGGCGCTGCCCGTGCTGTAATTTATTCGTTAATAAGGCACTTTAAACCCAAAAAGATATTCCTGGTAAACAGAACTGAACAAAGAGCCGAGGCTTTAAAAAGCTATTTTATTGATAAAATGAAGTTTGATGCCTTTAAAACAAGAGAATTATTCCCGCCGGACCTTGTGGATATTTTTAAAGATTCCAAACTAATTGTAAATGCCACCTCTGTTGGAATGTTTCCGGAATCTGATGATGTAATTACCTCTTTAGCTGATTCATTTGTTAAAGGCCAGGTAGTTTTCGATCTTGTTTATAATCCGCCAAGAACCAGGCTGCTGGACCTGGCTTCCTCGCAGGGAGCAATTACTCTTGATGGTTTAAAAATGCTGGTATACCAGGCTGCTAAATCATTTGAATTATGGACCGGCGAACAGATGCCTGTTGAGCAGATTCATAAATCCCTTCAACTTTATTTGAAAGATTAACCTGTTTATTGACTTTTCCTGGTAGATTGTGCTCATTCTTCTCATTCTTCTCATTCTTCTCTTTAAGACAAGCCCCTTAAACTTTTTTAACTAAACATTACATGAATCCTGCCGATTATATGGGGGGCGTCTATTAGTCTTTCCGGACTAATTAATAACTATTTCTAAAAGTTTTAAGTGCAGGGGACTTCCATAAATTGCATACAGGATACAAAGACCGTCAATATATAGATAATTCTGAGTGGATTAGCGGCTTTGAAAAAGCTATTCAACGTTTGGAAACTATTTTTATAATTTCTGATGAACAATTTATCAGTTTCAGTTCTCAACTTGAGCAGTTTTATAAAAGATCGAAAGAGATAACAGGAACTGCTGTCAATATAACTGATCTTCTGACTTCCGATAATTATAGAACTGGAATTGAAAAACTAAAATCAGTTTTCGACTCTATATTTAATTATTTATCCGGGTCGGGTACTAATTTTAAAGAAAGTGAAAACTCCTTAAGAGAAATTATACTTCTTCTTAAAAAATCTGCTGAAGGGGTATCCGGTTTTAATAAAGTTTGCAGACACCTCGAAATGCAGAGTATTTCCATAAAAATTGAAAGCTCCCGCCTTGGAAACGATGACAAAGGATTCCGTCATCTTGCCGATGATATTCATAAACTTTCTGAACTGATATCAAAACAATCGAACGGATTTAAGGAGAAGGCGAAAGTTTTACAGGCAGTTACATCGGAAGTAAGAAATCAAATAATTGAAATAAACTCTCATCAGGAAGAAAATTCTAAAAATATTTTTCAAAACACCAGGCTTAGCCTTGATTCTTTATCGGGTGAATATGAATTAAGTGCATCAAAGGCGTATTCAGTTCACAGTAAAATAGAGGATATAAACCGTCATACCGGCTCACTTGTATCTGCGGTGCAGTTCCATGATATAACGCATCAGCAAATGGAGCATGTTTATAAAATAATTAAAGAACAGATTAATAATATAAGTAGTAATGATAAAATAAATGCTTTTAAGACCGATGAAGAATTATATGTTTCCATGCACAGTACATCCAGGCTGCAGGCAGCCCAGTTAAAAAATTCAAAAGATCAATTAATAAATGCTGTCAGTAAAATTATATCGGGCCTGGAAGAGATAAATGAAAATATATCAGGGGTAATTTCAGATATCGAAACTCTCCTTAAATGCGGAGATGGCGGCTGCGGTTCTTTTATACATGAAGTAAAAAACGGGCTTGATAACATAATTACCATACTTGGCAGCAGCGAAAATGTTAAGAATCATTTTTCCGTTTCCGTAGGTAATGTTATTTCAACTATAGATGAGCTTTCAAATTTTATTAACGAGATAAATGATATTGGATCAGAAATAGAACTGCTTTCGCTTAATGCTAATATTAAAGCCGCACACACTGGCCTTGAGGGAGCAAGCCTTAGTGTTTTGGCAGGTGCAATTCAGAGGCTTTCGTCTGACTCCAGCACTCATACAAATTCTGTTATAGAAATTCTGTTAAAAACAAAAGAAGTTTCAAATCAACTTCAATCAACGGAAAACCAGGACCATAACAGCACTAAACTAACAGATTTCCCGGAGGAAATTAAGAATGCATTTAATTCATTAAATAGTATTGCTGAACAGGCAGCGCGCGGATTGCTAAATATAACCAGGTCTGCTGTTAACCTGAAACAGGATGTCGGGGCATCTATCAAATCTCTTAAAAGTTATTTGAAAATTAAAGATGAGATAGATGAAATGATTAACAATCTGAATACAATAACTGCAATGTGCGAAGAGCGTGCAGGTGTATCCTGCACAGATGAAAAAATGATGAATAAAATCGGTAAAGATTATACAATGCAGATTCAGAGGGATATTCATAAAGAGGTTTCATCCGGAACAAAAAATGATGGAGCAAAAGCCGGTCAATCCGGCAAAGAAAACAACGGTGAGTTTGGAGATAATGTTGAACTATTTTAATTCAATATTGTCCGAACATAAAAATAGCATTGGAGGCTAACAGATGTCGAAATTTCAATACGATGAAATGAATCATATATTAACATTAATTCTTGATGGCGAATTAACCATTGAGAATTTAAAGGATGTAAAATCATTGTTCCTGGAGGCATTCGAAAAATCAGATTCTATCTCACTGGATCATACTAATGCAAAAGAATATGATTTTTCCTATTTGCAGTTATTATGCTCGGCTGTTAAAACTGCTGAAGCATCTGGCAAAAAGTTATTTCTGCGGGGAAATGACTCCGAAGCTTTTAAAGATTTAGTTAAAGAATCGGGCTTTAGTAATACAAAGTTTTTCTAAGGTTCAACAATAAAAGGATAGACAAATGCCAAAAACTATAATGACAGTCGATGACTCTTCAAGTATCCGGCAGATGGTCAGTTTTACACTGCGTGAAGCTGGTTATGAAGTAGTAGAAGCGGTTGACGGTCAGGATGCTTCTCAAAAGCTGGGCAGCGTTTCGATTAACATGCTTATAACAGATTTAAATATGCCGAATATGGACGGAATTACTCTTATTAAAAAAGTAAGGCAAAACCAAACAACTAAATTTATTCCAATTATTATGTTAACAACCGAATCACAAGCTGAAAAAAAAGCTGAGGGGAAAAATGCCGGGGCAACCGGCTGGATAGTAAAACCTTTTCAGCAGGAACAACTATTGGCCGTGGTTAAAAAGGTATTAGGATGAAAGATAAACATATTGAGGCTTTTAAACAGGAAGCGTTTGAATTACTTGACGTTCTCGAGAAATCTTTAATTGATCTTGAATCCCGGCCCGATGATGATGATTTAATCGGCAAAGTTTTCCGCTCTCTGCATACTCTTAAAGGTTCAGGCGGAATGTTTGGCTTTGATAATGTTGCTTCTTTTGTTCATGATATTGAAACGGTTTATGATAAAATAAGAAACAAAGAGTTAAGCGTTAACAATGATATAATAGATTATACATTAAAAGGCTGCGATGAGCTTCTGATAATGATTAAAAGCAACACTAAAGAATTAAATGAAGATGAAAATGTTAAAAGTATCCTTACCTTCTTTAAGGGATGTGTACCTGCTGATAAACAAAATGTAAAAGTGGAAAAGATTAACAATATAGAAGATACTGACGGAACAAAAAATATTTACCATATAGTGTTTGAACCGGCTGAAGATCTTTTTTTGAAAGGTACCCGCCCCACCGGCCTGTTAAATGAATTATCTGAATTGGGTGATTCTATAATTCTGCCTGCAGCAGAAAAAATACCACTGCTTAATGAAATGGATCCCGAAAAATTTTATACCTATTGGAATATATTTTTATCAACTGCAAAAGACCTGAACTCAATTAAGGATGTTTTCATTTTTGTTGAAGATGACTGCAAGATCAGTATTGAGATTATTGATAAAGGAGACCTGAAAGGGGATGCAGGATATTACGCTGCATATTTAGCCCAAAAAAATATTAGTAAGGTAAATGGCACATTTCAAAAAAATACTTCAACCCAAAAAGCCGGTAATTCCATTGAAAAAGAGAAAAAAGATAAAACTAAATCTTCCAGCGCAGAAAGTGTTTCAAGTATACGGGTAAGTTCCGATAAACTTGACCTTTTGGTTAACCTTGTTGGTGAACTGGTTACTGTACAGGCACGGCTGGCACAGTTAGCCGGTAAAGATACCGGTGGTGAATTAAATTCTGTTTCTGAAGATGTGGAAAGGTTAACCTGGGAATTACGGGATAATGCTCTCAGTATCCGTATGCTTCCCATAGGGTCAACATTCAGCAAATTTAGCAGGCTGTTAAGAGATTTATCCAAAGAACTTGGTAAGGAAGTGGAACTAGTAGCCGAGGGCGGGGAAACTGAACTTGATAAGAATGTTATTGAAAAGCTGAATGATCCCCTTATACATATTATAAGAAATTGCATAGACCATGGAATTGAAACACCTGAAGAAAGATTGAAAAAGAAAAAGGAAGGGTGCGGTAAAGTTTTTCTTTCGGCAATGCATTCAGGAACCCACGTTATTATTAAGATAAGGGATAATGGTTCGGGGCTTGATAAGAAAGCTATCCTGCAAAAAGCAATAGAAAGAGAAATAATACCCCCTGAGAGCGAATTAAAAGATAAAGAAATTTACAATTTGATTTTTAAAGCCGGTTTTTCTACCGCTAAAACCGTTACCAATGTATCAGGCAGAGGAGTGGGGATGGATGTTGTTAAAAATGCGGTTGAGGCTCTTAGAGGTACTGTAGAAGTAGAAAGTCAGCCAGGCGAAGGAACAACAATTATTCTTAAGCTTCCCCTTACACTTGCAATAATCGAAGGGCTCATAGTCCGTATAGATAAAGATTATTTTGTAATACCCTTATCCTTTGTAGAGGAGTGTATTGAACTGACTGCTGAAACTAAGAAAAAAACAAATGGAAGAAATCTGCTGAATGTAAGAAATGAAATTGTCCCTTTTATACCATTAAGAAAAAAGTTCAGCATACATAACAACTCGCCTGAAATTGAACAGGTTGTGGTAATAAATGATACTAATTTTAAAATTGGGCTGGTTGTTGACGAAATAATCGGAGAACACCAGACGGTAATAAAGTCACTTGGGAAATACTATAAAAATATTGAAATGATGTCTGGTGCCACAGTGCTTGGTGATGGTACGGTAGCATTAATTATAGATGTACCCAAACTGGTTTTCAGTGAAGTAAAAGAAGAAGAGTTATTACTTAAGTAACTAATTAAAATAATAATAATAAAATAATCGGGGCCTTATGAAATGGTTCAACAATCTTAAGCTTAGTAAAAAGCTTATTAGCAGTTTTATACTGATAGCTGTTATAGCCGCATTAATCGGCTTAATCGGCTATTCAAGTCTTACAAGTATTGACGAAAATAATGAAGACCTTTACAACAACAGGGTTATCCCTATAAAAGATTTAGGAACAGCATCTGAAGCCTTTTTGATGGTCCGGGTGAATCTTTTATACGCTATGGTAGTTGATGAAAGGGGAAAAAAGGAAGATTATCTTAAAGACAGCAAAAATCGTTCGGCGGTAGTTGATCAGCTTTTTGATAAATACTCCAAAACAAATTTAACGGATGAAGAAAAAGATAATCTTTCCAAATTTATGCTTTCATGGAATAACTATAAGAAGGATGCAGAAGAACTAAGTACTGCAATTATTACTAATAATGCAGCACTTATGGCCTCTTCAAGATTATCTGCCGCATCAAATTATAATGATGCCCAGGTTTATCTTAACAATATTGTAAATGTAAACTCAAGGATAGCTGAGGAAATAAAAATTAACAATACTGCAAGTGCTTCATCTGCAAAAACATTGATGATAATTTTCATTTCAGTGGGAGTTTTTATAGCCATGGTATTAGGGATATTCATTTCAAGGCTTATCAGTAAACCTGTAATTAACCTTACCGCAGTAGCCGAAAAGCTGTCAGTGGGTAATATTGATGTGGCTGTAGATATTGATACACAAGATGAAATAGGCCTTCTTGCCAAATCATTTCAGAAAATGATAGCAAATACTAAAGAACAGGCCTTAGCTGCCGATAAACTGGCTGAAGGTGATCTTACTGTTAAGATAAATATTAAATCTGAAGAAGATACACTTGGTAAAAGTCTTACCAGGATGATTGAAAAACTGAAAGATGTAGTTGAAAATGTAAAATCAGCCGCAGAAAATGTAGCTGCAGGAAGCCAGGAATTAAGCTCAAGTTCAGAACAGCTTTCACAGGGAGCAACAGAGCAGGCAGCCGCTGCTGAAGAAGCATCTTCGTCAATGGAGCAGATGAGCTCTAATATAAAACAGAATGCTGATAACTCTCAGCAGACTGAAAAGATTGCACTTAAATCTGCAGATGATGCAAGAGAAGGCGGAAAAGCAGTAATAGAAACTGTTGCCGCTATGAAAGATATAGCAAGTAGAATATCCATAATTGAAGAAATAGCCCGGCAGACAAACCTTCTTGCACTAAATGCAGCCATTGAGGCAGCCCGTGCAGGTGAACATGGTAAGGGATTTGCCGTTGTAGCTTCAGAAGTAAGAAAACTTGCAGAAAGAAGCCAGACAGCAGCGGGCGAAATAAGCAAACTTTCTGCTTCTAGTGTGCAGGTTGCAGAAAAGGCAGGAGAAATGCTATCAAGGTTAGTGCCGGATATTCAAAAAACTTCTGAACTGGTACAGGAGATTTCTGCTGCAAGCAATGAGCAGAATACTGGTTCTGAACAGATAAACTCGGCTATTCAGCAATTAAATCAGATTATTCAGCAAAATGCTTCCGCATCTGAAGAAATGGCATCTACTGCCGAAGAATTAACCAGCCAGTCAGAACAGCTTCAGGAGACTGTTAGCTTCTTTAAACTGGATTCGAATGCTCAAAAAGAGAGAAGAAGCATAAAAACAAAAACAGACTTAAGCAGAAAAACCGCAGTTTCTCATAAAGCAATCAGCTTTAAACAGGAAAAACCCGGTGCTGTTTTAAGCCTGGGCAAAAATGGCGATTCGGCCGATAAGGATTTTGAAAGCTTTTAATAAATAGTATTGTATGATAGCTCAGTTTTTCTGAGCTATCATATAAAAGTTTAATTTCTAATGGGGCGCACTTAAGTCGGAATACCAGTTCCGGATTAAGATAGAATTAACAAGAAAAGTCTGATCTTTTAATTTCTAATAATAATATAGGGGTTTTCTATGAACTGGTTCTATAATCTTAAGTTACAAAAAAAACTGTTATCCGGTTTTATAACCGTGGCGATAATAGCAGGTATTATTGGGGTTATCGGTTACTCAAGTCTTACATCAATAAATGACAATAATGAAGTGCTTTATACCAATAAGGTAATACCCATAAAAAACCTGGGTTATACAAATGGTGAATTTTTAAAGGTCAGAATAAATCTTGTTTATGCAATCTTTGTTGAAGACAGAGCGGTGAAACAATCCTACCTTTCACAATTTAAAATTCATGTTCAGGGAGTAGACAAGCTTGTGGGAGGGTTTGATAATTCCGTTTTCAGTGGAAAAGAAAAAGAACACTTTTCTTTATTTATTGATGAGTGGAATCAATACAAAAAAAATGCTGACTTAATTGTTGATGCTCTTAATTCAAACAATGCTAATCTTTTAGCATCCTCGATAAAGAGTGCACAAATTAACTATCAAAATGCACAGGATCATCTGCAGATGCTGATAGACCTCAATTCAACTGCAGCAGAAGAAATTAAGCTGGCAAATACTGCAAGTGCAGGATCTGCCCGCACACAAATGTTAATTTTAATAGTAATTGGAATAACCGGTGCATTAGGCCTCGGTATCCTCATTTCAAGAATTATAAGTAATCCTATTATTGATCTTACCAAGGCATCAGAAAAACTTGCTCTTGGAAGTACTGATGTTGCAGTTACTTCAACTTATAAGGACGAAGTTGGTATGCTTACAAAATCATTTCAGAAAATGATTGAAAACACCAGGGAACGTGCTTATGCCGCCGATAAACTTGCTGTGGGTGACCTTAGTGTTAAAGTAGATGTAAAATCAAATGATGATATTCTTGGTAAAAGTTTTGTCGCCATGATTGAAAATATGAAAGAACAGGCTGAATCAGCAGACAGAATAGCTGAAGGAGATTTGCGTGTTAAGGTTCGTATAAAATCAGATGCAGACGTACTGGGTAAAAGTCTTAAGAGAATGGTAAGTAATCTTACAGATTTTGTTGAAAATGTAAAAGCAGCCGCAGACAATGTGGCATCAGGAAGCCAGGAACTAAGTGCAAATTCTGAACAGCTTTCACAGGGAGCAACAGAACAGGCTGCTGCTGCCGAAGAAGCCTCTTCTTCAATGGAACAGATGAGCTCTAATATTAAACAGAATGCAGAGAATGCTATTCTTACTGAAAAGATTGCACAGAAATCTGCCGATGATGCATCCCAGGGCGGAAAAGCAGTTGTTGAGACAGTTAATGCCATGAAATCAATAGCAGGTAAGATTTCAATTATTGAAGAAATAGCACGTCAGACAAACCTGCTTGCACTTAATGCAGCAATTGAGGCTGCCCGTGCAGGTGAACATGGAAAAGGTTTTGCCGTAGTTGCTTCCGAAGTAAGAAAACTTGCAGAACGCAGTCAGGTAGCCGCCGGTGAAATAAGCCAGTTGTCTTCTTCCAGTGTTCAAATAGCTGAAAAAGCAGGTGATATGCTGGTTAAAATGGTTCCTGATATACAAAAGACATCTGAGCTGGTTCAGGAAATTACAGCAGCATCAAATGAGCAGAACGGCGGCTCAGAGCAGATAAACAGTGCAATACAGCAGCTTAACCTTGTGATACAGCAGAATGCATCTGCATCTGAGGAAATGGCATCTACTGCTGAAGAATTAACCGGGCAGGCAGAACAGCTTCAGCAGATTATTTCTGCATTTAAACTCGATAGTACTGAAACTCTAAAAAAGAAAAGTACACCCGAAGCTTCAGAAAAAACTAAAACCGTTTATCAGAAGAAGCCTGCTTTTAAGCCGGTAAATCCGAAAAACGGAAACCATGGAATTGCTCTTGAACTTTCACAGGGTGATTCTGTAACAAAAGATTTTGAACGTTTTTAATTAATAAAAAGGAAAAATAAATGAATACCTCAATAACAGAAGTAAGGCAGTACCTTACTTTTAAACTTGCCGAGGAAATTTTTGGAGTTGATGTAGCCCAGGTAAGAGAAATACTTGACTACATAAAAATTACCAAGGTACCTCAGACACCAGACTTTATGTGCGGAGTAATAAATCTCAGGGGAAGCGTTGTACCCGTTGTGGATATGCGCCTGAAGTTTGATCTTGAAAAAACCGAAACTACAGTAAATACATGTATAGTTGTAGTTGAAGTAAACCTTAACGGCGAGAATACTATACTTGGTGCACTTGTTGATTCAGTTCAGG
>JAWOJF010000374.1:0-2974 GCA_046481785.1 Ignavibacteriaceae bacterium | reverse complement strand
AAGTGTTAATTGAATATATGTTCCCGGAAAAAGAAGTATTAGCTCTTCGCTGATTCTATACGTTCTTTGTCTGAAACAAATCTATTAAGGTGTCCGTTTAGTTTTTATTTTTGATCAATATTTTTTCGTTAATCAAAAGAATAAATAAACTGCACCAAGTATTCGCAGGTTAGTAAGATCTTTTACGTTTTCTATTTTGCCTTTGTTAAGGTTGTTCGGTGTACCGTAACCTGCCGAGGTATATTCAAGCTCTGTTGAGATTCTCAACTTGTTAAAGTTAAACTGCACTCTTGGAGAAACACGAAAAACATTTTCTATATTAGCTCCACGCCCGTAATACGCACCCGAAAAGTTATCTTCTGCACCGAGGCTTTTTGTATAGCCTGCAAAAACAGCATACTCAATATCTTTACCGACAGACACATCACCCCAAATTGAAAAGCAGTTTATTACAGTATAATCTTCCATGCCGGTAAGAGTATCAAGAGATTTGACCGCATATCCTCCCAGCATTATTTGGTCCGCAAGATTACCGCCATAGACTCCCTGAATTTTTAAAGTAACCGGTTCAATATTAATTTTAGTAAAGCCGGTAAAAGCTAATGAAGGAACTGAGTTATCAGTTTTTACATTACCGCTTGTTATTATTCGCGGAGTGATCTTTTTAAAATCTATTCCCGCTCCGCCAAAGAAACTGTCTCCGGAAAATTGAACCTGTGCATGAAGATTCGGTACAACAGAATTGCGCAGATATGAGCTTGTAAAACCATTCGGACCGCTGCTTGCAAAATCACGCTGACTTGCCGCAACGGCAATTATTTTTAATTTATCAAATGAATGTGTGAACCTGATCTGTGGATTTCTTGAAAAGGGCTGGAAGGGGACGCCAGTGTTAAAAGATACAACTCCGGGAAATATTTCAGCAATGAAAAGCGGATGCCAGGTCTGACCGACAAGCAAAGAGGTTTTTTCCCAATCAAGTTTTACAAACGCGTGCCGCAGCCTGAATCCGTTTATATCTGCATCGGAATGACCAAAAAACTCGCCTTCAATAACCCCGGATGTTTTAGCACCAATTGCATCCGGTCCGGTTATCTTTCCATTAAGTCTTGATTGAATTGAAAGCATATTAAATGATGCTTTATCATTAATATCGCTGCCGTTTGCATCAAAATTTTCATTTTGAGGATATAAAAGGAAATGTCCTTCTCTTATACTAACCGACTGTCGTGTATCATACATCAGGTCGGTTTTTACAAAACCTGAAAATGAAATTCCAAAAGATTGTTTATCAGTTTGGGCAAATAGGATTGATGAGGCGCAGAAAAATAATAATATTAATTTTTTCAATTTCGGTTTACCTTCGGTTTATGTTTACCAATGTAAGATTTATAAATATTAAACCTTCGAGGTTTCAACATCTTTCAGTTGTTGCTAACCCCGAAGGTTTCTAAACTCTGATAATTACTCTGCACCGACACCAAGGTAAGTACGGAGTTTTTCGTCTTCGAATTTTTCTTCTGCACTTGGTTCATTTGTAAACTTTGAAACAAGGTATCCGGCTAAAAATGATGCTGTCATAGAAATTAGCGCAGGATTTTTTAACGGGAAGATCGCTGATTCATTGTGAAATATATCAACCCAAACTGTGGGACTTAATATTATCAGGAATACAGACAGGCTTGCCCCGGTAATTATACTTGCTACTGCACCTTTGGTAGTAAATTTTTTCCAGAGTATTGATAACAGCAGAGACGGGAAGTTAGAACTTGCTGCAATAGCAAAAGCGAGCCCAACCATAAAGGCTACGTTCTGCCCTTTAAAAGTAAGACCCAGAATTATTGCCAATGCGCCAATAAATAAAGTAGAAATTCTGGCGACTCTTACTTCACCGGCTTCGTCAGTCTTTCCTTTTTTTATAACATTTACGTAAAGATCATGAGATAATGTTGAAGCGCCCGAAAGTGTTAACCCTGCAACCACAGCAAGTATCGTTGCAAATGCAACTGCGGCAATAAATCCAAGAAAAAATTGTCCGCCAACAGATTCCGCCAGCAGTAATGCTGCCATATTACCGCCTTTATCAAAATAACTCACAACATCCTGTCCGACCAGAACCATTGCACCGAAACCAATTATAAAAGTTAAAATGTAGAAATATCCGATGAGGGCCGTAGCAACAAATACGGATTTCCTTGCCTGCTTAGCATCCGGAACTGTAAAAAATCTCATTAATATATGAGGTAAGCCGGCTGTTCCTAAAATTAATGCTAGTCCAAGTGAAATCGCGTCCCATGGATTTGTTACAAAACCTCCCGGTGAAAGAACAGCATCGCCGTATTTTGCAGCTGCCTGTTCAAAAAGTGAAATCGGATTCATACCAAATTTTGCAAGAGTCATTATCACCAGAAACGTGGCACCGGATAAAAGTAATACGGCTTTGATAATCTGCACCCAGGTTGTAGCCAGCATTCCCCCGAATAAAACATAAGAGATCATTACCAACCCTACAATAACTACAGCAAGTTCATATGGCAGACCAAATAAAATGTTTATCAGTGCACCGGCTCCAACCATCTGGGCAATGAGGTAAAAGACAATGGTCATTAAAGATCCAACTGAGGAAGCAATTCTTACAGGTTTTTGTTTTAGTCTGAACGCCACTACATCAGCAAATGTAAACTTGCCGAGATTTCTTAAAGGTTCTGCAATTAAAAACATTACCAGGGGCCAGCCGACCAAAAAGCCAATTGAATAAATCAATCCATCATAACCTTTTAATGAAACCATTCCTGCTATTCCCAGAAAAGAAGCGGCACTCATATAATCGCCCGATAATGCTAAGCCGTTTTGAAAGCCGGATATGTTTCTGTCAGCTGCATAGAACTCAGATGTTGTCCTGGTTTTTTTTGCAGCCCAATATGTTATAACTAAGGTAATCGCTACGAATGTAAAGAAAATTATTATCGAAGCT
>JAWOJF010000373.1:0-7220 GCA_046481785.1 Ignavibacteriaceae bacterium | reverse complement strand
ATCCCTACGGGATTTTAATCTCTGCGGAATTGAATAATTACAGGAATACAAGGACTTATACCATAAACAGGTAACTATATGTCTAGGTAATATCCATTGCTGTTTTAAGTCCCGTCAGGGACGTTATGTTTATAGATATAGCTAATCTCAATATTTGCGAAACAAAATTATTATTTTGGACAGATATAACTAATATAAGGCCATTTGTCATATTTTTTAAGCAGATTAATTTTTTTTTATATATTTTATTCTTAAATATTTACCACTTTAACGGGGAAGGGGAAAATGAAAAGACGGGATTTTTTAAAGAAAAGCGTACAAGCAAGTGTAATTGCCTCCACTGCACTTGGATTAACAGGTTATTCCAATCTCTTTGCATCTTCAGGCGATTCTAAATATGATTTGGCAGCCGTAAGAGGGGGTGAGCCTGATGTAATGTTTGATAAAGGCATTCAGTCACTCGGCGGTTTAAAAGCTTTTGTTAAAAAAGGCCAGACTGTTGTAGTAAAACCAAACATCGGGTGGGATGTTGTACCGGAAAGAGCGGGAAATACTAATCCAAAACTGGTAAGCCACATTATAAAAAGATGTTATGAAGCAGGCGCAAAAAAAGTTTTTGTTTTTGATAATACCTGCGATAACTGGTCCAGATGTTATTCCAGCAGCGGAATTGAAAAAGCAGCTAAGGATGCAGGGGCTACAGTAGTTTCCGGTGCCTCTGAAAGTTACTACCATGAAGTTAGTATCAAAAATGCAAAAACCCTTAAGTCTGCCAAAGTTCATGAATTAATTCTTGATTCGGATGTTTTTATAAACGTTCCAATCCTTAAACACCACTCTTCTTCTTCATTAACTATAGGCATGAAAAACCTGATGGGAGTAGTGTGGGACAGGGGCTACTGGCACCAGAATGGACTGCATCAGTGTATTGCAGATTTTACTACCTACAGAAAACCGGATCTGAATGTTATAGATGCTTATAATGTTTTAAAAAGATATGGCCCAAGGGGAGTTTCAAAACAAGATGTTCTTTTTATGGGTTCCCAGATCATTTCCACTGATATTGTTGCAGCAGATGCTGCAGCCGCTAAGCTTTTCGGAGTTGAACCGGAAACAATTGATCATATTAAAATAGCTGACCAGATGAAACTGGGAATTATGGATCTTAGTAAGCTATCAATTAACAGGATAAAGATATAAGAACGGATTATTAAGGGGATGAAGTTAGCATATTTAAAGAAGATCAGAGTGGCTGTTTCTTTGATCTTCTTTTTTTTAACAGCAGCTATTTTTATAGATTTTACAAACATCTTAAACCCGGATTTTATCAGTTCTGTTACATTCCTCCAGTTTGTACCCTCTGTACTTAAATTTTTTACAGTTTTTAGTGCTGCTGCAATCGGTTTTATCATTATACTGGTTTTAACACTCCTCTTTGGAAGGGTATACTGCTCAAGTATTTGTCCCCTTGGTACTCTGCAGGATATAATATCTTTCTTTATAAAAAAAATCAGGAAGAAAAAATTTTATTACCATACAAAAGAAAGCAGCGTTGCCAGGTATTCAATTCTTCTGCTTACTTTAATATCCGTTCTGTTTGGTTTTATATTGTTGTTAAATTTACTGGACCCATTCAGTAATTCAGGAAAAATATTTACAAATCTTGTAAGGCCGGTATTTATAAGTATAAATAATCTGGTATCCAACACGCTTGAGGGAATGGGAATATACTCTGTTTATCCGCACGAATTAAAAGGTGCGGATATAGTAAACCTGATCTACCCTGTAGTTTTTTTATTGACAATATTTTTGTTAGTGTATAAAAATGGAAGGCTTTTCTGCAATATTATTTGCCCTGTAGGAACATTACTCGGCTTTTTTTCAAAATTCTCCCTTGTTAAAATTTCAATTAAAGAGCATGACTGTATAGGCTGTAAATTATGTGAAAGAACATGTAAAGGCGGCTGTATAGACAAAACGAATAAAGTAGTTGATTTCAGCAGGTGTGTAAGCTGTTATAATTGTTTTACTGTATGTCCATCCAATGGAATTACGTTTTCATTGAGAAAAGGAAGCAGCTCCGCTAAAAAGGAAGATGAAAATGATAAAACTCTTGATATCAGGAAAAGGAGATTTATATCCAAAACAATGTTTTCTGTTTTTGCATTAGCCGGAATAAATTTAGCACAAGTAAAGATTAACCCTAAAAAGAAAAGCACAGTACCTGAGAATAAAAAATATCCTGTAACACCCCCGGGCTCAAAAAGCTTTGAATATTTTAATGAACGGTGTACCGCCTGCCATCTTTGTATAAGTGCCTGCCCTACACAGGTATTACAGCCTTCGCTGACAGAATATGGTGTATATGGCTTCCTTCAGCCTACAATGGATTACCATACGTCTTTCTGTAATTTTGAATGTAATATATGTACGGAAGTATGTCCAACAGGAGCAATTACAGGTTTAACATCAGCACAGAAAAAAACTGTACAGGTGGGCAAAGCAAAGTTTATAAAAGATAACTGTATAGTTCATACTGAAAACACTGCATGCGGTGCATGTTCGGAACACTGCCCTACTAAAGCAGTTAATATGGTACCTTATAAAAACATTCACATACCCGAAGTAAAAGAAGAATATTGTACAGGATGCGGTGCATGTGAATATGCCTGTCCCACACAACCTTATAAATCAATTTATGTTGAAGGAAATCCAATTCATCTGGTTGCCCAAAAGCGTACTGCCGAAAAGCTGGAACAGAAAATAGAAGAAGATTTTCCGTTTTAATTCGAATAGTTTTATTTTTGCCAGACCAATCAATTAGTAACCACAGGAGAAATATGGCATTATACCAGGTACTTTACTGGCAGAATATTCCATCACAAATAAAAGTGTGGGATGATTTTGATGAAATTAAAATGGAATTATCATCAAAATTTACAGCTAAAATAGACCAGTCAGCAAAAGAACAAAGATTAACATCTGAAGAGGATTATTTGAGCCAGTGGAAATGGAGTGAAGAAGAAGAGCGGGAAGGAGATCCCGAAGAAGTTGCTGAAGTTTTGAAAAAAGAGTTGGAAGAAAAATTTTTGTAACTTAAAAATCAAGCGGATAAAATAGTACAAAAATGAAGCTGTTACAGATAATGCCCCAACATATATCAAGAAAATCCTTGTACTTTTTAGCAAATCTTACGAAGTTAATTAAGCTGAATTAATTATTTAATTCGCATTATATTAATTTTTTTGAGAGATAAATGAGATCTATTCTTAAAGCGCTTGAAAGCGGGAAAATACTGGTATCAGACGGCGGATGGGGAACATTTCTCCATAAACTTGGCCTGGGCATAGGCGAATGTCCGGAGATATGGAATGTAACTGAAAGAGAAAAAGTTTTAAGCATTGCAAAAAGTTATATCGAAGCCGGTTCAGATATGATTTTAACAAATAGCTTTGGTGCTCACCCGGTGAGGCTTACTCATTATGGATTGCAGGACAGGGCCTTTGAATTAAATGAAGCTGCGGCATCAATTTCACGCGAAGCAGCAGGTGATGATCATTTTGTACTGGGCTCTATCGGGCCATCCGGTGCAATACTGATAATGGAAGAGGTTTCTGAAGAAGAAGTTTATAACGGATTCCGTATACAAGTTGAGGCCCTACAAAAAGGGGGAGCAGATGCAGTATGCATTGAGACCATGTCTGCCATAGATGAAGCATGCCTGGCAATCCGTGCTGCAAAAGAATTTACTGATCTTGAAGTGGTATGTACTTTTACTTATGATAAAACGGTCTATGGTTATTACCGAACAATGATGGGTGTATCTCCTGAAGATATGGTAGCCGCCGTAAAAGAAGCTGGTGCCGATATTATTGGAGCAAACTGCGGTATAGGATTTGATCAGATGATTGAAGTAGTACAGGCTATTAGAGAAGCTGACAGCCTTACGCCTGTTCTTGTTCATGCAAATGCAGGTATTCCTATTATAGAAGGTGGCAAAACAGTATTCCCTGAATCACCAGAAATGATGGGTTCGAAAATTAAAGATCTTGTTAAAGCCGGGGCTAATATAATAGGCGGGTGCTGCGGAACAACACCGGAACATATCCGCACCTTTGTAAAGGAAATAAAAGCCTGCACTGTTGAGTCTCATTAATTATAAAGCGGCTGTCACAAAAATAATTTAACTGCATAAATATTTTTTCTGTTTTAACCCCATGCAGAAGAGGCTGCCGGTTTAGCAGTTGACCTCACCCTGCCCTCTCCTTATTAAGGAGAGGGGATTGATTTACCCTATAATCTGTTGCACAACTAAATAAAGCACCTCGATAAATCCAGGTGTGAGCCTTTGGCTTTAATTCTGCAGAAAGCCCCTGCAGCCGGAGTTAATATATGTAATCACCTTTCTGCCTTTTGCAAAATCTTTTTGATATTATCAGCCTAATACTAATTATCTAAAGAAATAATACAGTACAATAAATGATATAAATACAACGCCCGACATGACTTTATAGTTGCCGAAAAAAACACCATTTGTTTTACCTTTTAAAGGTTCTCTCCAATTTTCCCATACAAGTATTTTTGCCTCCTCTTTGAGCTCTGCGGGATAAATAAAAGAAGCAGCAATTAACAGCAGACTGCAAATAACCAAAAGATAAAATGCGGTCATCATAAAATTCCCCTGGTATATTCCATTCCAGTCAAGAAGGAATAATATGAGACCCAGAACAGCACCGGTAACAAGTGTAATATATGCAGCTTTGCCGGAAGCCTTTTTCCAGAATACGCCAAAAAGAAAAACAGTAGTAATTGGGGGTGCAATATATGATATCAGTTTATTCAGACCTTCAATAATAGTGCTGTAATGTCCAAAAATAGGAGATAAAATAATTGCAAGTATTGTTGCAGCAACAGTTGTTATCTTTCCAATTACAACCAGGCGATGATCGGATGTAGCCGGACGCCAGCGTTTAAATATGTCATAAGCAAAAAGCGTAGCGGTGGAATTTAGCGCAGCGGAGCAGGTCTGCATTGCAGCAGCTAACATTGCGGCGGCTATCAGTCCTTTAAGGCCGACCGGCAGCATATGAGTTATCATAAAAGTATAAGTATCAGCGGCAGCTTTTGGAGCCTCACCATTAAAATAATTATTCTGAACCAGCGCTACACACATAACACCCGGTAATACAAAAAAGAATACCGGTAATATTTTTAGGAAAGCACAAAACAAAGGGCCCAGTCTTGCATGTTTTTCATCTTTTGCTGCAAGAACACGCTGAACAATAGTTTGATCGCAGCACCAATACCAAATTCCAATAACAGGATAACCAAGTAAAATAGAATACCATGGTAATCCAGATGGATCATCGGAGCCGCGGAGCATATTTAAGAAGTTGCCCGTTCCCCAGGTAACACCGGAATCCGGCACTCCTGCCATTGGATGAGGCTGTATCTGCAGCGTACTAACTAAAGCCTCCCACCCGCCAATTTTTATATAACCAACTATGGTAATACATATAGCACCTGCCAGGAGTAATATTGTCTGAACGCTTTCCGTCATTACCACGGCAAGCAGGCCTCCAATCATAGTATAAATGCCGGTAAGAACACCAAGTACGATAATAAAAAACATTAATGCATCAATTCCGAGTATGGTGGCATGCGGCGGAATATTCATTATACCGCGCAATACCCATGCAGCAGTATATAGAGCAACACCTATGTGGATAACAATGGCTGAGATAATAGAAATAACTGCCAGCCAGTCGCGGCAGTTACGGTTAAAACGTCTCTCAAGGTAATCAGGCAGTGTTGGAACACGTGAGCGCAGATATAAAGGAGCAAAAAACAGTGAGAGTAGTATGAGTGTAAAACCCGCCATCCATTCAAAGTTACCGTAGATAAGTCCATATTTATAAGCAGATTCTGCAAGGCTGACAAGATGCACTGTAGAGATATTTGCAGCAAACATTGCCAAACCAATAACAGGCCATGTAAGTGTATGTCCAGCTAAAAAATAATGGCTGCCTTCTCCCCCTTTACGCCTCTGAAATCCTGCCCATACACCCAGCCCCACAATTCCTATCAGGTAAATAAGAATTATCGAATAATCAAGTGATGACATTTCCATTTAATTTCCCTGGTTTAATCTGTATGGAATACTTCTGACATTACTTCCCAATAACCATTTTTCTTTTGAACAAGGAGATTATTCATTTCTTTTTGAAATTGTATAAAAGCGGGATTTTTGCTTAACTCGTTAAATGACTTTGCAATATCATCACCGGTATATTCATAATAGTAGTAGAGGCGGGTGTCCTTTATATACATATGTGCATTCTGAAATTTTTGATTATACGTTGCATCTTCAATGTCTTTGGAAAACTGACCGCAAAGCTTTTTTAATTCATCAGCTTTACCCTGCAATATTTCAGCAGTTAATCCAATTCTTTGAGCTTCTGAGGATGGTTTCAGGGTTATGGGCACTAAAAGGATCAGCTCCATTTCTGCCCACCACTCCCCTTCTTTTCTGGTTTCAAGGGGTTCCTGCATAGGATCGGTAAGTTTCCACCAGTCTTTTGTTACAGGATCGGCAACTGCCTTCATATCAGCATCGTAATCTTGTCCAACATATTCATAATGCGAGAATAAAATTCCATCAAGCAGAAAGATTGAGTAATTCCTGATATTAGATTTTCTGATCCTGTCAAGCACGCCGGGAAAAGTATTTTTATGAAGAATGATATAGCGTTCTTCATATTCGGGTTTAACCTTAATTAAACTGCCAACTCGCCTGGTTACCTCTGTTTTGCCGGAAAGTTTATCTTCAGCCTTCATAAGCATAACAGGAATTAAGAATGATAAAAAGATTACAAAAAACATTATTTTGTTTTGCAATTGTAAATCCTCCTTGTGTTAATTCATTTTTCATTGTTTAAAGGGATTCGAATTTATTTTTTTCTCATCATTAATTTTTGCTTGAGTTTTGCTCTAAAAAAGATTAAATATCATAATGATAAACGTTTATCATTTTAAAATAATAAAATTATGGATAAGAAGAACTTAAAAAGATTGACCTTAACCTGAATTCAGGGGTCTCTTAAAATTAAAACAAAATCATAAAATTCTTACCGGCAAAATATGGCAAATAAAAGAGTTTTTGTAACCGGCTGTTTCGATATGCTGCACAGCGGGCATATAGCATTCCTGCAGGAAGCAGC
>JAWOJF010000357.1:0-10884 GCA_046481785.1 Ignavibacteriaceae bacterium | reverse complement strand
CGCCTTATCTACTATCCCCGGAGCCAAAGGAAACGGCCTTTTATGCTGTCTCCTGGTACCTGTCGCATCTGTTTTGTCACTGATACTCCATCAGAAAATGAACAATACTGATTCGCCTTATAAAGCAGGCCAGGCAATATTATTGGGATTTTTAACAGGAATTTTTGTTACCGTTTTTGCAACTTTTTTTGAAGCAATTATTACCCTTATTACCCGCACAAATGAATTTATTGAATCAATCCCCTATTCTGAATCTATGTTTAAAGAGATGTACCCGCCCGAGCTTTATAAAGAAGTTTCACAGATTTTAACAACTGTTACCAATGATATAGAAACAAAAGGCTTCTCATTACTATATACCATAACATTTTTCTTTGGATATTTAATTGTTGATTCTATTTTTAGTATTCTTGGGGGACTGCTGGGGCTTTTAATCGTTAACAGAAAATACAAACAACAATGATAACCGCTTTTATATTTTTTGTTCATTTAGTATTTGCTTTAATAATTTTTACTAAAAAGTGGCAGGAAGAAAATATTTCTTCTGCCTTATTAAATCTGGGATTGATAGGAATTCTTTTTGCAGTTGGCTGGTCTATTGCTGCAATAATTTCAAAGTTTGTAATGGAACAGGAAGGGCTTGGAATATACTACGACAGAGATACATTCTCTCTTACTATTTTAAGCGTTGCTGAATATTTCTTTTATAAGATGTACTATAAGGAATCTGGAGAATGAGTATTCTCATTAGTATTGAGATATGAGTCTGTCCGCCGGGCGGGAAAAAATGTTATCTTTAATCTAAGGAGTGTCGCTCCTACGGAGCTTTTAAAATTGTTTCTTCCGTTTATCATCTACTAATGTATCACTCCTAACGGAGTTCCTGCCTGATGAGTTCCATAGAGCGGAACATTAATGGACATATAAATATTCCCGTTTTGTTTTTTGCTTAAGAGGGGGGATGCATTAGTAATATATAATACTTGTTTCGGTTCCAGAGGAGCGTAACATTCGTAGATAAATAATATCCCACGTTTGATTTTAGCTTCAGCGGAGCTTAACATTAATAGATAGATGATCCTGGTTTGTTTTTAGCTCCAGAGGCGTGTAACATTAGTAGATAGATTGTAACCTCCGTTTAGTTTTAGCTCCAGCGGAGCGTAACAATTTGTAGGAAGGGGGATCTTTGATTTCTATATATTGGTATTTGCAAAGTATCTGATATTCATGATTTTTGGATTAGTCATATCTCAAGTCTCATCTCATTACCCATATCTCAATAAATGCTTACTGAAGCCGGTACGGAAACACAATAACAGCAGTCTGTTCGGATTGTTTTTGATTCGGGGATAAAGGCTCAAACCTCCACTGGCGCAGAGAGTTAATAGCGGCATTTTCGAGCCTTGTATCTGCTTTCTGAAGCGGAAAAATTGTTCCAACTGTACCATCAGGCCGGATAGAAAATCTTAAACGGATGTCAATCTCTTTTCCCACACCTTCGGGATAATCAGGTAAAGCATAATTATATATTTTTCTTGTACCTTTGCCGCCAAAGTCAATATCAAAACCAAAACTTCCCTCCCCTTCTGATTTGTTACCCTGTCCTTCAGAAGCAACTTTAGATTCAGCAGTTTCAGGTGTTTGCGTTTTTGATACTGCAGATTCTTCTTTTTCTTTATCTGCCGGCTTAATAACATTTTCATCAGCAGTATTTTTTGCCTTGGGAAGTTCAACTTCTTTTACTGGTTCGGCTTTTTCCGGGGTTTCATCTGCCTCCTCAGGTTTAGCAAGCTCTTCAACCTTTTCAACCATAATTCCTTCAGCGCCCGATGATCCTGCTTCTCCGGATTTTCCAAATGAAAGCTCAACATATTCTTTAACCGGGTATTCAGTAGAAAATTTGAATAGAAGGAAAAGCACCATCAGTAACAGATGCACCAGTAATGAAATTGAAAATGATAGTTGTCGTATATTGTTATATGTCATAACCTGTATAAAATAATTACTACTGAGTTAGAGTCTTTCTTTTTCGGTTTCTATTGTAAACTTATCTATCCCGGTTGCTTTAGCCGCATCAATAACTTTAATAACAAGCTCAACGGCAACAGTTTTATCGGCGCGTATAATCAGGTTATCCTCCTTACCTTCTGCATTTAACTGCTCAAGCCTGCCAGGAAGTTCCTCAATACTAACTTCCTCATCACCGGCATATATTGCTCCTGCAGAGGTAAGAGTAATAATTAACCTTGCGGGTGATGTTTGTTCATTTGTTTTAGAACCGGGAAGCTGCACTTTAACCCCGGTTTGAATAACAAACTGAGATGTTAAAAGGAAAAATATTAACAGAAGCATAACTATATCAGTTAAAGAAGAATAACTGAATATACTTAGCGGTTCGTTTGATGTTTTGAATTTCATAGTCAGCCTAAATATCTATTTCAAGTTCTTCTTCAACATCTGCATGCCCCGTTGTTGTATCCTGAATAATATCAACAACATCATTTGCTACAGTTTCAATATCCCCGACTAATTTTTTTACTGAGCTTAGAAAATAATTATAAAATGCCAGTGCCGGAATACCAACCATTAGTCCGAATGCAGTTGTTACAAGAGCCTCCCATATTCCGCCGGCGAGATCACTTGGATTAGCTGCTCCCTGCAGGTCCTGAATGGTAATAAAGGCAGAGATCATTCCTGTAACAGTTCCAAGAAATCCGAGCAAAGGAGCAATACCTGCAATACTGGCAAGTACAGGTAAACCTTTTTCAAGCTTGCTTATTTCCTGCCTGCCGGCATTTTCAATTGCTTCCTTTACTCTTTCATGCCCAAGCTTGTATTTCTTTAAACCCTTACGTACAACATTTGCAACGGGTGATTTTTCCTCCATACAATAGCTGATGGCTCCGGAAATATCCCGCTTTTTAATTAAGCCTCTTATTCTTACCATAAAAGCAGGGATATTTATTTTAGATTTTCTTAAAACAATATACCTGTCAATTATTATTGCCAGCCCAATTATAGAACATAATAGTATGGGCCACATAATAATGCCGCCCCTTAAGAATATTGTGAATAACTCCATAGGTTACCTTTTTCTGATTAAATTATTCAATTAAATATTTTTCAGCTTCAGCCTGAGTTTTGATATTACCGATTTTAACTCTGTACCAGAAACCTTTTCCCGGAACCTCAGCCCTTTCTACAAATGCATCAAGGTTTTTGTTTCTTAATTTCTGCACTTCTGCTTCAGCCTTCGATTTAGACTTCCATGAGGAAATCTGCACTGTATATGTATTTCCTTCTCTATATAAATTATTTTTTAATTTTACTGATCCGGAAGAAGGCCTTGTAACGGCTTCCGGTGAAGATCTTGTGACGCTTTTCGGGGTTACATTTTCTACTTCATTACCGGCAGTAATTTGTTTCTGCGGAACAGGTTCACTTACTTTAGCGGTGGGCAAGCTGATTCCTGAAAGATTCTCTCTTTTCTGATAAGGATAAGTAACAGGCACGTCATAATTTCTGTCTATTACTGTAGGAACAGAAGGTTTTGCAATTAATGCCTGATGTTCCCCTTCTTTCACATTTAACTGTGTACTTTCTTTAAGGAAAATAAATAATGCCGCAGCCACTGCAGAAATAACAAACAACGCAATAATAAATACGGGTGTAGATCTTCTTCTTGAATAATATTCCTTTTTGTAAGAAGAGGATGAAATGGTTTCTTTTTTGGGTTCAGGTTGTTTTTCTTCTTTATAAAAACCGGAGGATACATCTTCTGAGTCGGGTTCTTCCCCCTTCTGCAGCTCTTCTTTAATTATTGAATCAAGGCGTGCCTGGTCACGGTTGGACAATTCAATATCATAAGTTTTTCTTTTGTTTATTACTTCGGTAAACCCTTTTTCATCCGGAACGGGTTCAACATAGTGTTTTTTATAAAACTGATCATCATTTGTTTCTTCAGGCTTTTTTTCACCGGCTTCGCCAAAACTCCAGGAAAGGTTTTCCTCAGATCTTGTTATAAGTCCCGGACTTTTTTGAGATGGATGCTCTTTTGTGAATGATTTAACCCTTTTAAAATTTTTCGGTTGTTCATCACTATCCTGTAATTTTTTCTGTTCATCCGGTGATGTTATATGATCCTCTAAATATTCGCTGCCAAAATCCCAGCTTACACTTTCATTAACAATAGGGGGAAGAGATTCATCTTTTTCAATATCAAGTATTGATTCTTCTTCAATTTGTTTTGAGATATCTTCGCCAAAATCCCAGGGGATTGATTCTATTCCTGTTTCTTCAGTTTCCTTTTGTTTATCGGAAAATTCACCCCAGTTAATTTCAAATTGATCAGCGTTGTAGGATTCGGGACTTATAAAAAGATACTCATTTCCTTTTTTATAATTTTTAACAACTTCCGACTGTGATACAAGATTATCAACTTTTGTCTCCAGTAATCTTCTAAGTTCAGTTCCGCTGGGGGGAATAAAAAATTCGGTATTTTTTACACCGCGCAAAGGGATTATTGGTTTTCCTGCGCTCAGACTGAAATAGGAATCTACAACATTGTACGACATAGTTTTTACTGCGGGAACATTAAATATCAGCATCTCACCGCTATTATCAGATTCCTTTTGTGTAGGTGTACATATAATCAGATCTGAATAAACTTCAGCTTTATTTTCTTTATCAGCAGGCGGATTAGAATTCTTTATTTTTCCTTTTCTTAACTGGAAAAAACCCAGATCATCGATATTTATAGCCTCACCCGGGGCTAACAGTGATGAGAGGTGCTGAAGAAATATCTCAAAAAAAACCTTCGCTTCAGAATCCGGTACGCCATTCTTTCTGGCTAATTTTCTAATTAATTCTGCCTTTGTCATAACTGCACTTTTTCTAAAAAATATTTCTTAATCTCTTAAAATAAACAACTAAAACTACCACTTGTAATTAAAGCCTGCAACAATATCAAGAGGTAATTCTTCATAACCGTACCATCTGTAATTTTCATTTCCAAGCAGGTTTGAAAGAGCAAAGGTTAAATGAAAATTATCAGCTACTTTATAAGCAAATTTTAAACCAAGGTCAATATAAGAGTTTAATTCAATAATGTTTGCCAAATCCGCATAGCTGTCTGAACTATATTCAAGATTTACCTGAGCGTTTAGACCAAATTGAAAGTTATACCCGTATATAAGATTTGATTTAATAACCGGACTGTAGGGTAAAAAATTACCCGAGGAATCGGTTGTCCTGCTGAATTCAACATTACCATAAAACATTCCAAAGGGCCCGGGATGGAAAAGCAGGCTTAATGTTGCCGCTATTTTTTTTGCATCTGCAGTTGCAATAACAAATCTTCCTGACTCAAAAGAATTCATATAATACGGCATGTTATCAGAGGTTGTATATTCTGCACCGGCATCTATCTGGAAGTATTTATCATATTCATACTTTATTGCTGCTGTATAGTGCCCCTGATTTTCAACAAAAATATTTCTTGTCCTGGTTTGAACATCGTAATATGGATTTTCTTTAAGGAAATTTCCGGTTGTTAAGAAATCGGCATGGGGGGCAAACTGTCCGTACAGCGAAATATTTTTATTCAAAGTAAATGACAGCGAAGCATAAGGTGAAAAGAAACTGTTTTCTTTTACCTTCTGATAATTTAGTCCAAAGAAGGCTTTAAGAACTTTTGAAAAAACTAAACCTACCGCAGGGCGCACACTAAAGAAACTATATTGTCCGTCCACATTTTCATTTGTTATAGATTGAAACTTATAATCTGCATTTGCTATCAGACTAAAATTAGCAAGTTCCAGTTTAGCAAACCCATTCAAATCAAGAAGATTTTCTGAAAAATCTTCATCCTGCAGAGACGAAAAATCATCAGAAAAGCCGCCTCCGAAAATAATCACGTCACTTAATAAATTATTTATGCTTAAGCCGGCATTGCCGTAATTATGAGATCTTTTTTCTGAAGGATCCACAGATGAAGCATAAAACCTATATGATGAGATCCCATAATCACCATGCAGTTTAAATTGTGTGCCCGGTAAAAAGGCTGACTCATTATCAACAAAAAATGAAAGATTAGCAGCACCGCCAACATTATACATTGCGCTGTTTTCAATATGCTCTCTCTGGTTCTTTCCAAAAGCCATCGCTTCAAAAATTCCGCTTTTAAAGGGAAGTGAGTAAGAGAATTTACCAACAGGCATTAAATAAGTGCCCACACCGGCATTCAGATTTCCATTTAGAAAATTCAAAGTATCAAAAAGATCTATTTCATCTTTAACAGGATTGGATAAATCCCTGATGTCCAGTTCCTCGGGTGAAAACGCCGGTTTAAGGAAACTTTGTGAAATTGATGATACAATTTCCGGCATAATCTTTTGAGCTTTCTGAACATTAACTACGTCTGTACCTGTAATAACAAAATCAGGCAGTTCTACATTTGGATTCGCTTCATCCTGAGCAAACAGTATTGCCGAACCGGCAAAAAAGAAAACACATAGAAGAAACTGTGTGAATATAGATTTAATTTTTCCCATTACTTCACCACTCCCTGACTTCGCAGTTCCATTTAAAATTCTTCTCATTGCAGCGCCCTCAATTTAGTCTGTGCTTCCTGCCCGAATATATCTCCCTTATGCTTCGAGAGAACAGCCCTGTACATTTCTTTAGCTGTATTAAAATCTTCTAGTTCGATATAAGCATCTCCCAGTTTAATATAAGCGCGCGCCAGCCATTCATCATAAGCAGAAAAAATAGTTCTCACACGCACAAATGCAGTAATAGCGTCCCTATATTTTCCCTGTTCAAACTGTGATAAGCCATAATAATACTGTGCCTTTGCGCCCAGGTCATCAGTCCGTTTTTCTGCAAGCGTTCTGAATTGATTATCTGCATTTTCATAACGTTTAGCAGCCAGTTCTATCATACCTACTTCAAACCGGGCTTTATCACCGAATAAAGTATTTCCATAATAAACTACTACTTCATCAAATACTTCATAGGCACTCTGGAAATCAGCTTTGTTTACTAAGGTAGTCCCCTTCATAAATAATAATTCGGCTGCACGGGGTGACTGCTGAACCCGCTCTATTGCTTTATTAAGAACTGCAAGAGCATCATCAAACCTCAGCAATGTATTGTAAATATTTCCCATTTCAATTGCAGCCCCTGTTGAGGCTTCTGTTCCGGGATAATTTTCAAACACGCGGTTATAATTAAAAACAGCTTCTTCATTCTGCTCAAGATTCTGAGAACTTTTTCCTATCCAGAAATAAGCATCAGCAACTAGTTTGCTTTGCGGATATTGTGCAATAAATTCTTTATAACTTGTTTTTGCCTGCTCATATTGCGCCTGGCTGTAGTATATTTCCCCTTTCTTGAAAAAAATCTGATCTGAGAAACTGAGTGAAGGATTACGTGAAACAAATTCATCAATAGTTGTTACAGCTCTTTCTGTTTGTCCCTGTGCTACATAACTGTATTGAATACCATTAACAGCATCAAACACATAATTTGATGATGGACTTTCAGAAAGGACCTTTTGATAAAAGCTAATTGCAGAATCATATCTTGAAATATTAAAATAAGCATCGCCAATAGAATACTGTATTACAGGCCTTATAGAGGTATTAGGGTAACTTGAAAGTACATTGCGGTATTTAGCAATAGCTTCAGAATAATTACCCCGCTGAAATTCGATCCAGCCTATTATATATAACGCCCTGTCGGCAAATTCTGAATTAGGATACTTTGACTGCAGTTCACTAAACTCTTTAATAGCTTCTGCTGCATTTCCGCCTTTATACAGAGCCTGTGCATATTGGTATTGAGCATAGGGAGTATTTATTGAACCTCTTCCTACGCTGTAAAACTCCCTGTAAACCCTGCTTGCAGCATTAAAATTTTTACTGCCGTAATAACTATCGGCAAGCCTTAAACGTGCATCAATATTTTTAGGGTCCTTAGGGAATTTTTTAACATAATCATTAAACTGTAATGCAGCACGTTCAAAATCTTTCAGATTAAAATAACAATACGCTTTACCATAAAGTGCAGCATTTCCTACTTCATTATTCTCCGAATCGATTTCATTATATCTTTCAAGAGCGAAAGCATAATCTTCTAGTGCAAAATAATTCTCGGCCAGATAAAAATTGATTTTATCTTTTTCAAAAGCCCTGTCGCTGGTTTCAATTTCAACTAAATTTCTGACAGCTTCTTTATAATTACCAAGATAAAAAAGTGAAGCAGCAAGGCCAAGTTTAGCGCGGTTCCTTAAATCGGCAGGAAGATTTAAAATATCAAGGGCTGATTGAAAATTGGTATTGGCTTGTTCAAATTTTTGTTCATTCAGATCAATTTCACCAAGTAACGTAAATGCCCTTGCGCGTATTATCCTATCCTGTGAACTAATTGCTTTATTTAATTCTCTTCTTGCCTGTTCGAAATCCTTAATATCATAATTCAGCGCACCCTTTTGATACTGTATACCACTTACCAGATAACTATCGGGATGTTTCTGCAAAAACTCATCGTACATAAGGAAAGCTTCTTCATCATCACCACCGTATCTTTTGGCCTCAGCCTTCCAGTATGATGATTTAACTCCTATACTGTCATTTCCATCAGAAAGAGAATTAAAATAGCTAAATGCATCATCATATTTCTCCTGCTGAAAATATGACCATGCAAGGCCGTATTTCACATCTCTTTCAACATCTGATTCCGGGAAATTTTCAAGTATCTCCAGGTATGTCTTTTCAGCATTTACATAATCCTCAACCCTGTAATAAGAATTTGCCAGCAGGTAAAGACTTTCAGAGTATAAATCCTGCGCTACTCCAGAAATTACCGGGCTGTTTAATTCAAGTATTGAGGAGTGATAATCTTTTAGTTTAAAATAGGCTATACCAATCCGTATTTGTGCCGAAGCGGCAAGGGGACTGTTTTTATGGTATGAAAGAAGCTGATCATAATATTTAACTGCACTTTCATAATCACCTGTTTTTTCATAAACAGAGGCCAGGGTAAAGATAGAATAATCTAAAAACCTGTTATCTTTTCTTTTGTTAACAGCTTCTTCAAGGAAAGAAATAGCCTCATTATATTTTCCTTCAACGGTGTATGACTCCCCTATCCAGTACAATGCCGAACCTGTGTGTTCACTGTTGGGATGATCATTCAGCAATTCCTCCAGATTTACCCTGCTCTTATAATACTGTTTATCTTCAAAATAGAGTAAACCAAGCTTGTACAGGGATTTATCACGGAAATTTGACCAGTTAAAATTATTTACCAGAAATTCAAAACCTGCAGCCGCCGCATCTTTGTGCCCAAGATTTAACAATGCATCTGAAGCATAATATTTGGCTGTGGAATATATTTCATCCTTCAGGTCATACCCCTTAAAAAATTCTTCAAACAACCTGTTGGCTTTTATATACTCACGTGAGTTATATGCATTCATTGCATCATAAAACTCTGCGGGTGCATCAGAAATGTTTTGAGCCGTCAGCCGGGTAATAATTATAAGTGCGAATAAAATAAATAAGATTAATTTTTTCATTTTTTTAGTATAAGATTAAATCTGTAAGAGTATAACCAATAACCGCCCCTGAAATACCAGAAACAAGATTTACAAAATCATTGTTAAGACCACTTAATCCCCTTATTTTTTTTAAGGGTTTACCACAATGTATTTTATTCTCAGTTATTTTTCCACAATCAGCACACCTGTACTGAACCTGTAATGATGCCCCAAGAATGCTGTCGATAATGCTTGCAGAAAAACCGGATAATAAAATTAACAAAATAAAAACTAAGGAGTCAGCTTCAATCCAAAATAATGATGACAGTGCAATAATAATTGCACCTAAGCAGGACCCCAGCAGACCGGGAAGCGATATACCTCCTGAAACACCCTGCTCAACTTTTGTAAAATTCAGAATGTTATAAGTTTTAGTATGTGACATAGTACCTATTTCGGTAGCCCATGTATCTGAACAAACAGCCGCAATTGATGAGACGTATGCTGCATAAAAAAGTTCTGAAGGATTAAAATAATTAATAATAACAAGCAGACCTGCAAATCCTCCATTTGAAAAAACCTGCATGTAATCTCTTTGACCCGATTTTTCAAAAAAAGTATCCACAGAAGTATTTCTTTTTTCACGGACCTTTGATAATAAACTTGAAAGGAAAAAAAATGTGAAAACCGGAATAGTCCACTTCCATGTTCCGAAAGTAAAAATGATCAGAGACAATACAACTGCACCTATAATTCCGGAAACGGTTAAGAATTTAAATTTGAATGAAATAAAAGCTACTATTGCAGCCAGGAATGTTGACAGAATAAAATTAGATAGAAGAGTATTATATTCAATTTGCAGAAGAACTAATAAATATTCCAATAAATATATTCCATCTTAAGTCTGTAAGAAATAAAGAATATTGCCTTATTTGAGCCAAATATAGGATTTTCAAAGCCATAATGTCAAGGCAAATAATAAGATACAGCATATACTTAAAGAATATCATTAAAAAGAACCTCTATCACAACTGTTTATAATATCAGTAATTATTTTTAAGTTTCACTATCAAACAAATATTAAGGAGTTACCTAAATGAAAAGAATGCTGCTGCCTTTTTTTGTTTTAATATCATTTGTAATAGTAAATAATACTGCCAATGCACAGGGGATAAAACTTGGTATTGGCGGCGGTTTAACATCCATCCAAAGCCCTGATTTGTATACGGAAGATGAAGGGTTAGGTTTTTCAAGTGAGTATCACTTTGGCGGAAAAATTAAGTTTGATATACCAATAGTACCAATTACACCTTACGCTCATATTACCTACCATAAGTTCAGCG
>JAWOJF010000350.1:0-5879 GCA_046481785.1 Ignavibacteriaceae bacterium | reverse complement strand
TTTTAGAGCAGCAAAGTCGTATCGAAAACACAGAACTTCAGTCACAGCCATCCCATAGGAGAGCGGGTTGTTGGTAGTAAAGGGGCTGGCTTCGGGCTACTCTGGTGTTAGATGAACATAGCCATTATCAGGTCAGTTGTAAACATTCCGGCTGCATATTCTGAAAGTGCCTTTATCTGCTGAGGCAGTCCGGCATTAGCCCTTTCAGTAAACCATGATGTAATTGCATTGTTTAATAACAATGAAAGAATAAATATACCGGTAAAAACAAATGCAGTGTTTTTAACAACTTTAATTATTTTTTGATCGGGTTCACTCCTCAATGAAATGATCTTCATTAAACCCAGGCCGGCAAGAACCGGGAAAGTTAGCTGATCGAGTACAAGAATCATTGAAGGCACCCGGAATTTGTCAAAGTACGGGAGGTTATAAAATAATAAATCGAAAATGACCGGGAATGTACGGCCGAAAGAAATTAAAAGAGAAACACCCGCAAGTATTGTAAGGAATTGGACAAACGGCTCCTTCCATCGTGTAAAAATTGCAAATAAGCCAAGGAAGAAAACAATAACCCCCATATACATTGCAACATCCACAAATGCCATCTGTCCGAAATATGTATTTACTTCAACTTCCTGCCCCTGAGTTAAAGGTCCTTTATACATAGAATTTCCAAAACCGTAATATGAAGGAACTATAAACGTCAATACTTCTCCGGGAGAAAATGACCAGCCTGTATGATAATCATAATATTCCGATTCGGTCTGCGCACTTTCCCCGCCAGCCTTTTCAAGTATACCTTCTGTACCACGGGTGGAATAAGGTGTGTATTCGTAAATCTGTGTTAAACTATCTGATTGAATTAATACTGCTATTGCCGAAGCTGCAATAAATACTGCTGCAGATTTAACAATATTATTTCTTAGCAGGTTATCTTTTTTAACAAGCGAACGGATAAAATAATAAAGGAAATAGATACCAACAGAAAAAAGTGTATAAAAAATTATCTGCACATGGAATCCCTGTACAAAAATCTGTAAGGCAATTACAAGTAAAACAAAATCAAGCAGTCTTATTTTTTCCTGCATCCTTAACAGCATCAGGAAAATGAGCGGATACATACATAAAGAAGTAAGTTTTGTAACGTGACCTATAAAAAGGAAAACAATTAACCCGGTACTGAATGCAGTAGCTAGCGCAGTAAACAAACTGACTAATATATTCCTGGTTAAATGCCGCATAAAGAAAAATGCAGTAACACCAAGAAGTATTAGATAGAACGTCCATTGCACATAATCATTGGCAAAAAGCCCTGTAAACAAATTACGTACAGTAGTAACTCCCGCATAAATTAAATTAAACCATGTAAACTCTGTACCGGTTGCATAGGCCGGCATACCGCAGAAAAGATATGGATTCCATAAAGAAAAGCCTTCCCTGTCCTTTTCTATATATGATGTTGCTGCTTTCATTGCAACAATATCACCAGCCTGGAATGATTTCCCCCCGAAATAAAGCGGATTAAGAAATATAAGGTAAAGCAGAATTATAACAATAATAACTGCGGTAACATGATACTTCTGAGGAAGTATTTTATCTATACTAAACTTTGCTAAAGCCCCCTCTTTAATATCCTTCGAAGATCTTACAGATGCTTTTGATTTTGCCATTAGAGTCTCTAAAATATTTGATTAATATTACTGTAATCCCTGAAACTTCTTATTAACTTAATTCTTTCTTTGCTATAAAAGTAATGCCTGAACCTACCTTGTTAACAGATTTATAATCAGCATACATCATCACAAATGCAAATGGAAGAGTAACTGTATAGTAAAACGGAAGAAGCAAAAAATATAATTTTGATTTATTTAACATTAACATCGGATATTTTATTCCAAGACGCCATGCTTTATCTCCCCAGAAACCATAGGTATATCTGCATCTGTAAGGAGTGAAACCTATAGGTTTTAGTTTTTCCTCAAAATCCTGCTCTGAATAGCCGTCACGGGCATGCTCACCAATAAAACTTTCCTCATGGTCTTCATGTACATCACTACCGCCAAAAACCGAGGGAGTGTTAATTAAAAGAAATCCCCCCTGCTTCAATGCCTTATAATAATTGCGGAATACAGTTACATCATCATGAATATGTTCCATAACATCAACACATACAATCAGGTCAAACTCATTTTCATATTTAATTGCAGTTAGGTCTTCTATCCCAAAACTGACATTATCTAAATTCTGAGATGTAAAAAAGTGCCGGCAGTCTTCTATCCATTTTTCTTTTACATCAGCAGCATAAATTTTTGCGGGATTCATTATCTTTGCCATATAATATGCATATTGGCCATAACCTGTACCGGCATCAAAAATCTTAATTTCTTTATTTCCCAGCACCCGTCTAAGCTTCCTTAATTCCCTTCTTACATACCAGGAACGGAGAAACATAATATCCAGAAGTTTGTAAAATCCGATACGAAAAACCGGGTATTTTCTTATAACAGAAGCAAAAATATCTTTTACAGGATCGTAATACATTATTTTATCGGGGAAAATGGGAAATGGATGTGGTAATACTTAATAAAAAATTTGTTTATCATGATACAATCTATTTGTCATTTATGTCCATTCAATGGTCATTTATGGTCATTCATTGTCTAAGAAGATTATGTTTTGCTTTTCTTGTTTTTGCTTTACAATGAATGACTATTTAATGACAATTGAATGACTGAGGATTTAAAAAGTGAAATCCAATCCGGTACTCCTATTCACATTTTCCATTTAAGGTTATACCGGACTTTTATCTTTAATGATATACTCTTTTTCATTCATGAAATTATGCACAATCATTTCGCCGAGCAGCCCGACAGAAAAGAATTGAACTCCAACAATAATTAAGAGCATACCAAGGAACAGCATGGGCCGGTTGCTTAACGGCATTCCGGTTATCCATTCATAGGTAAGATACCCGTTAACAATTAAACCCACAAGGAAAGAAATAGCTCCGAAAAATCCGAAGAAATGCATCGGACGTTTTATATATCTTGTGGAAAAAATAACAGTAACTAAATCTATAAATCCTTTAAAAAATCTTGACAGGCCGAACTTAGTTGTGCCATATCTCCGGGCATGGTGCTGAACAACTACCTCGGAAACTTTAAACCCGTTCCAATCAGCAAGCACAGGCAGATAGCGGTGCAGTTCACCATAAACCTTCATACTTTCAGTTACTTCTTTCCTGTACGCTTTAAGTCCGCAGTTAAAATCATGAATTTTTATCCCGCTCATTAAACTGGTAACAAAGTTGAAAAATTTTGAGGTATGCTTTTTTATGAAAGGATCATATCTTTTCTTTTTCCAGCCGGAAACAAGATCGTAACCCTCATCAAGTTTTTTTAACAGGTTAGATATTTCATTCGGATCATCCTGAAGATCGGCATCCATTGTAACAATAACATCTCCTTCAGCAGCCCTAAAGCCAACCTGCAGAGCGGCTGACTTACCATAATTTTTCTGAAAACTTAAATATTTAAATCTTTTATCCTGGTTAGCAATACTTTTAATAATTTTTAATGAATTATCGCTGCTTCCATCATCAACAAAAATAACTTCATAGCTTATATTTATCAGTTTCAGGCTTTTTTTTATTTCATTTGCCAGCGGAATCAGTGATTCCTCTTCGTCAAACAGCGGAACTACAATTGAAAGCTTCTTAAAGGCGCTTTTTCTCCTTGTTTGTCCCTGTTCTCTCTGTTTTTGATAGAATTTTTTTCTTTTATAGTAAGAAGATTTTCCAAAATTTCTTTTAGCAGATTCCCCATCTCCAACCTTACCCTGCGCATGATTCTGAACACCTTCACCAGACTGGTTTTCACCCGAATTTTGTTCTTCCAATTATGTAATCCATATTTTATAAAATTAAACGGAAAATTAACTTATTAAACAGATAAAAACAATTTAAAAACAAGCGCCTTTTTGAGGTTTATTTTTGTGTTTCTGAAACATTATTGGTTTTCGATAGTTCAATCTTGACAAATAAGTATAGATTGTTTAGGTTTGAATAGTAAATCTAAAACCTTAGGAACATAAGGTGTTATAACAGGAGAAATAATGAGTACTACTGAAGTTACAACAATTGAAGAATTAGCGAATACAGAGTATAAATACGGTTTTGTTACCGATATTGAAGCTGACAGCTTACCCGTTGGTTTAAGTGAAGATATTATCAGGCAGTTATCGGCAATAAAAAAAGAACCTGAATGGATGCTGGAATGGCGGCTAAAAGCCTACCGTCACTGGCTTACACTAAAAGAACCCCATTGGGCAAATCTTAAGTATGATCCCATAGATTATCAGAGTTTGTCATATTATTCTGCCCCTAAAAAGAAGCCCCAATTGAATAGTCTTGAAGAGGTTGATCCGGAGCTGTTAAAGACCTTTGAAAAACTGGGAATTTCTCTTGAAGAACAGAAACGGTTATCAGGTGTTGCAGTTGATGCGGTTTTTGATAGTGTTTCTGTTGCTACAACTTTTAAGGAAACACTGGCAGAACGTGGAATTATATTTTGTTCTATGTCGGAAGCAATCAGAAATCATTCTGACCTGGTTAAACAGTATATAGGTTCTGTTGTCCCTTATACGGATAATTTTTTTGCTTCACTCAACTCTGCAGTATTCAGTGACGGATCTTTCGTTTATATTCCTAAAGGGGTACGCTGCCCAATGGAATTATCTACCTACTTCCGGATAAATGCCGCTAATACAGGCCAGTTTGAAAGAACACTTATTATTGCAGATGAAGGCTCTTATGTTAGTTACCTTGAAGGCTGTACAGCACCCCAGAGAGATGAAAACCAGCTTCATGCAGCAGTTGTTGAACTTATTGCACTTGATAATGCTCAGATAAAATATTCAACTGTTCAGAACTGGTATGCCGGTGATAAGGATGGAAAAGGCGGAATTTTTAATTTTGTTACAAAACGCGGCGCATGCAGAGGTGTGAATTCTAAAATAAGCTGGACACAGGTTGAAACCGGTTCGGCAATTACCTGGAAATACCCAAGCTGTATTTTGCAGGGAGATAATTCAATTGGTGAGTTTTATTCTGTGGCTGTAACAAATAATATGCAGCAGGCAGATACAGGCACAAAGATGATTCATATGGGAAAGAATACCAAAAGTACAATTATTTCAAAAGGTATCTCTGCCGGAAGAAGTAATAACAGCTACCGTGGACAGGTAAAAGTTATTAAACGTGCTGAAAATGCGCGTAACTTTTCTCAGTGCGATTCTCTTTTAATTGGTGATAAATGCGGCGCTCATACATTTCCATACATAGATATTAATAATCCAACTGCAAGAATTGAACACGAAGCCACTACTTCAAAAATTGGTGAAGACCAGGTATTCTATCTCAATCAGAGAGGTATTTCTACTGAAGATGCTATTGGTATGATTGTAAACGGTTATTGTAAAGAAGTATTTAAAGAACTACCGATGGAATTTGCAGTTGAAGCTCAGAAATTATTAAGCATAAGCTTAGAAGGAAGTGTTGGATAATGAAATCAAATGTTATTCAAATTGATCCCGAAATTTTAAGTGGAACACCAGTTTTTAAAGGCACAAGAGTACCAATTAAAAATCTTTTTGATTATCTGGAAACCGGGGATTCTGTTGAAGATTTTTTAATAGATTTCCCTTCCGTCACCAACGAACAGGTAGTTCAGATTCTAAAAGAAGCAGAATTATTATTAACCGCTGGTACTTTTTAGAAAATGAAATCATCCGAAATTATTATCGTTAATAAGGATGGATTAAAAAAATTAAATTAGAAGGTAATTAAATGCTCGAAATAAAAAACTTACATGTAAACATAG
>JAWOJF010000250.1:0-10893 GCA_046481785.1 Ignavibacteriaceae bacterium | reverse complement strand
ATATAATTTCGCTGCAAAGCAGGATAATAATAGCGGATAAAAGCAGTAATGTTTTTTTCATAATATAAAAAGTTAAAAAAATTATGAATTAAAAACTCAGAATTTTTTTTGTAGCGCAGTCTTCATCTTTATAAATGTGTAGCACAGGCTTCAGCCTGTGATGTATTATAAAGGCAGAACAGATATAGTCTTGCATTATGCTAACTAATTTTAACTTGACTGTCATGAACCAACCCATGATAGAAGAATGCACATAATATTGGAATTGTTTAACTGATAATGTTTCTGCCTCTAAGGCAGTAATATTGTTATTCCAAAACGATCCACTTAACTGTCTTATCTTCGGACCGTGACAGCCAAGGAACGCCGTTGTCTGCTTTAAAGTGATTTAAATGCTTGAATTAATAAGAATGATTTATTATTATAAAATAGATTTGGAGTATTAAAGGAATTCTGAAGGAGAACAAATGAACATGCAGAAGATATACACCTCATTGCTCACCACAGACCTCGCTACGGCCGAAGGATGGTATACTAAACTACTCGGTCGCAAACCGGATCACCGGCCGATGGACACATTGGTGCAGTGGGAACTCTTCGGCCAGGGCGGGTTAATGCTTTCAAATAGTAAAGAGATTGCCGGCAAAGGAGTAATGTTTCTTTACGTCGACGATCTCGCAGCCGAGCACCACCGGCTGCAGGAACTTGGTATCGCACTCGGGGAGGACATTCCGGGTGACTATTCGACACTTGCGCAGATACGCGATCCCGACGGCAACCTTATCACATTGGCAACACCCCCCGCCAAGCCCTTTCCGCCAGCATAACCGCACCGCCGCTGATGCTGAGCATTAGGTTTTTACACAAATGTATAAGATAATTTATTTAAGCAAAATTTCACTTTTAATATTACAAGTGATGCATTGATATTGGATATGGTGTGATTCAACCTCTGCTATTGCTGTTTTTATTTTCCAGGGCTTGTACTTTGAGGTGTGGGTATCTCCCCGCTATTATGGACTGCTAATCTTTTCTTTATGTTAGTAGTGTAACCAATGTAGAATGTTTCAGGGAAGTTTTGACTTTGTAAGATATATACATAATAAAACATTTGTTTTAATTTGTTGTTTTTCTAAAACTTTGTTTTATGGGCCTGCCGGGGCGTAGTTTTGAGCGGGCTTCTGCCAATGCGGCGTTTGCCCGGCTTCGCTTTCAGCTACGCCGCGGCAGGCTTCGTTTTATCGCTTCGCTCAAAACGAAGCCTGGTGGAGGTGGCGGGAGTCGAACCCGCGTCCGAAGTTACGCAGCATAAAACTTCTACACACATAGTTTGTTTTGGTTTTTAATTTAAAGTTACATCACAAACAAAACTCACTTTAAACGATCCCGTTAAAGTTTCGCCTTTAAAGCACGGTCATCAGTAAAGGCTATCATACCTAAACGTCATTCAACCTTAGCCCGGTATGAGTAGCTAAGGAGAATGGCTGCTATTTTATTAAGCAGCTAAGGCGTAGTTATATTCGCCAGTTATTAGTTTATCCAGACGTTTTGCGTGTATTCCGGGAACACGGTGTGCTATTCTATGCTTAATTAACCCCGTCGAAACCAAAATTCACCCCCGTTTGTTCAGTAAGCAGTATGTAATCAGTAAACAATAGGCAATATGTAATATCAATTTGCCTACTGCTTATTGCCTACTGGTTCCTCCATGGAACATCGGGTATATTTGCTTCAACGTTTTCAATACGTGCAAGAACAAAAAAGAGATCAGAAAGACGGTTCAAATATATTATAATATTATCGCCTGTTTCTTCAGAAGATTTTAACTCAACAACCTTTCTTTCAGCCCTACGGCAAATTGTACGGCATATATGTAACAGCGCCGCACTTTTTGAACCGCCCGGAAGTATGAATTGTTTCAATTCATCAAGCTTTGAGTCAAAATAGTCAATTTTTTTTTCAGCTTCAGTAATAAATTCTGCAGAAACCCGCGGAATTGCATATTTTTTATTCTTTTCAGTGTAGGGGGTGGCTAAGTCTGCCCCTGCAGTAAATAACTGCACCTGGAGGCTCTCTAATGCGTCCTGGACCTCTTTATTTCGGGTTTCCGTTACTGCCAGTCCTATAAACGAATTTAACTCATCAATTGTTCCGTAAGCTTCAATTCTTACAGAGGCTTTGGAGACTCTTTCCCCGCCAAATAAGCCGGTTTCTCCTTTATCACCTGATTTTGTATAAATTTTCATTTTTTAAAAGGGAGGTTTGATACTGTTACAGGTATAACTGCTCCATTTTCACCTTTAGCCGTTAACTTCCTTCCATCTTCTGCATATAACTTCCTTACAAATGCCAGGGCTATATGCATTTTAAATTTCTCAGAGTACACAATTGAGGTAACTTTGCCAGCTTCCTTATTTTCTTCATCAAATAATGTAAAATTGATTTCAGCGCCGGGATCACCTTCAAATTTAATTCCCATCAGATATTTCTGCACTTTTTCATATGTTTCTAATCGTGCAATTACTTCCTGTCCGATATAACAGCCTTTTTTAAAATCTATATAATTAAGAAGTTTCACCTCATGCGGATTTACCTGGTCATTCAACTCGCCGGGAGTTTCAGGAATTCCCTGCTCTACCCTGTAAATCTCATAAGCAGATTCACCTACCAGATTAAAATCATAAGGACCTTTATTTTCATTCATATACCGGACTATATTCCTGCCGTTTTCCGGATCAGCAATTATCCAATATTTAGTTACACCGTTTTTCCCGGTAATTTTAGCAAGGAAAAAAAGCATTCCTTCAGAATTAACAATTTTAAAGGAGTCAGGTTGAATATTAGTTACAGCACTCCCGGCAAGCAGCATTATAAAAGAATCAGCCTGCGGGCCGGATAATTCCAGCAATGCATATTTTCCATTCACCTCTGTGGCTTTTACATCATCTGTAATTGTGTATTTATCAATCCAGTGTTTAACTTTCCCTTCGTATTCCGGGTTGCAGATAAGAAGCTGATAATCATCAAAATTAAAAAGAACAGCCAGATCAATAATTCTTCCTTTTTCATTTGTAAAAATTGTATGAATAAGCTTTTCTTTACCCAGTTCCCTTGTTGAATTTGTAGCAATCCTGTGAAGAAAATCCAAAACATCTTTTCCTCTTAACTCAATTATTCCCTTATAGGATATATCTCGTAAGCCTGCTCCATAACACAAAGAATTTAATTCATCCTGTGTTGAACTAAACTCCTTCACAACCTTTTTACCATTAATTATTTCTGTATTATAATTGAGGCTTTCAAGCAGTTCAATTATTGGTGATGTTACTACATCCATTTCAGGCATTATACTCCTAAATAAAATATAAATAAAATATCCTTCATGCAGCAGGATATTCTCATTCAAATAAAAACCAATTATTATTTAATTAAGGCAGGTAAGATACAAAAAAAAATCAATAAGGACGAGTCTGGCGCCTGTTCCGGGTGTTAACATAAACACTGTCTTTTATATCCCAAACAAAGGCAATTGAATCAGCCACATAAACCCTGTCACCAAGATCATAATAAAGATACTCATAATAATCGGGGTACTTATCCTTATTAACATTGCCGATAGTACGTTTATAATTAATTCCTTCATATGTCATAAGAAAATGGGGCTGCTGCTCAATACCATTGATAAAAAAGTAATTGTAATCAATATGGCCTATTCCCCGTGCATCGTGAAAATTACACCTGATATAGGTTGTCTTATTAACAATCCAGGTTTCCATAAAAAACCGGTTAAACCCGCCGTGATTAGGAATAGGTGCTTCCCAAACTACAGATAACTGCTCATCCTTGCATTTAAACAAAACTAAATAGAAAAATGCAGTTCCTAATTCTGTACTATCAAGGTCAATAAAACTCTGATCATAACCCACAACGTTTTTAGCTTCAACTAATCTGTGGTCAGCCCCGGATTTAACAATAATTCCAAAAATGTAATTTTCCCCGCTGCTGTAATAATATACGGCGGGTTTTGGAATGTTAAGTGTAAAAGTCTTGTCAAAATCGACTAAATAAGTACCGGCCGGATAATTATCAATAACGTATTCCACAAGAGAAAGAGTATCGCAGGGTGATCTTTCAACTGACAGTATCCTTGCCTGTTCCAGGTTATAGCGTTGTATTTCCTCGTCTCTTTCGGGAGAATAAGCAACATCTTCACCGCCGCCAACTTCAGATGAAGAATCATCATCGCCGCATGAAACAAAAACTGCTGCCAGTATAAGTATAAATATATAAGTAATTATTTTTTTCATAAAATCAGTATTTATCTCTTAAAACTAAACAATTACTGTGCCTGTGTAATTAGCGGATATTATAAAGGTTTTGAGGTATTTTTTCAAAAAAAGAAGCATAAATCAATTAAACTTATGCCCCTTTTTTAACATTCGTCTTATAATGAAACAATCAGTCAGCAAACTCATTCATAAAATACGCTGAGCTTTTTATTCCCAAATTAAAATGATTCAAATTAAAATGCTCGTTTGGAGAATGAAGATTTTCGGAGTTTAATCCCAGTCCCATTAACACAGTTGGGGCTTTTAGAACTTTAGCAAATACTGCAACAATAGGCACCGAACCACCTTCGCGTACATAAACAGTTTTTTTACCAAATGCTTTTTCCATTGCCTTAGCTGCTGCAATTGTTGCTTTATCACTAAGCGGGGTTAAACTGGCAATTGCACCATGCAAATCACGTACAGTTACTTTTACAGATTTAGGAGCAATTTTCTTAATATACTTCTCAAACAATCTTGCGATTTTCTTAGGGTCCTGATTAGGAACAAGCCTCATGCTTATTTTTGCCGTGGCTGTAGAAGGGATAACAGTTTTAGCTCCTTTACCTGTGAAGCCGCCTATAATACCGTTACAATCAAGTGTAGGCCTTGCCCATAATCTTTCCAAAGTAGTAAACCCTTTTTCCCCCTTTAATTCACCTACACCAAGATCTTTAGCAAATTTTTTATCCGAGAACTTTAACACTTTAAAATTATCACGTTCTTTTTTAGTAAGTTTTAATACATCATCATAAAAACCGGGTATTCGGATCCTTCCATCTTTATCCTGCAGCTTTGCAATAATTTCTGCTAAGATGTTAATAGGATTAGCAACTGAACCGCCGAAACTGCCGGAGTGTAAATCACGGTTAGGGCCAACTACCTCAACTTCCATATAGCTTAAACCACGCAAACCATACGTAAGAGTTGGCAGACCAGGGGCATACAATGCTGTATCAGATACAAGGACAGCATTACATTTTAAAAGATCAGTATTGTTCCCAATAAACAGCTCAAGATTAGCACTGCCTATCTCTTCTTCCCCTTCAATTAAAAATTTAATATTTACAGGAAGACTGCCCATTGTCTTAAAGAATGCTTCTGTACTTTTAATATGCATAAACACCTGCCCCTTATCATCAGTTGCTCCTCTTGCATATATTTTACCATCTTTAATAACAGGTTCAAAAGGAGGGCTATCCCACAACTCAACAGGATCAACGGGTTGTACATCATAATGCCCGTATATCAGCACGGTTGGTTTACCCGGTGCCCCCAGCCATTCGCCATATACAATGGGGTGCCCTTCTGTTTTAAATATCTCTACCCTGCTCATTCCTGCCGATTTAAGTTTATCAGCTACAAAAGCAGCGCACCTGTTTATATCATCTTTATTTTCCGGAAGTGTGCTTATGCTTGGAATTCTCAGGAACTCTTTTAATTCTTCAACATAGCTGTCCCCGTTTAACTGTATGTAATTAATAACTTCCTGCAAAATGAATCTCCTTTAGTTTATTAATTTATATTTATATATAACCGGAATATACTTCTTAAAATTGTTTATAGTTTTTTCATCCAGTTGTTTTAGAACCTCATCCGGAGGTATATAATAACGCTTCCACGGGTCAACAATAAGATATAGTGCTTTATCATCATCCATAGTAATTGATTCAAACGAAGCAACATAATCCAAAGAAGGATAACCTGGAATTCCTGTTGTAATATCAGTCAGGGCATCCGATGTTACATTTAACTTCTCATCCAGCACCAGGTGAAATACTTTTTTATTATTTCTGTCTACGCCATACACAGACCTGTTTTTATCTGAATACAAACCACAGATTGTATATATGCCTAAAGCTTTTGTATTAATTTCCTTTACAATTTTCAAACTTGATTTATCAACAACAAATAAAACTGTACTGTCTGCAAAGATATTGTTTTCCGGAAATCCTTCAAGCCCAAGATAAAAATAATTTTCATCTGCTGCCATGCCTTCGTATCCTACATTATCTCCCAGGTACATCCGGAAAAGGGACCGGGGTGTTATATTTAGTTCTTCAACTGAAGAAATAGTATCTGAATATATGTTATTTCCGGCAAAGTTAAGTTTAAATATTCCCGAATTTTCTATAGGATCAGGCATATTTCCTTCTATAAATATATAAACTGATCCGGTATATTTATCATAAAGTATTTCTTCAAAATCAAGCTTTGAAAAACGGGCTAAACTTTCTCTTACATTTTCTGAAAGAAAGATATTATTAATACTTACAATAGATGTATCATTTATAACAATACGGTTTACAGCACCTATATCATCCGCCATCAAAAAAATTTTATTTCCTGATGAATCTGTTTCAATGAAGGCAATACCGGAGGTTTGACTTACTGTAACACCGTTAACAGACAGCCATTGAGGAAAATTTTTATCTTTTTCCAATCTGAAATTTTCATCATTATCATTATTAAAAGAGGAGTTACACGATAAAAATGCAAATAGCAGGCAGAAAAAAACTGACCGTTGTAATATTATTGATTTATATATAATCATAGTTAATTGTGAAATATAATAATAATTGCAGGAATATACAGGGGAATAGTAATTTGGGAAACTTTTTAGGCTTTTATATATTGATAGTATGATTTTACACAGATACATATTAAGAAACCATCTTGCCCCTTTCGCTTTTTCGGTATTAACACTAATATGCATCTTTCTTCTGCAGTTCCTGATGAAATTTGCAGACAGGCTTGTTGGAAAAGGGCTGGATACATTTGTTGTTATACAACTGATAATATACAACCTGGCATGGATGGTTGTTCTTGTAGTTCCGATGGCGAGCCTTGTGGCTGCGCTTATGGCTTTCGGCACCATGTCGCAGAATAATGAAATTACAATATTAAAATCATCCGGCATCAGCCTTTACAGGATGATGCTTGCTCCTCTTTCCGCAAGTGTTATAGTCGGTTTCCTGTTAATACTTTTTAATAATGATGTACTTCCCGATGCAAATCACCAGGCAAAAAATTTAATGCAGGATATCTCCAGGAAAAAACCGACACTATCCCTTGAACCGGGGATATTTTCCCAGGAAGTGGCTAATTATGCAATACTCGTAAGAGCTATTGATCAGAACAGTAATGAACTGACTAATTTAACTATCTATGATTACACTAATCCCGTTAAGGTTAATGTTGTTACTGCAGAAAAAGGAAGGTTATTTTTTTCAAAAGATCAGACAAAACTTATTATGGATCTGCAGAATGGTGAAATACATGAATCTGAATCTGGTGAAACAAGTTTATATAGAAAGCTGGAATTTCAAAAACATCGTATTTCAATGAATGCAGAACAGTTCAGTTTTCAGCAGACAGGGCCGGGAGGGCCAAGAGGTGACCGGGAATTGAGTACCCGTGATATGCTGGTAATTATAGACAGTCTTAAAGTAAAAAGAGATGAATATGTTGGTCTTATGCAGAAAGAAGTAAACCGCTTTATGTATATTGATACACTTATTCCTTTACCCCCTGTTGATGAAAATCAGGTTAAAAATAAAGACCTTATATATGCTCGTGCATTAGATAAAATAAGAGGTGCCAGGAATATTATTATGTCTAATTATAAACGTGTAGAGTATGCCCAAAGTGAAATAAACAAATACTGGGTTGAGGTACATAAAAAATATTCGCTGCCGGCGGCATGTTTTATTTTTGTCCTTATCGGCGCTCCCCTGGGAGTGATGACAAAAAAAGGGGGATTTGGAGTAGCAGCCGGAATTAGTTTGTTCTTCTTTCTGATTTATTGGGCTTTCCTTATCGGGGGTGAAAAACTGGCAGACCGTAATATGCTTTCTCCTTTCCTTGGTATGTGGGCAGCTAATATTCTTTTGGGAGTTGCCGGAGTTTTTCTCACTTTCCGTACTGTAAAGGAAACTATAACACTCGAATTTTCTTTTGTAAAAAAGCTTCTGCCCAAACAATGGCGTGAAATACAGGACAAAGAAAATGAAAATACTTGATAAGTATTTAATTAAACAATTCCTTCAAACTCTTTTCTTTGGAATTATTGCATTCACGCTCATCTTTGTTGTAATTGATATGATGGAAAATCTTGATGATTTTATTGATCAGAATGTTTCCGGAGATGTGATTCTGCATTATTATTTTGTTTTTACTCCTGAGATAATCAGGCTGATGACTCCTGTCTCGGTACTTTTTGCCGCATTATTTACAGTAGGAAAAGCTGCTAATCTTAGTGAGCTAACTGCAATAAAAGCCAGCGGAGTAAGCCTTTACCGGTTTATGGCTCCTTTTCTTATCACTTCTCTGTTTATATCTGCCTTTTCAGTTTATTTTTCCGGATACCTTGTTCCTATGGCAAACAGGACCAAGATCAACATTGAACGGGAATATCTGAACAGGGGAATTACTTTTGCAGGAAGCAACCTGTTCTTCCAGGATACAAGAACAAGGATAGTAAGTATCTCATTTTTTGATAACTCCAGGAATAGTGCCAGCAGAATCAGCTTACAGGAGTTTGACCCTAATGATTTAACACAAATGATATCAAGAATTGATGCTGAAACAATGTATTATGATTCATTAAAACGTACATGGCATATGAATAAAGGTGTAAAAAGAATTTTTAATCAGGATAATCAAAAAGCTACGTATTTTGATACTCTTTCGGTTAATTACCTTAAATTTTCCGCCGCAGATTTAAATACCAAACAGCAGAAACCGGAAGAGATGAACCTGGGAGAATTAAAAGAGCTTATTAATTCACAGGAACGCGCCGGTAATGATCCTACCGGCTCCTTAATAGAATATTATTCACGGTTTTCCTTTCCTATGGCAAGCATTGTTATTATTTTGTTTGGTCTCCCGGTATCTGCAAACAGGAGAAAAGGAGGACTGGCACTTCAGGTAGGAGTAGTAATTCTTTTAACTTTTCTCTATCTCGTATTTATGAAGGTAAGTCAGGCTTTTGGTAAAAACGGGGCATTAGATCCGCTGCTAACTGCATGGTTTGCTAATTTAGTTTTTCTTACAGCAGCAATTGTTAATCTCCCCCGGGTTAAGCAATAATATTACATAAAAATGACCGGCTCACCCTAATGGAGAGCCGGTCATTAAAGCTTAGTTTACTTTTTCATCCTTTTTTACAGGAACAAAACCGAAGTGCTGGTTAGCCGAAGCTTCAGTTTTTATTTCACCAAACCTCGATTCGTATTTTTCAATATTTTCTTTCAACGCTTTTAGAAGCATCTTAGCATGCTGAGGTGTAGTAATTATTCTTGCATGAACCTTTGCTTTAGGTACACCCGGTACAATCCTGGTAAAGTCTATAATAAATTCTGCCGGAGAATGTGTTATTATAGCCAGATTAGAATAAATCCCTTCAGCTTCCTTTTCACCAAGTTCAATATTTATTTGTTGTCCCTGCGGTTGATTTGAACTCATAATTTATTATTTTCCTCTTAATTCATCGGCTTTGGCAAATGCATTAGTAGCTTTATCTGCCATTCCAAGCACAGTGTAAACTCTTCCAAGCAGTTCCCATGCCTGTGCATCATCGGGTTTTAACTGGGTCATTTTTTCAAGATGAGGAAGTGCCAGTTCGTATTTTGCTTTATGCTCAGTACTTTGAATTCCTTTTTCCTCAGCCTCTAAGCTTAATGCTGTTCCCCATCTTACATAAGTAACAGCCAGATTATAAATAGCTTTATCATAATTCGGGTCAATTTCCACTGCCTTCTTAAACTGTTCTTCTGCTTCGGTAAAATTTCCCGAGCCCAGTAAAACAACTCCATAGTTATAGCGATAATACTGATTTTCTGGTTCAGTTGCCACACCGGCTTTAAAAGCATCAATTGCAACATCTAACTTATTAGCACCAATATATGCATTTGAAAGAAGAAGGAGAATATCACTGTCAGTAGGATTATCTTTTCTTCCCTGCTCAAGAACGGTTATCGCCTTGTTAAAATACTCCTGGGCTTTTACACTGTCCTGAGCTTTTGCTTCAATTCCCTTATTGTAAAGTATTTCGCCAAGGAAACGGTATCCTTCCGGTTCGGTATTAAGTGTAATAAGTTTTTCAAGAGGTGCAATAGCTTTATCATACTCCCCCCTGCTTATCTGAACAAACGCCAGGTTCCTGTATGCATCCGCAGAATCAGGTTCAATGGCTATGGCATGATCAAATGCAGTAATAGATAGATCATAATTCACCTTACTGCTATCGGGATTTTGAGAGCTTGTTGCCCTCTGATACAGGGTTACACCCTTATTAAATAAATTAGCCCAATAGTATCTTTTGGTATCGTTAATATCTTTTTCAAACTTATTACTAACAGCTAATGATTTATTGAAAACATCAACCATTTCAGAAAACTTTTCCTGTTCACCGTAAACTACGCCCAGGAGATAAAAACCCTCATCACTTTGGGGATTTTTACTAACTTCATTGTTAAGCGCTTCTAATGCTTTATCATAATTTTTCTGCTGTATGTATAACTTAGCGCTTGTTAACTCAGTTGAAGAGCACTGGAAGCCTGTA
>JAWOJF010000229.1:0-11827 GCA_046481785.1 Ignavibacteriaceae bacterium | reverse complement strand
CATATTCCCCACGAAGTTACAACCTTAACTAATTGTTTACAGGAGTAACTTCTATGGCTTTTTCTAAAAAATTTTTGCTGCTTTATTTTTTATCTTTTTTAATTTCCACTAATTCGTTCTCTCAAACTGATTCAGTTAAAACCTATAATCTTTCAGATATTGTTGTTACAGCAACAAGAACTGAAACTTCTTTGCTGGAAGTTGCCAGTTCTATAAGCATTATAGATTCTGCTGAAATTGCTCATTCGGCCGGCATAAGCCTTTTTGGTCTTTTAAAAGGAGAATACGGATTAACAACTTCCCAAAGCGGTGGACCCGGACAGCTTGCACAGGTTTACCTGAGAGGAGCCGATCCTGAACATGTTCTTGTTAATATTGATGGTGTAAAAGCAAACCAGCCTGATGATGTGAATAACTCTTATGACTTCTCTTATATCTCCACCGATAATATAGAGAGAATAGAAATACTGCGGGGGCCGCAAAGCACTCTTTATGGTTCCGATGCTATGGCAGGTGTAATAAATATTATTACAAAAAAAGGAAGCGGAACACCAAAATACTCTCTAAATCTTGAGGGTGGTTCTCTTAATACATATAAAGGCATGCTGGGAACAAGCGGCGGAACTAAAGTACTTAATTATTCCTTAACCTTAAGCAGGGCACAAAGTGATGGTATCTCTGTCGCCAGCGAAAGATCCGGTAATTTTGAAAAAGATGGCTATGAGGATTATAATATCTCCACCAGACTGGGATGGGATATAAATCAAAATACAAAGCTAAACTTCATTGCCCGGTTTAAAAAAGGAGAAAAAGATCTTGATCAGTTCGGCGGAATGTTTGGTGATGATTCCACTTATGTACATAATCATGAGCAGGGTATCTACCGGGCAGAAGCTGAATACAGAACTGATGATAAAGTATTCGAACAAAAAATCGGATTTTCTTTTTTAAGAAATTTAAGGAAGTATGATTATTCCCCTTCCCTTTTCAACCCTTATTACTCAAAAGCATTTTACAGCGGGAATTCTTACCAGCTTGACTTTCAGAGTAATTTCCGGGGAGTACGGAATAACATAATAACATTTGGCGTAGATCTTAATAAGCAGGCAAGAATATCTGCTGCCACTTATGATGAAACTGATTCATTTTATCCGAAGAAGGAGATTAATACAGTTTCTGTATATCTGCAGGATCAAATTTCAATAGCAGGTGCCTCTTTTACAACACTTGGTATAAGGTATGATAAGTATGGTGATATTCCTGCTTTTACTTTCAGGATAGCACAGGCATACTTTATAGAAAAAACCGGAACAAAACTTAAAGCCGTTTACGGCACAGCATTTAAAGCCCCTTCCCTCTTTAACCTTTATGATCCTGCATATGGAAACCCGGATTTGGAAAATGAAAGAAATAAGGGATGGGAAGTTGGTGTTGAACAGTACTTGTTTGATTACAGGATGCAGGCAGGTGTAAATTATTTTAGTTATAAGTTCAGTAATATGTTCGGCTATGATGAGAATTTCAGAACTATAAATATAAATTCCGCAGAGATAAACGGGGCTGAGTTATTTCTAACATCTCATATAAGTAATTCATTTACTGTTAATGCAAACTATACATATACCGATGCGAAAGATAAAAGTTCAGCCGGGGAGAACCTGCCTTTAATCCGAAGACCTGAACACAGCGCCTCGTTAAAAATTAACTATAGTTTTATTGAGAATATAACTGTAAATCTCAATATACAGTATGTGGGTGTAAGAGAAGACCAGGACTTTTCTACCTTCCCATCTTCAAGAATTGAGTTGACCGATTATACTCTTGTGGGTTTGGCAGCAGCATACAGTATAACAAAATTTTTGCAGGTCTACGGAAGAGTAGAAAACCTGCTTGATAAAAAATATGAAGAAGTACTGGGATACGGCACCACAGGATTAACTGCTTATACTGGTATCAGGTTAAATATTAACTAACCATTAATGGAGCATAAAATGAAAAAAATATTCTCAAATCAGTTTGTTATTGTATTTGCTCTTATAGTTTTAATTTCTATATCAAAACTCATCCCCGGTGGAATAAACTTTGAACCGGTATTAGCAGTATTATTATTTGCCGGCGCATATGTAAGCAGTAAAAAATCAGCTCTTTTATTGCTGCCTGCTTTCCTTTTATTAACTGATATAATTATCTATTCAAACGGCGGTTATGAGTTTTTTACAATCCTAACGTTATCAGTTTATTTAAGCTATACTCTTATTATACTTATGGGTATTAAGCTAAAAAGCGATCTTTCGTTCAGGAATGTTATCATAACCTCTATTGCGGCCTGTTTACTCTTTTTTGTAATAACCAACTTTACTGCATGGGCGGATGGTTCATGCGGTTTATACTCAAAGGATTTAACCGGTCTTTTAGATGCATTCTCAGCGGCACTTTTTCCTTATTTTACTGATTCAATTATAAGTACTTTACTCTATTCCGGAGTATTATTCGGTACAGCAGAGTATCTTAAACACAGATCTGTTTTACATGCTGCCGCTAATTAATACCGGGACATATTAAATATGATATACTTTATTACAGGCGGCGCAAGATCAGGGAAAAGCAGTTATGCACAGAAACTGGCACTTCAGCTTTCTGATAAGCCGGTTTATATCGCTACATCAAGAGTATGGGATGATGATCATAAAAAAAGAATAGAAAGACATATACGTGACAGGGACCGCCGCTTTATTTTAATGGAAGAAGAAAAATTTATAAGCAGGCTGATTCTTAAGAATAAGACTGCCGTAATTGACTGCATTACATTATGGCTCGTTAATTTTTTTTCAGATAATAAGAGTGATGCTGATAAGACTTTAAAGCAGGCAAAGGCAGAGTTAAATAAGATTATAAAAAAGGATAACACTTTTATTATTGTGTCAAATGAGATTGGAATGGGTATACATGCAGATACGGAAACAGGCAGAAGGTTTACAGACCTTCAGGGCTGGATTAACCAGTATATTGCTTCAAAAGCTGATAAGGTTTTCCTTATGGTTTCCGGTATACCTTTGCAGGTAAAATGAATTTAGCTTTGTCATTGTGGAGCACTGCTCTGCTGAACACGTAAGAAAAAGACTGAATTATATGCGCAAACAAAAAGCATTTTTTAACTGGAGCGGAGGGAAAGATTCAGCATTTGCATTATATAAAATTATGCAGAATGATGAATATCAGATAAATACGCTTCTTACTACTGTCAGCAGTGAGTTCAGAAGAATTATTCAGCACGGGGTTAAAGAAGAACTGCTTGATAAACAGGCTGAGAGCTTAGGACTCCCTCTTCATAAACTTTTGATGCCTTCAAATCCTGATATGGAAGTATATAACAGCATGATGAAAAAAACGCTGGAAGAATTTAAGGATCAGGATATATGCACCGGCATATTCGGAGATATTTTCCTGGAAGATCTGCGCCGGTACAGGGAAGAACAATTTCACGGAATGGGTATGCAGGTTGGATTTCCTTTATGGCAGTATCCTACCGGTAAATTAGTAAAGGAGTTTATTCAACTTGGTTTTAAAGCAGTAGTAGTATGTGTAAACGGGAACTATCTTGATAAAAGTTTTGCCGGAAGAGAAATTGATTTCGACTTCTTAAAAGATCTGCCGGAAAATGTTGATCCATGCGGTGAAAACGGAGAGTATCACAGCTTTGTTTATGATGGGCCTGTTTTTGGAAAGCCTGTAAATTTCACACGCGGTGAAATAATAAAAAAAGTATATGTGCCGCCGCCTGCTGATCATCCGGGGAGTGATAAATATCCGCGGGTACCTGAGACGGTTTTCTGGTACTGCGATCTGGACTAAAGATTTTAATACAGAGGCACAATGAAATTTAATATCTCAAAAGTATCAGAAGAACTAAAAGAAGATATCTTACAAAAAATTAATAATAAAACTAAACCTCCCGGATCCCTCGGGAAGCTTGAAACACTTGCTTTAAAAATATGCCTGATACAGAATACATTAATTCCGGAATTAAACAATCCCGCAATTGTTGTATTTGCAGGAGACCATGGTATCTGCTCAGCAGGTGTTTCTGCTTATCCCCCGGAGGTAACATACCAGATGGTGCTTAACTTCTTAAACGGCGGCGCCGCAATTAATGTTTTCTGCAGGCAGAACAATATTAAAATAAAAGTTGTTGATGTTGGTGTTAACTTTGATTTTCCCCCTGATACTGATTTAATAAATGCTAAAGTGGGCTATGGGACAAATAATTTTTTAGAACAACATGCAATGTCTCCGGATGAATGTGAAAACGCCATATTAAAAGGTGCAGAAATTGTACAGGCAATAAATAATGACGGAAGTAATATTATAGGATTTGGAGAAATGGGAATTGGCAACACCTCTTCTGCTTCTGTTATTATGAGCAAACTGCTTGATCTGCCTCTTCAAGATTGTGCCGGCAGAGGAACCGGACTTGATAATGACGGATTAAATCATAAAATAGATATATTAAAGCAGGCAGTGGTTAATCATAACAATATTGAGAAATCTTCTTTGCAGGTACTTAGTACATTCGGCGGTTTTGAAATTGCTGCAATTTTTGGTGCTATACTTAAAGCAGCCGAGTTAAAAATGATTATTATAATTGACGGCTTTATTGTAACTTCTGCTTTACTGGCTGCCTATAAGTATAACAGCCATGTACTCGATTATTGTATATTTGCACATACATCTGATGAAAAGGGACACAAGCTTATGCTTGACAAATTAAATGCGGAACCACTGCTAGACCTTGGGATGCGCCTGGGAGAAGGTACGGGGGCTGCCGTTTCTTATCCTGTTATTTCTGCAGCTGTAAATTTTCTGAATCAAATGGCTTCTTTTGACTCGGCAGGAGTAGCCAAAAAAGGATGAAAAAGCAGATAAAAATATTTTTTACTGCGCTTATGTTCTTCACAAGAATTCCATGCCCAAAATGGGTTGATCATTCTGAAGAATACCTTAATAAATCTTCTATATACTTTCCTTTTATAGGCTGGATTGTTGGAGGATTTTCTGCTCTTATACTTTGGTTGTCATCTTTTATTTTTCCGGTATCAGTAGCCATAATCATTAGTATGATAAGTTCAATCCTTGTTACCGGAGCATTTCATGAGGATGGTTTTGCCGATGTATGCGATGGATTTGGCGGCGGATGGACTAAAGAAAAAATACTCGATATAATGAAAGATTCGCGCATTGGAGCTTACGGTGTTATAGGGCTTATATTAATTTTAGGAATAAAGTTTTCGCTTCTCTACCAGATATTCCAGCCCGGTACATGGATAATATATATTGTAATTATTGCTGCACACAGTCTCAGCCGTTTCGCTGCTGCATCAGTAATTTATACTCATAACTATGTAAAAGAAAATGAAGATAGCAAAGCTAAACCTCTTGCAAAAAAAATGTCCGGTACTGAATTATTTATTGCCGGTATTTTTGGACTGCTGCCCCTTTTTCTTTTCAGTGATTATATTTTCCTGCTGATAATTATACCTGTATTTCTTGCCCGTTTTTATTTAACATTTTATTTTAAAAAATGGATTGGCGGATATACCGGCGACTGCCTTGGCGCAGTTCAGCAGGTTACCGAAATAGTATTTTATCTTTCAGTTAATGTAGTTATATGGAAGTATTTTTAATAAGACACCCTGAAGTAGATATAGGCCGTGGTTACTGCTACGGGTACAGCGATGTTGAGGTTTCTGCTGCTTCGTTTAAGTCTGCAGTTGAAAAAATAAAAAAGCATATACCCGCTTATGCTGATTTAACTTATTACTCAAGCGATCTCAAAAGATGCAGGGTTTTGGCAGAACTGCTGTGCAGCAGTGAAATATTCTGTTCTTCTGAAATAAGAGAGCTGAACTTCGGCAGATGGGAAATGATACGCTGGGATGATCTGCCGCAGGATGAATTAAAGATCTGGATGGAGGATTTTGTTAATCAATCCGGGCATGGGGGTGAATCATATAAAGAACTATATTCCCGTTCGGTAAATTTCTGGAAAGAATTAATTAAAAAAAATCATTCGAAGGTGGCAGTTATCACTCACAGTGGTGTAATTCGTTCAATTTTATGTTATATTTTAAATATATCTTTAGAAAACTCATTTAAATTTAATATTGATTATTCCGGTATATCTAAAATTAATATCAATAAAGAAATTGAAATAATAGAATTTATTAATAAATAGTAAAATAAAGGAAGAGAAATGAATAAAAATCTTTTAAACCCGAAATTCCTGTTAATGGCAGGTTTGATACTGGCTGCTGCATTTTCCAGGTTAATTCCGCATCCTCCAAACTTTACTGCAGTTGGCGCAATAGCTTTATTCGGCGGCGCATACTTCAGCAGAAAAAGTTTTGCTTATATTGTGCCTGTGGCAGCCATGCTGTTATCAGATCTTTTTATAGGGTTCCATCCCGGAATGTATGCTGTATATATAAGCTTTGCATTAATCGTTTTAATAGGCATGACATTAAGAAATAATAAAAAAATCAGCAGGGTATTTGCGGCTTCACTTGCAGCATCTGTTTCATTTTTTATTATTACCAATTTCGTTCAATGGCTAACAGATCCTTTTTATGCAAAAACTACCGCAGGGTTAGTGCAATGCTACACGCTGGCAATCCCATTTTTTCAGTACACAGTTATTGGTGATTTATGCTTTGTTGGATTAATGTTTGGTGTATTTGAAATAGCTAAAGCCAAAATTCCTTCACTGGCCCGCATTGAAGCTAACTAGGTGTTCATTAGTGTCCTAAGTGCCTGAGTGGTTTTCTTTTTACCACTGAGGCACTAAGTACACCTGGATGCACTAAGGAAAGAATCTATCATGCTTCCCTTACTAATAGATTTTGACGGAATTATAAAAATTGGGAACAAACCTGCTGAAGATGCACGCAGTTTTCTGCAATTCATTTCTCAAAACAAAATACCTGCATTTATTTTAAGCAACTCTACTCTCCACACCGGTCAGACAGTTAAAAATTTTCTTTTTGATAATGATATGGATTTTGACATCGGTTGCATGACTACAGTTGATGCATCTCTTGAATACCTGAGACAAAATAATCTTAAAGTTTCTGTCTACTGTAATGAAGAAATAGAGCCCCTATTCTCTAATTACAATAATAATACGAATCATGATGCTGTTTTAATTGGCGATCTTGGTGATAAATGGAGCTATGATATTCTTAATGAAATTTTCAGGAAAGTGCATGAGGGTGCTGAAATAATTGCAATGCAGAAAAATAAATTCTGGAAACCCGCCGGTGAACTTTGCCTTGATGCAGGCGCATTTATAGCCGCAATTGAATATGCAGCGGGAAAAGAGTCTGTTTTAATAGGCAAACCTTCGCCGCTGTATTTCCAGGCTTCACTGGAAAAACTGGGCTATGGTAGTGGTTCTGAATTTATTATGATTGGTGACGATATAGAAAATGATATTGAAGCAGCACAAAAAATAAACGGCAAAGGAATTCTTGTTTACACGGGTAAAACAAGATTTCCTCTGCCGTCCGATACAAGTATTAAACCTGACTATGAAGCAAAAAACCTGGCAGAAGTTATCTCTTTCCTCCAAGAAAACCCCGGTTTCCTTCAACCCCGGGTTCATCAAGATCAAACAAAGCACCCAGGAAATTAGAACCGGTTTTGTATGGGCGCCGTGGTTTCGTACTTCCTGTCCTGTTATTTAAATCAGGATAATCAGGTTTATTTCCCTCTGCTTCATTCTTTATATTTGCTTCAACTTCCGCTTCTTCACCGCTTGTGTAGTATTCATGAGAGCGGTTAATAATTTTATCCAGTTCACCCCTGTCAAGAAATACTCCACGGCAGGTGGGACAAAAATCAATCACCACATCTTCTTTTGTGATCTGTTTCATTTCCGTTTTATCTTTAGGGCAATGCATAATAGTATCCTTTCTTTTTTCTCATATAATCAATTTGATTTAATAATAAAAAAAAATTAAAGAAAAGGTATCGATGAAGGACACATTTTAAAGATGGACAAAACCTGTAGGTACACGCCTTGGCGTGTACCTACAAGGCGTGTACCTACTGATTAAAGATCACTGGCATCCAAAATAGGTTATACTCCCATTTCCGCCTGAGGCGGGACTGAATGATGCAGCACGTTTCCACTTAAGGGCACCACTTTCAGAACAGATCCCCCAAAAATCAAAATTACCGTATTTTCTATCCCCTGCTTCATTCAGTGAGATCCAGCCGCTTGTGCCAAAATATGAATTAGCCAGATTAGGAAAAATGGTTTTCATGTGTGCAAAGTTGCCTGAAAATCCGGTTGCAACATATGTCTGCGCTGCAAGCCTTGCTGCATCATAAGCGGCAAGCGTAAAAGCATCAACTTCAATGTTTGTTTGGGATTTAATCTGTGCTATAAGAACCTCCCACTTATCCTTTGCAGCATCATCAAGTCCAAAAATAGGTGCCATGTAATTAACTGTATTAGCAAAAACAGCCGCATCATTATTTGAAATGATGGCATTAATTAGCGCAGTTCCATCACTACCGTACCATTTAACTGATGTTAAAACAGGATCATTTTTTATTAATGCAAACAGGTCGGCTGATTCATCAAACGCACTTAGCTGTACCGCAGTATTCGGCTGTCCGTACTGCTCAATTGCTGAAGTTACCATAGTTCTAAGTGTATTAATTGTTTGAGTAAAATCTGAAGTATTAGCATCATAAACTGGTCCCTCAATAGCACTTCCGCCAAAGGATTCAAAATAGTCTTTTGTAGACTTACTTATTCCAAGATTCCCATCATCATTTCTGCTGATCGAGACATATCCGCTTATTCCGTCATTGCGCATCAGGTTTGCCAGTGCCCAGCCTTCCTGAATATCATCCGGACACAACCGGAATATATTATCACCGGTTATTGCAAGCGAAAATGCTGTGCTCGACTGGCTGATAATCATTATATCATTTGAATCCGCATACTCTTTTATTGCTCTTACCTCTGCACTTGTCTGCGGGCCTATTACAATCTGCACACCCTGAGATTTAAGGCTTTTTAATTTTTCCAGGGCTGTTGCCGGGTTGAGCGATGTCTCCTCAATAACCATTTTGATAGTGTAATCAGATTCGATAAGATTCAAATAAGAATTTATTTCCTGCTCCGCTATCTGCAATGCCGCCTTGCTGTTAATACCAAGAGTAACCCATCCTGATGAAATTGAAAATAATGCCCCTATCTTAATTTCAGTTTTATCCGTTGATACCGGATCTGATTCATCCTTATCGCAGCCGCTGAGAAGTATTGAAAGAGATAAAATAACTGATAAAAACCGTACGGGTACAGTTCCCTTAAAACTGTGAGCCCAAAAAGAATTTTTTAATAAAAGAAATAAAGTTTTCATGATGCCTCTGATTATTTTTTATACTGATTAAAATCCATTTTTTTGAATCTGTCATGTTTAATGCCCTTTGTCTTGCTCGTTTGTTCTGCCCTTTGTTTTACTCCTTCCCTTGTCTCTTAGAGAAGGAAAGGTTGGGAAGAGTTGTTACTGTTAAAAAATGGTTTTGTAATTCCGGAGTTAAAAATAGTTTTATGCTAAGGGAGATGTAATACCTTGTTTATGGTATTTTTAGGATAGTTGTAACCGGGGAGAGAAAAATTTTTTGCGGGAACCTGTTGCATGTTCCAGTATAAAAATCAGTTGCTATACCAGTCCGTTTTTTCTTTTACCGCGGTTATAAGCTAGTTGTATTATTTTTTTTAATGTAGTAGTATAAGAATATCCGGCTGCTTCCGCTGAACGCATAAAACCTGCACCTTCCGTTAAATCAGGATTTGGATTTACCTCCAGCACGTATAGTTCATTATCTTTTGAAAGGCGTATATCTATACGGGAATAATCACGGCAAGTCATTATTTTAAAAGCTTTTATTGCTATTTGTTTAGCTTGTGTCGTTATTCCTCTGGGCAGTTTAGCAGGACAAATAGGGATAGTTTTATGGTACGCCTCATCTTGGGGGTCCCACTTTGCCTGGTAGCTCACAATATTGTAAAGATGGTCAGGCATCTCGGTAAAGTCAATTTCACTTATTGGCAGTGCTGCAGGATTTTGATCCCCCATAATAGCAACATTAAGCTCCCTGCCGTCAATAAATTCTTCTACCAGGGCGGGCTGACAGAATATTTTATGTACATATTCAATCCGTTCCTTAAGCCTGGCATTATTTTCTACTATTGAGCTGTTTTCAATCCCAACACTGGCATCCTCAAAAGCCGGTTTTACCATCAGGGGAAACCTTAACTGATGCTTTAATTTCTTTGTAAGTTCTTTTACTACAATAAAATCAGGGGTCTGTATACCATAAGATTTTAATAATCTTTTAGCCAGTACCTTGCTTTGACAGTTTGCAAGAGCCATTGGCGGAGCACCGGTATAAGATACACCGGTTAATTCCAATAAACCTACAACATCCATTTCCAGCCGGGCATCCTCATTATATAGCTCAATAAAATTAAAAATGACATCCGGTTGGTTTTTTTTTATATCTTCCAGTAGTTTGTGAATATTGTCTTTTATATTTAAAGGATAAGCATCTATGCCCGTTTTTTCAAGCTTTTGTGCTAAAATCTCATATTCTTCAATAGGTGAAATTTTTTCCACCTCAAAAAATGGCACAAAATCGAGTTTTTTTCCTTTTATTTCATCCTGTGTATGATAAAACTCCGGGTGAGCTTCATTAAAGGCTACAACAACTTTAAGGGCTTTTTTCTTCATTGAAAATAAAAATATGAAAATTCCGGTTTTTAGCCAAATTTATATACTGTATTATTTCATTTCATTAATTAAATTAGACAGACAAAAAAATTGAACTTCTATGAGTTTTTATCCCCAACCTTATAAATACCAGTGCGGACCCTTTGCATTGAAGTATGGACTTGTTATGCTTGGCAGGTTTGAAAATGAAAAAGAAATAGGGAAACGTGCCGGCAGCACATGGTGGTACGGTACAGATGAAATAGGCCTTGCTAAAGCTGCAAAAAGTTTTGACTGCCGGATGAAATATTTCCGCCGTGAAACCCCCAAAGAAGCAATACGAGTCTTAAAAAATCACCTGAAACTTGGGCTCCCCTGTATTTTAAGTGTTGATAACTGGGAACACTGGTTTACTGTAATAAATGAACAGCAGGATAAATTTATAGTTGTTGACAGCGGACTTGATAAGGTAATTGTAATTTATACCGCTAACCAGCTCTTAAAAAGATGGAAATATATTGATGAAGAAAGCGGCGGTTTTGTTAGTTATGATGGTTATGCTCTTGCTTCAAAATTTAAACCAATGAGCAAAGCCAACTTTTCCCTGTCAAAAGCAAAGTACGTTATGCGTGAAAGGAATAAACAGCTTGCAGAAAAGTGGGATACATATTTTAATGATCTGATTGCAATCTGCCGCCCCAAAACTCCCCTCTCAAGAAGAACTATTACATTTAATGAGTTTTTAAGGCGGCATGAAAAGCTGCTTATAAAACAGGTAGCAAACTGGCACGGCTCCCCTACTTATGCAGAACTTCAAAAAATACTTAAGGATATGCTTTTCGTTGCAGAAGTATATGATCTTGTCATTCATGTTGAGGAGCAAAGAAAAGCGCTGATAGACTTAACAGCAATCCTTATGATGTATGCCTGTGGTAAGTATGGAATGGATCCAATTTATTAAACGGAGTATTGGAATATTGGAGTGATAGAGTAATGGATTATTAAGATTCCATTATTCCAAAACTCCATAATTCCAACATTCC
>JAWOJF010000153.1:0-16012 GCA_046481785.1 Ignavibacteriaceae bacterium | reverse complement strand
CCTGAAGAAGCTGAGGGAATATATCGTCCAGTTCCTCTTTAGATAACTCGTTTGGTGAATTAATAAAATAACTCATAGGATAAATTGCACGGGCTTCAACTAGCTTGCTTATAAAATCCGAATGAACCCATGAAACATCGGGAGCAGTATTACTTTGAACAGCAGTAACCAGCTTCTGGACAAGTGCATCACCTGTAGGAACATATTGCGCATCTATTTTTATACTTGGGTTTTCTTTTTCAAATTTTTCAACCAGCTCATTAAAAGCCGGTATGGTGGATGCAACAAAGCTGTGCCAGAAAGTTATAGTAACTGTTCCGTCATCGTCTTTATTATCCGAGCAGCTTAACCCTGTAATTAAAACGATAAGGCCGGTAATTAAAAATTTAAAAACGGGTTTCATTTAAAGACTGAAAAATATTCTTCAAAAAATTTCTCTTTGTTTACTGCTGTTGCAATTTCATGTTTTCCGGAATGGGACGGTATCCAGTGAGTTAATCCCCGGTTGTCTTTTTCTTCCAGCTCCACCGTAACATCGCCCCTGGTAAATTCACACAATTCATTGTTAAAAATAACTGCAGCAGCAAGAGGATCATGAAAGGTTACCCTATCATAATGATGATACCAGTGCCTGGCATAATCATGAAGAGGCCTGAATATACCGGCACTGAATTTTTTCTTAAATTCATCAGAACTCATTGTTACCTGCGAAGTTACATCAATACCTATTGACCGGTGTACAGGAGTTTGGGAACGGTAAACAATATGAGAGGCATGGTAATCACCTTTTGCATTCCACTCTAATTTATTCCACCCCTCAATCTTCTGTTCAAAATAACCGCACATCAAAACAAGACTCTTTAAAAGGGAAGGTATTTCCGGATCGAGAGCAAAAAGAATTCCGATATTAGTTAAAGGCCCGATCGGCAGAAGTATAACTTCACCGGGATTCTGTCTTATTGTCCTCCTTAAGAATTCAATTGCTTCCCCTTTTGGAAACTTTGTTTCATGTTCCCATTTAGATAAGGAATTTGCCTGTTCAGCAAGTTTCTGCTGTTGTTCAATTATTAAAGGATCAGAAGCTCCGGGATAAATCGGAATTTCTTTACCGGCAAGTTTGCATAAAGAGCTTGCCAACATTGCTCTTTTTTCCGGCTCCCCCGTAACCGTTGTTATTCCCAGCAAGTCACATTCAGGATTGGCAAGAAGATAAGTTAATGCAATTGCATCATCTATATCTGTACCGATATCAGTATCTAATATTACTTTTACTGCCATATGATTTATCTCTTAATTAATTATTAAGCCTTATACTTTTTAAGCATCGGAACATCTTTATTAATACCCGGGCCAAAAAATTTGAAAATTATCAGGTCTTCTTTCCCGGTATTCTCTACAACTAATTCGTTTACTGCCCTGTCATAACAAACAAATAATTCATCCTCATCAAAATTCTGTGCTTCAATTTTAAAGCCGCCATATATACCTTTGCCGCGCCAGACTAAAATATTGTAAACCCCTTTATCTTTACATATAAATTTCCCCCCGGGATGCACAACCAATTTTTTGCCGCTAAAGCTCATAGTATTATAGTATATCCAGTATTCCTCTCCGCTATCCTGTTTTGTTATCAACAGAGGGGGTGTATGCCTGTTCTCATAAAAATAAGGATCACCGCTTGTTTTCCAATCTACCATTTCCAGAATAATTTTCTCACCATGTTTTTCCCTGTCTTCAGGGCGGACATCTTTATACAAAAGCTCTTTTGAAATTATTTTACCGCCTGTTTTGGCCTGCAGCATTGCAAACACATCGGAATCCTCCTGCAGTTCAATTGTTAATGCAGAACCTGGTGCATGTAATACCCCTGAGGGGACATGATAGCCATCGTTAGGCATAAGCTTAAAAGCTCTTGCAAACTGCAGTATTGAATCATCATTCCAATCAACAAGTGCCGGTAAAAGCAGATCATATTTTTTTTCATCTGTTATATAGGGATGAACTCCGAAAAATGTATCGGGTTCTTTCCCCATATCAAGTCCTTCCGGGAAATAATATGCTTCTTCTTTTGAATTTCTGCCAACTAACTGTGCATGTTGCTGCATTTGATGTATGTGATAAGGCAGCCGGTATTCATAATCAAATATTTTAGGAAGCCTTTTAAGTCCGTTATGGGTGGACGAATATTCTGTGCCCATGAGTAAATCGGGAGCGTTTTCAACCGCTGATTTAAGGGTAATCTTTTCACCAGTTAAAAAGCTGATAAAACTTAGTCCTTCATCGGGAACGCCGATTTTATTATCCGCCCTGGTTGTTGATCCAAGCCAGCGTTCACAAATGCCTCCTCTTTCACCTAGTTCATATTGCTCTGCCGGAAGCCCCAGTCTTCTTCCGGGGGGAAGAAAATCACGAGCCACCCATGCAGGTTCCAGTCTTAATATGCCGTTATTGTTTTCAATTTCTCTTCTTAAAAGAGATCTGATTGTAATATCTTCTTTCATCATTTTCATTTCTCCGGCTCATTCCGATTTATGAACCTTTATAATTTCCAGGATAAATTTGGTTTAAAATTTTCACTTCTAATATATTCAGTCAGTTTATTTAGCAGCCCGCTGGAATATGGATCCTGCCCGATGGCCTGATCTGAAGATAAGGTGCAAAGTATTAGTCTTCCCTCATCAGCTTTCATCTGGACAATATAACCTGAATTCATGTGTACCCAGCCCACAAACATTCCTGCTAAAACATCAGAGAAATTTTCAGCCGGAATGCCTGTAATTACATACCCGGGTTTTAATCCGGATATTTCGAAACCCAAATGTTTACCAAAATTAAAACTGCTGAATGGTTCTTTATTTATTCTTGCCCAGTTAAAATTAGAAGCCCAGTTGCCATCCAGCCAATCTGCTTTCCTGCTTACAAATTTAAAAGGAAAAGAAGCAGGCGCTGCTGTTGTACTATCAATAATACATATAACACTGCCGCCATTTTTTAATTCTTTCAATGTTTCATCGTTAAGCTGATTGGTGATAGTAACATCATCTCTTCCGGTATTATTAATTTCAGAGTAAACAAAAATCTCACAATAATTTTTTGCCAGTATTCTGCCTTTTGAATCTGTTAATTCAAAATTAATCACCTCTTTATATGAACCTGGGGATAGTTTTATATTAACTATATCTAATTCTTTAACTTCTGTTCTTTTAACTGAGGAGATATGTAAATTTCCCGAATCATTTTTTTTGCTAGTCCATTTTAAAATAAGATTTTCAAATGGAATACTGCTATAATGAGAAATCCAGAGTTTTACTGCTGCCGTTTCACCGGCGGAATAATTATACTTTAACGGTCGTGGTATAATTATATCCTGCTGCTGAATATTTGTAATATCATTAGAGTATACCTTAAAATTACGCCACATATCAAGAAGTCCGTTGCTTTCCCAGTTCAAATCTGTAAACTCGGTAATTACATAGCCCTGTATTTCATTATGCAGCCTGATTGATTCAATTTCATATTTAAGAGAAGTATACTGAGCATGCTGGCTTTCTTCAGCAAGATTATCATATGTCCCGAATATTTCATCGTATTTATAATCTTTAAATCTTTTTTGAACGCCATCGGGCAGAGAAACTTCAATGTCAGAAAATGCGCGGTTAAACCACCAGGGAAGTTCTTCGGGGAGTTTTGGGAGGCCCCAATTACCGAACTCGGAGATAAGCAGCGGCTCATCACCCGATTGCTGTGCATCTCCAAATTTGCTGAAGAGCCAGTCGGGACGTGAAGCAACTTCGTTTACTGTCTCATCAAAGTTATCCCGGTGTTCCGGTATAGCCCAATAAGTATGATAGTCATTTAAATCAGTCTTTAAGTGGAAGTTGCCGTAGCAAGCGCTGTTATCAACAACTAGTCTTCCTGCAGCCTTTTCCTTTGTTCTTGTAAAAGCATCAAGCAGCCACAGTCTTTGTTCTTCTTTCTGAAGATCAATCCCCCAGCTCTCATTTATTATACTTAATACAACAAGAGAGGGATGGTTCCAGTCGCGTGCAAGCATTTCGTCCAGAGTCTGCTCACCTCTTTTAGCGGCATCAAAAGTAAAAACATCCCAGTTAGGAATTTCATACCATACAAGCAGTCCCACCTCATCAGCAACTTTCAGGTAAACAGGATCAGGTACTTTTATGTGGCAGCGGAGCATATTTAATCCAAGCTGCTTGGCTTTTATCATCTCATCGCGGATATATTCTTCAGACGGAGTTGTATATATTGTTTCAGGATAAAAATCCTGGTCAAGTGCAGCTATCAGGTAAAAAGGTTCGCCGTTCAAATAAAGCATTTTATTTTTTGCTTCGAAAGACCGGAAGCCGAATTTTTCTTCTGCTATATCTTTATCTATAGTAATACGGGCTGTATACAGATGGGGAGTTTCAACACTCCATAATTTGGGAGATGACAGCTTTGTTTTAAAACTAAACGAATTTTTATTTGATGGTATGATCTCAGAGGCAGTTAAAACTTCATTTCCTGATGGATCAGATATAGATAACTTTAATTGTTTTTGTCCGGCAGTTTCCTTGTTCAGTATAACAGCAATGTCAATTTCACCGTTAACTGAAGGAGTTAAATGAAATTTTTTTGTATACAGTGCCGGTTTAATTTTTAATTGTACTGCCTGCCATATACCGCTTGTCTGTACATACCAATTCTGTTTGCCATGAGGAATGTTAAAGTAACTTATCCCTTCCGTGCCAGTTTCATCTGCAGCAGGATCCATAACCCTTACAACTATTTCATTTTCTCCTGCCCTAATGTTTTCAGTAATATCAACCTCAAAAGGAGTATACCCGCCCTCATGTTCACCTGTATAATTTCCATTAATGTAAATTCGTGAAAGATAATCAACGGCACCAAAATGGATCATGTAAGCTTTGTCTTTTTCTATTTCATTAAGTATAAAAGTTTTTTTGTACCATGCTACTCCTCTATACTCGCGTAAGTCCTCAAACTGTGCCTGCCAGGATAAAGGAACTTCAGCCTTTCTCCAGTCAGCTTGTGATTCTACATTATCAATTTTAAACGAAGCTTTTGAATCAACAGCAAACTGCCATTCGCCATTCAGAGATAGATTTTGTGAAAAGATCAAAGTATTAAACAGCATTAAAAATACTATTATATTTTTCATTGATAATTATTTTAAAAGTATCATTTTTTTTACTAGTACATTATCCCCTGATCGAAGCTTATAGAAATAAACTCCGCTTGAAAGATCAGACGCATCAAACTTAATGTTATATAAGCCGGCAGGTTTTTCTTCATTCATCAATGTTGTAACTTCTTTGCCTAAAATATCATAAATCTTAAGCGTAACTAATCCGAAATCCGCAATCCTGAATTCGAAATTAGTTACCGGGTTGAAAGGATTAGGATAGTTTTGAGATAATTCAAAACTTTCAGGTATTTTTGTAGCAATTCCCTCCCCAATTCCAGTAACAATTGGAATGGAATCTGCAAGGAGCAATATCTGTGTTGAATAACCTTCCATACTGATATTTACGGTATTAAGGTCTGCAGGCACGCCTGATTGTGAGGAACCTGTTAAAAGATCTGTTAAATAATATGTTTTTGAAGAATCAAGATTGAGTTCAGGAACCGGTAAAGCAAGCTCAACATCAGCATCATTTGTTGACATATTTATTACAGTAAATATATTTTGTTCATTATCCCATCTTCTAAATGCAAAAACAGAATTACCGGGGGTAACCTGCATTTCTTCATAATTATCACTGATTAATGATGTATAAGTTTTTCTTATATCAATTAATCGTGCATAGTAATCAAACAAACCATAATTATCATCATAATCCATAGGTCTTCCGGGATAAAAAATAAAATCGGTTTCATATGGATGCCCGGTTTTACCAATTTCTTCTCCGTTATAAATAAGCGGTACACCATGCAGAGAGAACTGAAGAGCAGCAGCCATTTTTGTTCTCTCAAGACCGTGATGAGACATGAAATAAAACAAATCATTATTGCCCAGGAACCGTAAAATTTTTGCATCAGGCGCATAGCCGTTACCATTATTGTTCAGAGAGTTTCTTAACCTTGTGCTCCGGTTACTAACACTGCCGCTGTTAAAAATTGTAGGATTATTTCCCTCAGTAAAATTATACTGCCATACCCATTCTGAAACCCAGTCATACCCGGGGGCCCAGTCATAAGCTACATCAAATCTTTCATCAAATACCTGCGCCTGAGAAGCCTTATCTTCTGCCAGCAAAAGAATCTCGGGTTTTATTCTTTTTAAAGCAAGCCGAAGGTCTTTAGTAAACTGAGGATTTCGTGCAGTAACTCCCCAGATTGCATCAAACCTATATCCATCAATATCAAAATTTTCAATCCAGTATTGTGCTGCTTCTGTAATCCACTTTTGTACTTCAGAATTATTATAATTTAGATTTGGAAGATCACCCCAGAAATAATTTATAAAGCCCCGGTAATGTGTATATTGGTCAGAATATGGTGCGCTATCTTCCTCTCTCTGGTAAAAGTTATAATAATATGAACTTGTTCCTTCATTTTCAGGGTAGGTACTTACTGCATAAGGATGATTTATGGAAGAGTGATTTGCAACAAAATCAAAAATAATTCTTAAGCCGTAAGCCTTTGCAGTAGATATAAGTTCACGCAGCTCTTCTTCCGTACCGAGATCAGATCTCACCTGAAAATAATTTGTAACATCATATCCCTGACCATAGTTATGTGTTAAATAAACAGGCTGAAGCCATATTGCAGTAATTCCCAGTTCAGCTATTTCGGGAATTTTATTTGTAATATCATCAAACCCGCTTCTAAAGTTTACAAAAAGGTAAGGAGTTATTTCATATATAACAGCGGAGTCTATCCACGCAGCATAATCATTCTTTATATCGAATGGGGTAATACCATCTGCTGTTACAGTAACAAAAGTTCTTGCTTTAGCAGTATCTCCATCTGCTTCAATAACAAATAAGCTGAAATAATATTCACCTAAGGGTGACCCTTCGGGTATAATAAATGATGCAGTACTATCAAATAAGTTTGATATAGAAACCGGGGAAGGATTATTTTCATCCTGAACCCAATTAAAAGTAAGCACACTGGTAGTGGGATTTTCAATTACCTCTGTATGAAGATTAACATTTCTTCCGGACACTTCGGCAAAAACAAATACTTCTGGTTTTAGTTTATATCCCAGGGTTATTCTAACTGTATCAGAGCTTATTTCCGTTCCGCTGCTGTCAGCAAGGGCAAATATTGTATTTGTTCCTTCTTCAAGAATTACAGGAACAGAAAATGAATTATTATTTACCTGGAAAGAAATATTCTGCTCATTAAAGACAAGAATACCGGAAGTAACAGAAGAATTATCAACAATTCCGGTAATTGTCTGCTCTCTTTTCCATGCTGTAACATCTTTATTAGTAATGGTGACCTGGGCAAAAGAGAATTCACTAAATAAAATAAGGGAAAACAAATAAACTAATTTTTTCATTATACTTAATCCGGGGTTTAGTTATACAATCCAGGTATCTATATTTTTTCTCGGGAAAAGAATATCCATTTATTTATCCCTAACCAGCCTAAGGCAGCCTGCCCCATGAATCCAACAAACTTTTTAACCTGTCGAAAGATCTTTTTTTAGAACTGTCTTCTCTTATTAAACCGCCATTCTTAATATGCGGACGGAAGTCTGAAAAATCGTACCAGTTAATTGCTTTAATTGAAGGGCGGCTGTAATAAACAGAATAAACCTGTTCGAGCCAGTCTGCCTGAAGTTCTTCATCCCAGTGGCGGTGCCAGTCATATGGCCCGTCAGGGATATTCATGTCACCGGCTGCTACCATTGCTTTTGAGGGACCTGAAGAAGTCCCCAGTTCGGTTATATATATAGGTTTATTAAATTTCTCAAACCTCTCCAGCATTCTTACAATATCCGATAAATCGCGGTACGGAAAATAAACCTGTATGCCAAGCACATCATAATCTATATCCGCTTCAGACAGATCCTGTATGAATTTTCGGGGTGATCTTAAAGGACGTGTTGCATCCATTCTTGCCATTCTTCCCATAGCGGCATACTCACCCCATGGAGCACAGTTATTTAATATTTTTACGACATCAGGATTCGTTTCTTTTGTTTTATCACATGCCAGGCGGACTATCTCAGTAATCTGTTCCGGTGTATGGTTGTGAATGTTTGCCCAATCATGATATTCATTAACAACTTCCCATTGAGTTACTTTATCTCCGTAATGAGTTATTAAATCTTTTGTATGTTTTTCAACATATGTTTTCAGCTCACTGAAATTTTTATTTTTCAGCCAGTCGGGTGTAACAATGGGATGAAACCAGAATAACGGCCTTCCCTGGATTGTGATATTTTTTTCCGACAGCCAGTTTACAATATTATCTTTTATCCCCCAATTATATATGCCTTCACGGGGTTCAAATAATTCGTACCAAGTATCCCATACATAATGTGTTATTGTTGCAAAATTAAAAAGCTCTTCAAACCGTTTTGTCATATCTTCAGATTTTGCCCATATGTACTGCCGCGTTTCACATCCTAAGTATACCCGGTCTTTTCTCTTTTGTCTTTCTATTTCACTTTTTGCCCGTTCAAGTTCAATAAGCTCACCGCACCAAAGTGCATACTGAAGGGCTTTATCGGCATACTTAACAGATTTTTCAATATTGCCTGAATATTTAGCGGCATCTTCAAACAACTCTTCTGAAAGTGAAGTAAGGTAAGAAACCTCATGAGAGAATCCGGTACCGCTATTTTCATATTTCTTCTTCACATTCCTGTTACGGATTACCCTGCTTTTAGCAAATTCGTAATTGAGGGTGCTGTTCTTTGGGAAATCACCGGAAGAATAAAGTTCTCCGCCATTATCAGCCCCGAGTGTTATATAACCAAATCCTTCAACAAACCATTTTGCATTAATTGAAAACTTTTTATCAGCTTCTTTATGAGGGATTACAACGCCATCCCGGTTTACTTTTACCGCGGATACAAACGGATCCTCATTTACATCGGTAAGATAAACCCGGTCAAATTCGGGCATCCATTGATGAGGATAAGGTCGCAGAACAAGATCGCTATCCGATTTACCTGCTAAAGGATTAATATTAATAAAAGGGACTGCTGAAACTGCCGCTGCAGTTATTGCGCTTTTTCTTATAAAGCTGCGGCGTGTAATTGTTTTCATATTTCCTCGGGCCTCTTTAAAATTCCGGTGGGGGATTTGAAAGACGATTGTTTATAAGTTATTCCATTTTTGTTTTAACATTAAAAGCCTGTTAACGGCAGATTTCTCCTCACCATTAGGAGAACGCAATATTCCACCTTTTATCAGGAAAGAAAAAGGATCAACAAAATCATACCAGTTGGCTCCTTCAATCCACGGCTGACTGTAGGCATAAGTAAATGTATATTCAAGCCAGTCTCCCTGCAGTTCCTCATCCCAATGCCTGTGCCAGTCGTAAGGCAGCCTTGCTGTATCCTCAACAGGCGGATCGGCAAATTCAAGTTTAATCCCTGCTGAAGGACAGCCGACTTCAGAAAGCTGAACTGATTTATTAAATTCCTTAAACCGCTCTATATTCCTTATTGCATCAGCAGCAGAGTAATAGGCATAATAAACTTGTATGCCTATCGTATCAAAATCGACGCCCGCGCTTACAAGATCTTTTATAAACTGGTGTGGTGTCCTCTGTTTAAATTTTGCAGGTTTATCGTGCCATTTACCCATTTGCACATAATCGCCAAAGGGCTTGCAGTTATTTATCAGCAGCTTTACTTTGGGATTAACTGAACGTGCCACTTCGCATGCATGTTTTGTAATCTGAACCAGTTGTTCGGGATTTAATTCAAGTTCATTTGCCCAGTCATGAAGTTCATTAACTACTTCCCAGACTGCTATATCATCTTTATAGAAACCAACAACTTCCTTAACATGTTCTTCCACATATTTTAAGAGCTGGTCAAAATTCTTTCTTTTGAGCCAGTCAGGTGTAACCCAGAAATGAGACCAGAACAGTGGCCTGCCGGCAACGGTAATATTTTTTGACCTTAAAGCATTTAATACTTTTTGTCTTACTTCAAATTGTTTTTTTCCCTCCTCAGCTTCAAAGTCAATAAAATCACCTTTGAGGTAGTGAGTTATAGTAGCATAGTTAAATAATTTTGAAAATTTATCAAGGAACAGGTTACTATCCATCTGGAAGTATGCACGTGCATCGCATCCAAAATAAAAATTCTTTCTTGCACCATTCTTTTTTAGGTCAAATCTTGCCTTACTCAATTCAAGATAATCGCTTGTCCAGTGAGCATACATTAAAGCTTTCTGGGCATTATAGCTCAAACGGTCTTTACTGATCGAATTTTCAGCGTCATTTAATAATTGTTTTGACAAATCATGCAGAGAGGATATTTCTGTATTAATACTCCAGCCGTCATTCCTAAACTTATTTATTCTTCTTTCATTCAGCCTAATTCTGCTGACAGCAAGTTCATAATTAAGATTTAAGACCTTCTCACCATTTAGGGGGAGTTCATAAAGCTCACCGCCGTTATCAGCTATAGAATAAACATAGCCGAATCCTTCAATATTCCATCTTACATGTATTGCAAATTTTTGTCTGCCTTCAGAGTTTGAAATTTCAATTCCCTCCCTGGAAAGCACAATGTTTGAATGAAAGACATTTTCATTTTCATCGGCCGCATATACAAGCGGATCAATATGGGGGCCATTCCCCTTTTGAACAAAATATGGTTTGAATACTAATTTACCAGGCATATATTATTATTTATTTGTTATAGTGATTAAAAATTACTTTTTATAGTCTTAGACTGCTAATATGTTTCTTCCCATTTCTTTTTCAATTTTTTCAATCTTTCAAAAATGGGTTTCTTTTCACCCTGCGGATTTGCAAGCAGTCCGCCGTTAGGTATAAAACCAAACGGATCAGAGAAATCATACCAGTTTATTGCTTCTATCCATTGTTTGCTGTACATAACAGTATAGATTTGTTCCATCCATTCTGCCTGAAGATCCGGATCCCATTCCCTGTGCCAGCTATAAGGGCGTTTAGGTATCTGGTAATCACCTGATGCAACCGTTTCTTTCGTTGGACCCGATGTTGTACCAATTTCAGTTATCTGTACTGGTCTTCCGAATTTTTTTAATCTCTCAGTCATTCTTATAGTATCCGCAATGTCCCTGTTTGTATATTGATAATAAAGCTGCTGGCCTGTAATTGTGAAATCCACACCAGCTTCATGACACATTTTAATAAACTGATGAGGAGTTATAAGCGGGAATTTTTTTGCATACTCTTTCCAGTTTATGATCTGCACATAATCCGCATTTATACAGCAGTTATTTATCAGCCGGTGCACTTTAGGATTTACATCTTTTACTGTATCGGCTATAAGTTTGGCAATTTCAACCATCTGATCAGGCACGAGCTTTTGAGCATTACTAAAATCATGTGCTTCGTTAATTATTTCCCACGCATACATTCCGTCTCCATAATGTCCGACAACTTCACGTGCATGCTTTTCAACATACTTTAGAACATCAGGAAAACTTTTTTTCAGAAGCCAGTTAGGAGTACAGCAGTCATCAGCCCAGAAAACCGGACGTCCTTCAACAGTTATTCCTTTTTCCTTTAGTCTGCGGAAACGGTCATCTCTGTCACCATATGTATAAACGCCCTCTTCTTTTTGTATATGAGGAAGGTAATGAGTTATAGTAGCATAATTAAACAACTCTGAAAAAAGTTCTATAAACAGATCGGGATTATTTATATCTGTATAATGGTCGGTATCACAGCCGATAAAAAAATCTTTCCTGTATTCATTTCTCTTAATATCGAACCATGCCTTCTCAATTTCTATTTTTTCGCCTGCCCACATTGAATAATAAAGAGACTGCTGTGAAAGCTTTGCGCATTTTTCAGTATCGGTCTGCGATTTTACTGCATCAGCCAGGTATTCCTCTGAAAGATCTATATACGGCTTTAAATCACGGGATGGAGACCATCCTTCTTTAACAAATTCTCTTATTCTTTCCCGGTTTTTAGCAGCACGGGATTTTGCAAGTTCAAGATTTAAATTAAGTGTCTCAAACCTTCCTGATTTAGGAAGCTGGTAGAACTCTCCTGCATTATCGGCAGTCATATAAATATAACCGAATCCTTCAACGTTCCATCTTACGTTAATGCCGAATTTATCTCTTCCTTCGGTATCTGATATTTTAACACCCTCTTTTGTTGCAAAAATATTAGAATAAAATGCATCCCATTCAGTATCGCTTGCAAAGGCCCAGCTTGGAAAATCCCATTCTGCACTCCCAATATTTTCAAAAGACTTAACCATACCCAGGTGAGGCCCTGCCCCGTCCTGGATAAAATAAGGTTTAAATATTAACTCACCCTTTTCAGTATTGGTTATTGTTCTTTTAGATGTAAGGATTAAGGGAGCAGATAAAAGTTCATTAGCCGCAACTACAGCTCCGGCTCCTGCCAGCGCTGTTTTTTTTATAAATTCTCTTCTTTTCATTTGTACCGGAGTTTTATTTCTATAAATAAGATTTTTAGTATAAAGAGCAGCCCAGTCTTACCTATTACGGTTTATAAAGACTTCCACTCCTGTTGTAATTTTTGCAGACGATGGAACGCTGCTTTCTTTTCACCTTCGGGACTCCGCAGCAGCCCGCCGTTTTCCATATAAGAATACGGATCAACAAAATCGAACCAGTTACAAGCCTTAATATAGTCCTTACTATAAGCAAGTTTATATATCTGTTCCATCCAGTCCGCCTGCGTTTCCTCATCCCAGTAGTGATGCCACAAATAAGGTTCTTTAGAAAACTCAAAAGTATCAAGTTTAACAGAACGTTCAGTTGCACCGCCGCTTACTCCAACTTCTGAGTAATGTAATGGTTTATTAAAAACTTCAAATCTTTCAGTTAACAAAATAGAATCCTGAAGATCACGGTATGGGAAATACATCTGCAGTTCTACAATGTCTATATCAACTCCTGCATCAAGTATGTCCCTGGTCCACTGCCATGGAGTGCGCTGCTTATACTTTGCTTTTTGTCCCGATGAATACTGGTTCATATGTACATACTCGCCAAACAGGCAGCAGCTATTAATTGTTGTTTTAACATTTGGAGCAATTGATTTTGATACATCATTAATTAACCGGGTAAGCTCTGTTATCTGCTCATGATTAAGATACAATTCATTAGCCCAGTCATGAAGCTCATTAATAACTTCCATAGCATAAAGAGAGTCGCCGAACTCTTTCATTGTATCAGTTGTAAGTTTTTCAGCGTATTTCAGAAGATCATCGTATTTCATATCGCGCATCCAGCCCGGTATACAGCAGTCATGGAACCAGAAAAGAAGTCTTTCCTGGCATTTAATATTTCTTTCATTCAGCTTTTTTATTAACACCTGCCTGGTTTCGGGATTTATCTTCCCTTTTTCAGGCTGATAATCAGACATCATGCCGTCCCCTTTAGCAACAAAGGTTATATTGGCATAATTAAATAATTCGCCAAACATGTCGAGGAATTTATCCTGGTACATCTGGTAAAAACCACGCGCATCGCAGCCGACAAAAAAGTCGTTCCGGAATCCTCTCTTCTTTATTATAAAGTCAGCTTTATCTAATTCCATTTTTTCGCTTGCCCATAAAGCATAGTTTAAAGCCTGCTGAGACCTCGAGGCACACATTTCAGCATCAGTAATTTTTTTTCCGGCATCTTCATATAATTCTTCCGATAGTTCAACAAGTCCTTCAACTTCCCTAGAAGGAATCCATCCGTCATTCATCAGGTGTTTTAATCTTGTTCTATTCCTTACCACACGGCTTTTTGCAAGTTCATAATTAAGGTTAAGCTTTTGTTCTTTTCCGTCTGACGGGAGAGTATAAAGCTCCCCACCATTATCAGCAGTGATGTTAGTATAACCAAATCCCTCAACATTCCACCTGCAGTTAATACCAAACTTATCTTCTCCCTTTGAATCAGAGATGATAATCCCTTTATCAGTTTTGTTTATGTTTGAGTGGAAAGCATCCCAGTTCTTATCTGTTGCCCATACAAGGTCATACAAATGGGGGCCATTTCCATCCTGAACAAAATAAGGCTGAAAGATCAGCTCTCCTTTTGCTGTACTCCTGGTAATTTTTTTAGCAGTATAAACAAGGGGTGCGGAGATAAGCTCATTAGCTGCAGCCAATGTTCCAGCACCAATAAGGGATGTCTTTTTTAAAAAATCTCTTCTTTTCATATTCTTTTCTCTTTAAGATAATATACTTAATACCGGCTGTCTCGGTTCTTTTACCTTCATACCAAACATAAAAGATGAAACTAAAGCAAAGAAACCGGCAAGAATAAAAACAATATTATAACCATACATATTAGCAACCCAGCCGCCCGCAATACCAAGTAGAATAAACGGTGCGGTTATCATATTTGTAACTGCTATATAAGTTGGACGGTCTTCTTCTTCACATAGCTCAGCAATAATTGACAAACGTGATACCAGCATTAAGGTTGCAGTAAATGCAGAAAAAATAAATACAAAATAATAGGCCAGCACGGATGGAGTAGCCAGCGCAAGCAGGCAGGCAGCAACAACTGATATTGCCGCCATCAACATATTTAACTTATGCCCGAACTTGTCAGCTATAAAGCCAAAGAGAATATTACCAATAATAATGCTGCTCATAATTATTATAGTAAATGTTCCGGCATAAACATCACCAAGCGTAAACTTTTTAAAAGCATTTAATGCAAAAAATGCGTCTGCCATTAAAGAAGCAGTAAGAAGGGCATCGGCTATCAAAAAATTCCTGTAGTTAGAATTATGTTTTATAAGTGATGGTATCCTTTTAAAAAATTCTTTGTAATGCAGTTCTTCTTTTGCAGGGTTTGGTTTTAGTTCTTTAATATAAAGTAAGGCTACGTATGAAATCATTATAACTCCAAAAGCAAGAAAAAATAATGCTCCGAAACTCCGGGGGAACATATAATCATCAAGTATAATTGTAGATATCCATCCGCCAATTATACCAAGCAATGCACCGAGAATTGCACGCGATGCAAACAGTCTGCCGCGAAGCCTGACCGGAGTTAATTTCGCAACCAGGTCAAACCAGCCGGGAAGATTTATTCCTCCTGCAACCGCAGCAAGTCCAAAACAAAAGAAGAAAATAACAAGCTGAATATCACCGGATATATTTTCAAAAAAGAACCAGCAGAAAATTCCCAGCAGAAGCCAGGGAAGCCTTTGAAATAAGGCAGTAACTAATAGTAACGGTTTTTTATAAGCTTTTTTTCTTACATAACTAGCTACAAATATCTGTGTAAAATTGAAACCCATTGTCCAAAAAACCGGGATCAACGCCACAGCTATATTATTTCCTCCGATCTTTTTAACAAACAAAGGCATTACCGTTGTTAGCGAAATAAAACTAATTGCAAAAGCATAAACAGACCCATCAATAGTATTTATAATAAAATTTCTTTTTATATACTGCTCAGCAGGATAATCAGCGAACCACTTACGCACGGTATACCTTCACCTCTTTCGGATCTAACTTTACAAGTATTATGCTTCCGTTTTCTTTTGAGGCTGTCACTTTTAACTCACTGCCGTCAAACTGTTCCTTAAGTAACTGAATATTTTTTACAGGAATAACAACCGAGGATTCAACATAGTGTGAGGTCATATTCTGTATAATAACCATAACTTCTTTTCCGGCGGTTAAAACATCGGTTCTTACTTTGCCTGTGCCGGCTGATGAAGGTTTATTTATCTCTGAGGTATATTCAATAAGACTTGCAATCAGGTCTTCATTTGCCTCATTGCCTGAGCCTATAACCGGCAGCCCGATGTATGAACCAATCAGTACAGCTTTACCTTTGCCGTAATTGGAGACAGTAAC
>JAWOJF010000127.1:0-13813 GCA_046481785.1 Ignavibacteriaceae bacterium | reverse complement strand
TAGAATCGCCTTCACCAAGGTGTGCCACTGCGGCCTTTGATAAATAGAACATAGCAAAAATGTTTGTCTGGAAAGTTTTCTCCATTAAATCGAGATCCAGTTCTTCAAAGCTCTTTGAGGGGTGCTGTTCTGCTGCATTATTCACGAGTATATTAAGTTTTCCAAACTCCTCAACCACTTTGCTGATAATACTTTTACAGAAATCCCTGTCGCGTATATCGCCTGCCAGCAATAAACATTTTTTACCTTCAGCCTCAACCATCTTTTTTGTTTCGGCTGCATCCTCATCTTCTTCAAGATATACAATTGCAATATCAGCGCCTTCGCGTGCAAAATGCACAGCCACAGATCTTCCTATTCCGGAATCACCGCCGGTGATTAATGCAACCTTATTTTTTAGCTTATCACTTCCCCTGTAATTATTTCTTATTACTTCAGGCTTAGGTGTCATTTCGTGTTCATTTCCCGGGGCATCAAGGCTTTGTTCAGGGAAACCTTTAGGCTTGCTGCTCTCACTCATACTTTACCTCATATTAAAAATTAGCTGTACAAATTTAACTTTGTTAAGCCTTACTTAAATTGCAGATAGTCACAGTAAATGGGATTTGATATGATTTGGAAGGATTATAAAGTTTAAACACAAATACAGTTTGGATTATTTCCCTATGTGAAGAACATATACAAGAAAATCTCTGCATAACCTCCGGGAAGAAGAATTTGAGAGTGAAAGGAGTGAGTAATTCAAATTATGAGTACCTGGAAGAATAAATTTATTACGAAGGCTGCAAATTTAATCCTGCCAAATACCAAACTTGCCATTCCTGTAGTCCCTGTATGCTTCTAATATTTCCTGCTGCGAATTCATAACAAACGGACCCTGAGCAACTATCCGTTCATTTAAAGGTTTGGCGTGACCGAAAAGCAAAATACTATCGGACGCGCTTTCTATTTTTATTTCTTTTGAATCATGATCAAACAGAACAAGATTAAATGCATTAATCTCCTTCTTGTTTACATTTAATTTTCCTTTTATAATGTAAAAGAAAACCTGGTTGTCTTCAGGAACATCCAGAGTTAATGTGGAACCCGGCTTAAAAAATATAGTAGATAGTAATACATCTGTTATTGATTCAAAAGCACCTTTGGTATCTTCCCATTTACCGGAGATCAGGTTAACAGTAACTTTACTATCATTTATTTTTATTTCCGGTATATCTTTTTTTTGCAGGCCGCTGTAAAACGGCTCCTTCATTTTATCTTTTGCCGGAAGGTTTAACCATAGTTGTAAAATTTCCAGGGGTCCGCCATTTTTTTTAAATTCATCAGAAGATGTTTCCATGTGGATAAGTCCCCGCCCCGCAGTCATCCATTGAATACCGCCGGCAGTAATAACGCTTTCAAAACCACCCGAGTCTTTATGCTTTATATCTCCATCTAATATAAAAGTAACGGTTTCCATGCCCCTGTGCGGATGAGGTCCAAAAGGAAGCCCATTATTATTTGCAGGATATACCTGCGGACCGTGATGATTAAGAAAGATAAATGGGTTTAATGTCTCAAGAGATAATGAATCCCCCGGAAGTGCATTATAGGTTACAAGGTCATCTATAGGAGTAGAAATGGCCTTATGAACTGATTTAATTGTTCTCATAAAATATCCTAAATAAACTGCCGTTATACATTTATACTTATAAAATAGAGTAAAAAATTCAAGGCGTAGTACACCTATAGCACAACAATTTATCGAACTGCGAAGAAATCATTTTACCAAAATCATCCTTCTTGTTTGTACTTTTCCGCCCGATTTAAGCGAATAGAAATATACACCGCCGGCTAACCCGGATGCATCAAAATTTATCGAGTGCTGCCCTGCTGACTGCTCTTTGTTAACCAATGAGGCAATCTCACTGCCAAGTACATTGTATACTTTAAGTGAAACATGTCCCGCCTCCGGAATCCTGTAACTTATAGATGTTGATGGATTAAAAGGATTTGGAAAGTTCTGCATCAACTGAAATTCTTTGATTACTTCGGTCTTTTTTTCAACAGGTGTTGTACTCTTACCTGCCTGTGTTAGTTTTATTATCCGGGATCCTGCATTATCGGCAGCAACAGTTATGTTTGCACTACGCAAATTGCTGCTGCTGTTCGCAGAAATAACCAGGTTTATTGTCCTGGTATTATAACCCGATTCCATATCAGGCATAATCCAGTTCCTGCTGGAAAAATTATAAACATTCCATGTTGTATTGGACTTAACAGCAAAGGATATTTTCTGACTATCGGCGTTAACACTTATTATTGAATCTGAAAGTGATATTCCCGGTGTATTAATAGCTGACTGGCTAACGGTAATATCAAATGCTGAAAGTCCGGGAATGGCAGCAATAATCAAACCTGTCCGTATAGAATCAGCAAAATTTGCTTCTGCACTAACGGCAATTTCAGCATTACCTGTGCCTGTGTCAGAACTTACACTTAACCATTCATCTACCGGAGTAATATTCCATGAAGTATCTGATATAACATTAAAAACAGCACTACTGTTTTCAGCAGAGGCAACATTTAAAGTCAGGCTTGAAACTATTAATTTTTGTGCAATAATATATTTTGAAGCAAACTTAAAAAATGCAGGCCAGTCGGGAGCATCAGTATGTCCGCCATTATGATAACGGTATCCAATATTACCTTCTATATAATCAGTATCAACCAGCGGTTTTTCATCGGGCATAACCAATCCCTGTTTTCCCAGCAGTTCATAAACTGGTACAGCACCCCAACCGGTTAGATAAATGCCGTACGGGTCAGTCCATAAATCCTGAGTACCGCTGTTAAGAAATACAGGACGCGGCGCGCATAACGCAAGCAGAGAATGTGCATCAACAGGACAATTTTCTATTTTACGCGGTAAATAACTTCCTTCATTCAAAGGTCCCATCCATTTGAAAAAATTTCCGGCAACCCAGTGATACTCCTGGTCCCATCCTGAATTTTCAAGATCCTGCCCCCAGTGGCGCCTGTTCATTTTAGTTCCAAGACTGCCGCCGCAGCTTGGGAATGCTATTGCCAGGCGAGGTTCATAAGCCATTGCAACAAGGGTGGCTTTCCCATAACGTGAATGCCCGGTAAGTCCGATTTCTTTTTCATTCACATGTTCATCAGTTTCAAAATAATCGATTAGCCTGCTAACGCCCCAGCTCCATGCACCAAGCGTCCCCCAGTCAGTTGGTTTTCTCCAGTCTCCTTTATTAACCAAACCGATTAAATAGCTTGTAAGGCCCGCTCCATTATCCGGCTGAAGTACACCGGGATTAAAGATACACACTCCCCATCCGTTTGGTAAAGCATAACTCCAATATGTCTCAATAGGATTTCCAAAACCGGCAAAAACAATCATTACAGGTACCGGTTTTGATGCATTTGCGGGAATACGCAGAACGGCAGATATTTGAGGTACATTCCTTACTTCAGGATACCTTGAAATATCTATTGTTCCGGTTATTAACTTTTGAATATAAGCAGAGTTTCCCGTTCCGCCTGCTGAGGTTTCCATAGACCATGTAACACCCGGAAGCACACTATCATCTGGTATTACGCCCCATACTTCTTCCTGAACATCCTTCAGCATTTCAGGCCGCCGCATGTTCCACCACTGCTCTTCAGTAGTAATAATTGTACCATTATGCATTTTTAAAAGATCAATAGGCGTATACTCACCAACTCTCCATGATTCGGGACCCGGGAAAAGGCCTTCGGGTATATCATCATAGTTATTCCATAAACCAAATCCTGATCTTGTAATAATATGTTCTGCATTATCTGTCCAGTTACCCTCTGTATTATCTTCAGCCGCCGGGTAAGTATTGGGCGGAGCATTAGTATCCTGAAGCTTGGGGGGTAATTGGGGTTCAATTATGCCAAGTTGAGAGAGCATATTGTTTTTATTCTGCAGGTTGGTCTGAGAATATACAGGATGAGTAAGTATAAACAATATTATAAAAGTAATGCCGGCAATATGATTAAAAATAGTATCAATTATTCTCATAGGCACTCCTCTTTGGTACTTGGCTGTTTATTTGAAGCGATTTTAATATACGAAATAAATTTAAAAAATTAATGATGGGGAATAGACTTAGGAAAATAGTTTATAGTCTGTTTAAAAAAAGTTATTTGGTTCTCTGATAAATTCCTTATTAAATTTAAAGAATTCATTTATAAAGAAATTTTGAGAAATTATGAACTTAAATGAAATAGTACTAACCGCTGAAGAGGTAAGGGTAATTGGTGCTTTAACAGAAAAAGAACTTACAACGCCTGAATATTACCCCCTTACATTAAATTCACTTGTTAATGCATGTAACCAGAAATCAAACAGGGAGCCGGTAGTTAATTATCCGGATGTTATTGTTGAGGAGATTATTGACAGTTTAAGAGAGAAGGGATTAGTAAGAAGAGTTACCGGTTCCGATATGCGAGTCCCCAAGTATAAGCAAGGCTTTACGGAAGAATATAATTTTTCACCGGAAGAAACAGCAGTAATGTGTATACTTATGCTTAGAGGGGCGCAGACACTGGGTGAGATAAAAGTCCGGACGGGCAGAATGTATAACTTTGAATCTCTGATGCAGGTAGAAGATGTTTTAAGAAATCTTGCTAACCGCGAAAAGCCGCTTGTAACAAAATTACCAAAACAAACAGGAATGAAAGAATCCCGCTATACTCACCTTCTTTCGGGAGAACCTGTAATTGAAAGTGTACCCGCTGAGGAAGAAGTGGAGATTTCAAAAAACGATGAAAGAATAGAAAAACTTGAATCGGAAATTGAAACTCTAAGGGCGGAATTAGCAGAATTAAAAGAGCAGTTTGATAAGTTTAAGAAGCAGTTCGAGTAAACTTATACATACCTAAAAGATATTAGGTACACCTATTTATCTGGTGGCATATTATTTAACTGCAATTATATTATTATTGAAATGTGCCGCTCATATGGAGCTTAGGTTATCTTTACTTTTCTGAATTTCTACTAATGTTTCACTCCTAACGGAGCGAAAACAATTAATGTGTGTTTTACTCCGGTAGGAGTTTTTAAAAATCTCTGACCTTTCTGTACAAGCAGTGCTATAAATTTTTGCCACCTAAAATGGGGGTGTACCAGATATTATTTATAGCATATCTGTCCAAAATAATAATTTGTTTCGCAAATATTGAGATTACCTATATCTATAAACATAACGTTCCTGACGGGACTTAAAACAGCAATATATATTATACCTTAACATATAGTTACCTGTTTATGGTATAAGTCCCTGTATTCCTGTAATTATTACAATTCCGCAGGGATTAAACGTTTATAGAATAAATTACAGAATGAAATAAAGTCCCGTAGGGATGATAGATTGAGGATCGATTTGATGATAATAAAAAAATCCGGATTCTGCCTCTATTTAAGAATATTATTATAATAATAATTTTAATTTGGACACCACTGATTTATAGTATAGTATTTTATACTCAGCCACTTCTTTTCTTAAAAAATTTTCTATAATTTTAATGTTGAATTTTTTTATTTATGAAACATGTATTGTACATGGATTTTTAACTTGCATATTATCTACTGCTTATGGGGATTCACCTTCAGAGTAATTCACTTCTAAAAAAAAATTAAAAAGGGATTGTTACTAATTATGGAACACGATCAACTTTCTATACCTCTTCTCAGCCTGGTGCCTTTTATACTTATGCTTGGCTCAATTGCTGTTTTCCCACTGTTCTGGAATCATTGGTGGGAAAAAAATAAAAACAAACTGATTATTGCTGTAATTCTAAGCATTCCTGTTTTAATATACCTGTTAACTGCCGGCTTTACTGATCATTTGATTGAAATAATGGTATTTGATTATCTACCTTTTATCATTCTTCTGGGAGCATTATTTGCAATTACAGGTGGTATATATTTAAGCGGCGACATTGAAGCCAAACCAATTATTAATACAACATTTTTAGGCATAGGTGCAGTACTTGCATCATTTATGGGTACAACAGGCGCTGCTATGCTGCTTATCAGGCCTGTCATTCAAACCAATAAGGAGAGAACCTTTAAGGTTCATACTATACTTTTCTTTATAGGAATTGTAGCCAACTGCGGCGGCTTATTAACACCACTTGGTGATCCGCCATTATTTATGATGTATTTACGCGGGGCGCCTTTTACATGGTTTTTTAAATTAGCCCCGGAATGGCTTATTGCCAACCTTCTGCTTCTGATAATTTATTATTTTGCAGATAGCTACTACTATAAGAAAGAGCCTGTTCAGGCAGTTGTAAGAGATAAAACCCAAATCCGCCCTATAAAAATTGAAGGTAAAATTAATTTTTTGTGGCTTGCCGGTGTTGTTCTGGCAGTAGCTTTTCTTAATGAACAGTATCTTGGGTTCGTAAACATTAATCACTATTTCAAGTTTGTACGTGAAGCTGTAATTGTTTTAATGGCTGTCCTTTCATTAGTTTTTACTACAAAGCTTATAAGGAAGTCCAACAATTTTACATGGGGGCCCATTGAAGAAGTAGCATATTTGTTTCTTGGAATTTTTATTACAATGGTACCATGTTTATTATACCTGCAATCAAATGCAAAATCACTTGGTGTGGAATTGCCTCACCAGTTCTATTATTACACAGGGCTGCTCAGCAGCTTTTTGGATAATACTCCCACTGCAGTAACTTTCCACTCACTTGCTTTAGGTTTAGGACAGGCCTCTGCCGATATGGTTGCGGGTATACCGGAAGTTTTATTAAAGGCTATTAGTTTGGCTGCAGTATTTTTTGGCAGTATGACTTATATAGGAAACGGTCCAAACTTTATGGTTAAAGCAGTTGCAGAAGAAAATAATATTAAAATGCCTGATTTTTTCAGTTATATGTTTAAATTCTCGATAATTGTGCTGCTGCCTATTTTTATTCTTGTTCAGCTTTTGTTTGTTTAAATAAAAAAGATTTGTATGCCTGAAATATGTAACCCCTGGCACTCTGTTAGCCCGGGAGATAATTTACCCGAATATGTAAATGGAATAATTGAAATCCCTAAAGGCTCAAAGGGTAAATATGAGCTTGATAAGAAAAGCGGTCTGCTTAAGCTGGACCGCGTTCTTTACTCATCCGTACATTACCCGGCTAACTATGGATTTATTCCTAAAACATATTGCGATGATAAAGATCCCCTTGATATACTTGTAATATGTTCAATTGATGTTGATCCTCTGTGCATTATTGAAGCGAAGGTTATTGGGGTTATGCATATGATTGATGAAGATGAGCAGGATGATAAAATAATTGCCGTAGCTAAACACGATATGGCAGTTAACCATATAAATGAGTTAAATGATTTGCCGCCCCATACAATTGTTGAGTTAAAAAGATTTTTTGAGGATTATAAACAACTTGAACATAAACATGTTATCGTTGATCATTTTTTGGGGAAAGAAGAGGCTTATAAAATTATTAACGACAGCTTACAATTGTATGATAAACTGGAAGCCGAATTAAAAAAGTAACAATTCAAAAAAAAAAGAGGCTGCCCCAAAAGTCAATTTGAGTGAATATATTTTCATTTTTTAGTTAGCATGATTATTAAAGGTTTTAATATGATACTACGCCCTTTCCTCCGAAGAGATTGTAAAAATTAAGGACTGAAAAATAGATATTAATTTTATTGATTAACCCATGTTTTAACATGGGGGAGCCTAAAGAACCATAACACGGGCTTTAGCCCTGAACTGAAGCTAATTCAGGGCTAAAGCCCTATATAAACCTATCTCATGTCCCCCAGACCCTGAAGCCTGAGGTTAATACACCTTTATTCACCACCTTCTACTTTTCACACAATCTCCGGGGGAAGGTATTATCATGACAAGACAGATAATTGACATCTTAACAAAATGAATAAATATTCTCCTAATCTTACTTTTGATACACCTGCATCATTACTTTTAAAAGATAGAATAAATAAATGGAGCCAATGCTGACCCCTGAGTCAAAACAATCAGCAGGCCAAGCAGCAGAAGCATTAATAGAATAGGCGCCAGCCACCATTTTTTTCTTACCCTTAAGAACTGCCACAATTCTGATATTACGGAAAGCTTACTCATAAATTTCTCCTGCAAAAAGACAGGTAATTAAAAATAAAAATTTAATATTGGCTAAAATAATATATTTTTCAATATATAATTAATAGAATTAGATGATATTTTAATGAATATACTATTATTATGTTATTTATGAAAAGCCCGGTATAATGAAACTAAAATCAATCATTTCTTCCACTGCCGGCCTTATACTGCTTGCATATATTGCCTTTATTTCGCTTGGTTTACCTGATGGCCTGTTAGGTGTTGCCTGGCCTTCAATACGGACAGACTTTTCCCAAAGACTGGATGCTCTTGGAATTCTGCTTGCAGCATCTACGGCGGGTTATCTTGTCTCAAGCTTTTACAGCGGACAGGTTATGGCATGGCTGGGAGTTGGAAAGCTGCTTGCCGCTAGCTGTGGTATTACCGGGGCGGCTCTTATAGGCTACACATTAATGCCTTTCTGGTGGATGTTAATTCCTTTAGCAGTTGCTGTTGGTCTGGGGGCAGGTTCTATTGATGCCGGGCTAAATACCTACGTTGCTTCTAATTTTGGTGAGCATCTTATGCAGTGGCTGCATGCAAGCTTTGGAATCGGGATAACACTTGGTCCAATAATTATGACAACAGGCCTTTATTTTTTTAGTTCATGGCGGTGGGGTTATGTTCTTGTTGGATCTGCTCAGATACTGCTGGCAATATGTTTTGGATTAACAACATCGATGTGGCAGAAAAAGAAAAAAAATGAAACAGATAAAATTTTAACGGACTTTAAAACACCAGTCATTGAAACCTTACGCCAGTTTAGTGTGTGGATAAATATAATAATGTTTTTTGTTTATACCGGAATTGAGGCTTCGCTGGGGAGCTGGGCTTATACCTTATTTACTGAATCCCGGGGAATTTCTGCAGAGTCTGCCGGTTTTTGGGTTGGAAGTTATTGGGCTTCGTTTACTGCCGGCAGAATAACTGCAGGATTTTTTACTAAAAGATTAGGCGCACATTTGTTAGTAAAGTATGGTTTGTTATTAGCTTTTGCAGGTGCAGTGCTTCTTTGGTGGAACCCGGTGGAAATATTCAGCCTGATTGGAATTACAATTACCGGTTTTGCCATTGCTCCGATTTTTCCCGGTTTAGTATCGCTTACAAGCAGCCGTGTATCTCCGCGTTATGCAGCTAATACTATCGGCATGCAGATAAGTGCAGCAGGCCTTGGAGTAGCTGTTATCCCCGGCTTAACCGGTGTTCTTGCACAGCGTATATCACTTGAGGTCATTCCCATAGTAATAATTGTGTGTATTATTTTACTATTGGGAATGTATGCATTTTCTTCACGGAGATAAATTTTCGCACCGTGGAATTATGGGTTTACGTCTTTTTTCTCTTCCCAGTATTTAACCCATGTATTATCGGGGGTTACAAATGGAACAGCAGTTATTCTTCCGCCAAAACCAAGATTTCTGAATATAAGGCTGTTAATATTTGAACGGCTAATATCTTTAATCAATTCTTTATTAATTGTTACCTCATATTTATCAGCAAGGTCAGCAACATACTTCATTATGGCATAATAAGATTTCATACTTAGTCCCCCATTGCCGGCCGATGCTGTAGATTCTTTCTCACGTTTATCTAGCAGTTTAAATACCAGGTAACCTTCCCCTGTTTTTATAGGGCCGTATACTTCTCCCGGATGCATTCTTGCTGCAATAATTCCTGCTTCACCAAATTGAGAGGCAGGATGAAAGTCAGGTTCACCGGTTAACCTTTTCTTTGAGTATCTTTCAGCAAGTTCAGTTATATCGGCTTCGCTCCGGAGGTCATCAAGAATTTTTTCTACTATATCCAGACTGTCAGTAAGTATCTCAACAATTTTTATTTCAGTATTCCCGGGTGAATTACTATTTAAAATATCCAACCTGCTGTTTTCAATGCCTGCAGAATCATATAAATTTGAATATGCAATATTATATAAATAATTATCCTTCCACATATCTATTGATTGTTTTGCGTAATCAGTTTTATTTAAGCCTCTTTTAAAACCCTCCTCTGCTAAAAGTTCCTGCTCAATAAATTTCTTTGTTTTGGAATTTAATAAAGATGTTATCGACTGCAGATCATACTTCTTGCTTAAAAAGCTTTCAAATCTGAACCACCGTAAAAAATGCTGTAGTGTAATTGTTTTATCCCCTACATAAATATATGTCATATTAATACTGTCTTTACCAAATTCATTTTCAATTTTAAGCAGGTCATAAATATTCAAAAATATCTCTTCTTCATCTGATTCCCTGCTTTTAGCCTTTTCTTCAAAAACAGCAGATATTTTTTGTGCAGCAGATTTTAATAATGCACCGTTCGCATTTATCTTTTTATCTGCAAAAAATCCTGACATAAAACTTTTATACAGTTCAGCCTCTGCCCTGTCTTTTGCAACCTGTTCCAGGTTTTCATATTCTGATTCCCAGCCTGTCATTTTTGCCAGAATGGGATAGTTTTTCTTCACTATCTTAGAGATATACCAGCCGTCATGAATAAACATCGGTTTTGAATAAGACTGCTCCCTTACATTCAATAATTCTGCTTCAATCTGTTCATCAAGGTCACCAATTTTAAACTTAAGTGTGTCCGCCCTTTCAGCTTTTAGTTCACTGTATAGGCTGTCAAAAGGTACACCTTTCTGAAGAAGTGCGTATATTTTGTCTGCTTCTTTTTCTTCCTTTGAAAAAATATATACTATCCAGTATTCAGATGCGCTGACGATATAGGCATTAAGCAGACTATCGGTTTTTTCTTTTGCTCTATCTTTAATCTCAGTTTTATACAATGCATCCCGTGTAAACATTTTTTCAAAAGTCTCAAGAGAATATTTTACGATGTCATTAGTATCCAGGCCCGATTCAAGAGCATCAAGTGCTAAAAGTTTCTCTGCAATCAGGGTATATAGCAGTTTCTCCTTCATTGCTTCGCCAATTCTTTTATCATGAATACCGGGCATGGGGGTAAGCTCATAACGGGCAGTAAATTCTTTTTCAGAAATGGAAATATTTCCTATTTTTACTATAATTTTGTCATCTGATTGGGCAGAAATAAAGCTGCTGAAAAGCAGGAAAATTGTAAATAATGCGGCAGATATTTTCATTAAAACGGCTTTTTCTTTTCAAAAATTTACTGAAAAATAGCTTAATAGATCAGAATAAACAAAGCAAAAAGAAATCATTTTTTTGGGGAATATTCTCAATAACGGGGACTTAAAGAGGCAAATTTGGCACTAACTAAGAAACAGAAAAACGCTGTTCTTGCAGAAAGAAATAAACTTTCACCAGAAGAGATTTCAAAAAAATTTAACATCCCTAAAAAAGAAGTTGATGACCTTTTTAAGAAACAGCTTACTGAGGAAAAGCCTAAAAGAAATCCAGCCTGGTTTTATGTTATAGCTGTTATAATTCCTGTTTTATTTTTTGTTATTCTTGAAATAGCTTTAAGATTATTTAACTATGGGTTTGATTATACACAATGGGTAAAAGTAACAGAAGATAAGTTTATGCTTAATCCTGATATTGCCCGGCGTTATTTTTATACTACTGAAAGTGTACCATACTCAAATCAAAATTCTTTTGATATTGTAAAAAAGAATAATTCATTCCGCGTGTTTATTTTGGGTGAAAGCAGTGCTGCCGGCTACCCGTTTTCCCCAAATGGTGATTTCGGCAGGTATATAAAAAAACGGCTGGAACTTTCTTACCCGTCTGCAAAAATAGAGATGGTAAATCTTGGTATTACCGCAGTTAACAGCTACACATTAAGAGATCTTATGCCGGGGGTTATTGACCAAAAGCCTGACCTTATACTGATTTATACGGGTCATAATGAATATTATGGTGCACTCGGTGTTGGTTCAGCAGAATCCTTTGGAAGCTCCCGGTTTATTGTTAATTCAGCTCTGTATCTAAACAGATTCAAGACCTTTCAATTGATGAGAAATATTTTAAAATCAGCGGCCGGAATGTTTGCCGGTTCAGGAGAAAAAGATTCCGGCGGTACTTTAATGGCAAGGATAGCTAAGGATAAGCTGATAAAACTTAACTCAGATGTCTATTATGCCGGTCTTGAGCAATACCGGGATAATATGAATGATATTCTTGAAATGGCAAAGGATGCCGGGGTGAAGGTAATGCTGAGTACTCTTACATATAATTTAAAAGATCAGCCTCCTTTTGTTACTGCCTCAACTGAAGGTTTTCCTGATGCTAATAATGTATTCAATAATGCTATAGCTTTACTTAAACAGGGGGATACAGCTAAGGCGGATTCATTATTCCGGCTTGCAAAAGATCTTGATGGATTAAAATTCCGTGCGCCTGAAGCATTAAATAATATTACCCGGCAGCTTGGTAAAAAGTTTAATTATCCTGTAGTTGAAGCGGATAGAGAATTTGACAGGGCAAGTCCCGATGGAATTACCGGTAATAATCTTATGATTGACCATCTTCATCCTACACTTTCCGGTTACCAATTGTTAGGAAAATTATTTTATAATATAATGACAGATGCAAAATATCTTCCTGATGCTGAGGTTAATTCTCTTCCGGAAGAAACAGCAGACAGCGCAGCAATTGCAAATTTTTATTTCTCAAAACTTGATTCTACTATAGCACATTACAGGATAATTATATTAAAGAATGACTGGCCTTTTAGCGAACCCAAAAGTACTGCTTACCTCATTAAACAATTTGATCTCCGTACACAATTGGACTCGGTTGCATTAAGAGTTATTGATAATAAAATTATGTGGGAGGCCGGCCACCGGGAAGCTGCTGTTATTTACTTTAACAGTGGTGATTATAGAATGTTTACTTATGAAATTAATCTCTTAACTGATCAGTACCCGTTTATAGTTGAGTATTATGATAATGCTGGTAAAAAGTTATTAGAAGCAAAACAGTATGATTATGCCTATGATATTTTTCTTAAAAGATATAAATATTCCCCGTCGGCTATTTCAGCAAAATGGCTTGGTATAATAGAGCTTTCAAGAAATAATACAGATGCGGCAATTAATTATTTAAAACAAAGTACAGAATATGACAGCAGCGATCCGCAGGTATTATTTAATCTTGCCGGGGCTTACTCATTAAATAAAGATTTTGAAAATGCACTTAAAACAATTGATAAGTGCCTTTCAATAGATCCTAATTTCCCGCAGGCACAGGGATTAAAGCAGCAGATAACAGCAATATTGAAGGCTGACAGGTAAAACAGCAAAATATTTTTTTTCACCAATCAAATTTATCAAACTTGCGGGATAACCGTTGAGGTTATATGTTAAGCCGTTAACCTCATCCTTATCAGAGGCAGTGTGAAATTAAAGACTGAATAAATATTATTTTTATTGATTAACCCCATGTTTTAACATGGGGTGACCGAAGAACCATAACAAGGGGCTTTAACCCTGAAAGGAAGCTAATTCAGGGTAAAGCCCTATAATCTTATCTGATATCCCCAGGCTGAAGGGTCTGTTGCAGAACTAATAATTAAATGTCTTCTCCTTGAAAGAGACTGTTTATTTATTGCCACGACATTTATGTCGTGGTTTAGGATTCCAAATATTTTTGGCTTTAGCCCCCGAAGGGTCGGGACATGCACAATTAAGGCAAATTGTGGCTAAAGCCTCCATGCTAATTGTTTTC
>JAWOJF010000076.1:0-6187 GCA_046481785.1 Ignavibacteriaceae bacterium | reverse complement strand
CAATTAGCATGGAGGCTTTAGCCACAATTTGCCTTAATTGTGGCTAAAGCCAAAAATATTTGGAATCCTAAACCACGACATAAATGTCGTGGCAATAATTGACATCTGAACAAAAACGAATAAATATTCTCCTTATCTTACTTTTGGGACAGCCTCTTTATTTCATTCTGTAATTTATTCTATAAACGTTTAATCCCTACGCGATTGTAATAATTACAGGAATACAAGGACTTATACCATAAACAGGTAACTATATGTTAAGGTATAATATATATTGCTGTTTTAAGTCCCGTCAGGGACGTTATGTTTATAGATATAGGTAATCTCAATATTTGCGAAACAAATTATTATTTTGGACAGAGGTGCTTTTGATCCATTTTTGGAGCTGAATTATGTTGTGTTTAAGTAAAATTAGTATTACTATAATAAAGGATATTTCTAAAATGGGGAGAACGATGAAGTCAAATGAATTAAAAATTTCCAGGGGAAAATTTTTTAATCACTACCGGTTATCCTTTCTTAATATTCCACTATTTTCCCGGGGAAAAAATGTAAAACAAATGCCACATTTATTCAGGGATAAGTATGACATCAAACATTAAGACTCCTGCATTTAATAAAAAGCCCCTGTACCTGTTAACGCTGGCTTTCATTTTGCTTTTAGCTGCCGGTGCTTATTTGTATTACGACTACCAGGAAGGCCGGATAAGGACTGAAAAACAGAATAATTTAAGAACTATCAGCAATCTGAAAATAAACGAAATTTCCAGATGGCGGAAGGAAAGATTATCGGAGGCTCAGTTCTTTCCCGGTAACGAAATGTTTATTACTAATACACGAAAACTTCTGAATAAAAAGGATACAACACTTCAAAAATACTTTACGCGCACACTTAACCCGATAAAAATTAATCACAAATACGACAATATTTTTATATCATCTCCCGGCGGAGAAATTCTCTTCAGTCTTGTTCCTGCTTTAACAACACTTGATTCAATTACAAAAAATTCTGTTAGTCAGGCAATAGAGCGGAAAGAAATAATTTTTGATGATTTCTTCTACTGTCCGGTACATAAAAAAATCCATCTTGAAATAGTGTCACCTGTTATACACAACGGGCAGGCTATTGCAGCAATGATATTGCGTATAGATCCCGGAGATTATCTTTATCCTCTAATTCAAACCTGGCCGGTATACAGCAAAACTGCTGAGTCACTTATTTTCAGAGTTGAAAATGGTAAAGTTGTTTTGCTAAATGATCTCCGGCACCGGAAGAACAGCGCCCTTAATATTAAAATACCACTGGAAAGAAAAGATGTAATAGCAGTTAAAGCGGCGCTGGGAGCAAAAGGTATAATAGAGGGGGTTGATTACAGGGATGAAGCGGTTCTTGCAAATATAAATAAGATTCCGGGTACTCCCTGGTTTTTGGTTACAAAAATTGATCATTCGGAAATTTATGAAGAGCTGCGGCAAATGGCTATGCTTGTTATTATTAATACTGCCATACTCATTCTTCTTATTATTACCGGCTTAACCCTTTTTTCGGTGTATCAGCAGAAAAGATTTTATATCGAAATGCTGATTAAAGACAGGTATCTGCTGGAAGCTCAGGAAGAATTCCGTACAACTCTATACAGCATTGGTGATGCCGTTATTACCACCGATGTTAAAGGCTGTATTAAACAAATGAATGCTGTTGCAGAAGAGATGACCGGGTGGAAGGAACATGAAGCCGCCGGCAGGTATATTGAAGATGTGTTTAAAATTGTTAATGAAGATACAAAGAGTATAGCTGATAGTCCGGTAAAGCGTGTATTAAGAGAAGGGAATATTATTGGCTTAGCAAATCATACCATTCTTATTTCCAGGACGGGGGCTGAAATACCAATAGCAGACAGCGGCTCACCTATAAAAAATGAAGCGGGGAATATAATAGGTGTAATCCTGGTGTTCAGGAACCAGAGCAGTGAAAGAGAAGCTGAAAAAAAACTGCGTGAAAGTGAAGAACGGTATAAGAGCCTCTTCAGGAATAATCATACCATTATGCTTCTTCTGGATCCTGATTCAGGGAGTATAACTGATGCTAATCCTGCCGCATTAAATTATTATGGTTATAACCATGATCAGATAACACAGCTTAAAGTTTGGGATATAAACGAGCTTCCGCCGGATGCAATACTTGAAAAAATGCAGCAAACAATAGAAACCGAAGCTGCCCGGTACCAGTTTACTCATAAGCTTGCAAGCGGTGCATTAAGGGATGTTGAAGTTTACAGCGGCCCTATTACTCTTAACGGGAAGAAGCTTTTATATTCAATAGTACATGATGTAACTGAACGCAGCCTTGCCGAAAAAGCTTTACGTGCTTCGGAAGATAAATTTTCTACTGCTTTTGCAGTCTCCCCTGATTCAATAAATATAAACAGGCTTTCGGACGGCCTTTATTTTGATGTAAACCGGGGCTTCTGTGAAATTACAGGTTATACGAGGGAAGAAGTAATTGGCAAAACATCTTCTGAAATAAATATCTGGGTAAATCCGGAAGACAGGAAGCGCCTTGTTAAAGCAATTAATGAAAAGGGGGAAGTGAATAATCTTGAAGCAGAATTCCGTAAAAAAGACGGGTCAACATTAATAGCCTTGATGTCTGCAAGAATTATTGTGGTTAACGGTGAAACGTGCAGCCTGAATATATCAAGAGACATTACCGAAAAGAAAAAATCTGATGAGGCATTAAAGAAAAGTGAAGAGAGGCTTAGACTTTTTGTTGAGCATGCTCCTGCAGCTATTGCTATGCTTGATAAGGATATGCGTTATTTAAGTGTTAGTAAAAGATGGCTGACAGATTATAAACTGGACCTGAACAGAGATGTAACCGGTTTAAGTCATTATGAAATATTTCCCGAAATATCTGAAGAATGGAAAGAGATACACAGGCGGTGCCTTGCAGGGAATAATGAAAAATGTGACGAAGATCCATTCCTGCGGAAGGATGGCAGTATGGACTGGATCAAGTGGGAAATTCATCCCTGGCAAAATGAAAAAAATGAAACCGGGGGTATAATAATATTCAGTGAAGTAATAACAGAACGTAAAAAAGCTGAAGAAGCAATAAAAGAAAAAACAAAGCTTGAAGAACAACTTGGTAAAATTGCAGGCACGGCTCCCGGAGGATTATTCTCATTTAAAATGAGTTCTGACGGCACTTACTCTATTCCTTATGCAAGCCCAATATGGGAAGATATAATTGGTGTTAAAAAGGAAGAGATTATAAAAGATTTTTCTCCTGTTTTTAATCGTATTCATCCTGATGACAGGGAAAAGTTAATCTCAACCATTGAGACTTCGGCGCAGGAAATGATTGACTGGCATTTGGAATTCAGGATAATTAATGCCGGCAAAAAGTTTACCTGGGTTGAAGGTAATTCTACTCCAATAAAACAAGGCGACGGCAGTATTATATGGCACGGGTTTATAACAAATATAACCGGGCGTAAAGAATCAGAAGAGAGGATCTGGAAACTTTCCCGCGGTATCGAACAAAGTCCTGCAATTATTGTAATGACAGATATAAACGGATTAATAGAATACGTTAATCCTAAGTTTACTGCAGTTACAGGATACACTTTAGATGAAGTAAAAGGGAGGAACCCGAAAATTCTTAAATCGGGGAATAAATCCAAAGAGGAATATGAAATTTTATGGAATACCATTCTATCAAAAAATGAATGGCGTGGAGAATTTTTAAATAAAAAGAAAAGCGGTGAATTGTTTTGGGAGTCAGCGCTTATTTCCCCGCTGCTTAATGAGGAAGGAAAAATAATAAGTTTTATTGCTGTAAAAGAAGATATAACTGAATTGAAAAAAATGACAAATGAACTTATTGAAGCAAAGGAAAAAGCAGAGGAAATGAACCGCGTGAAATCATATTTCTTTGCAAATATAAGTCATGAATTAAGAACTCCCTTCGTCGGTATTATCGGCTTTTCAGAACTGCTTTCTGAAAGATTGACAAATCCGGAAGAAAAAAGGATGGCGGAAGTAATCCTTTCTTCATCTAAGAGATTAACCGATACATTAAATAAAATTCTGGATATATCTAAGCTTGAATTTGATAAGACTGAGATCAGGGCTAAAGAAACAGATGTATTTACTATAATTGAAAGCCTTTATCATCTCTATTCTAAATCGGCAGAAAAGCGTAATACTAAAATAAAAATAGAGATTAATCCAGTTCCTCTTTTATGGCGGACAGATGAAAAGCTATTGCGGGAGATAACAGCTAATCTTATTAACAATGCAGTAAAATTTACATCAGACGGCCTGATAAGCATATTTGCCGGTATATTTTCCGATAAAGAGAGTAATCATTTAGTAATAAAAGTGAGTGATACCGGTGTGGGAATTCCAAAAGATAAACAGGATATTATCTGGCACGAATTCCGGCAGGCCAGTGAAGGTTACAACAGATCTTTTGAAGGAACAGGTTTGGGTTTAAGTATTACCAGGAAATATGCCGAACTTTTAGGAGGTAAAATTACGCTTGAAAGTGAACCGGGCAAAGGATCGGTATTTACAGTTGTGCTTCCAGAAATTAATACCAGTGAGTATCCCGTTGTTAATGAAGTTCCCCCGTCAAATGAATTAAAAATTGTTTCTAACATAAAAGAAAACAAATCCCGCAGAGTGCTATATATAGAAGATGATTCGGTATCCATTGATTATGTAAAAAAAGTTCTTTCAAAACGTTTTCTTGTTGATGTTGCCGAGGATGCTGAAAGAGCACTGGACTATGTAAGGAATAACAATTATGATGTTTTATTACTGGATATTAATTTAGGCTATGGAATGAACGGCATAGAACTGATGCAGGAGATAAAACAAATGTCTGCTTATACCTGCATACCGATAGTGGCGGTTACTGCTTATGCATCGCTAAGCAATAAGAAGGACTTTTTATCAAGAGGATTTACACACTACATATCAAAACCTTTTTCTTCAAAACAACTTGTTGAACTGCTGGAAGAAATTCTCAGTCAGGAGAGCCGGAAGTAAAAGGCCTAGAGCAGAATTATATAACCGGATAAAATTGTAACAAGTGGATCCGGCTGACCTGAAGCGGCCTTTGCGTTGTCAGCCAATATTTTTTACAAGCCAGTTATGCAGCGGAAGATGTTCTTTAAATATTTTAAAGCAAAAATCTGTAAAATCGGATTCCAATATTTCCTTCAAATTTTTACTTTCATAATAAGCATACACACCGGAGAATAAATAAAGATCACGGTACTCATATTCCTTATCAAAGCCGCGGGGAGTCTGTTTATAAGTTTTACCCCCCATTTTATAATTTTTCTTTTCCAGTTTTCTTATAATTGATTCCAACTCTTCTGCCTTAACAGGATTTGTAACAATCTCGCGGTATTTTTTTAGCTGAGTATCAGAAAAGACGTACATACCTGTACCAACAAAAAAAAGTTTCGGTTCAACATGTGCATAATAGCCTGAGGATTCATTTCTGCCGGCACCTTCCCAGAATAACATACCAAGATTTGTTTTATAAGGCGCCTTATTTTTACTAAATCTTACATCCCTGTGAATACGGAAAATTGATTTATCTGTTTTTGGGATTGCAGTTATTCCGGGGGAAATACTTTTTAATTTATCCCCCATTTCATTTACAAACATCTGTGCCGGTATATAAAGATGGGTTTCAAATTCATCCCTGTGAGCGTTAAACCATTCTTTATTATTATTAGCAGCAAGCTTTTTTAAAAAAGTTATAGTTGATTTGGGGAAATCTATAATTGTTTGTTTCTTAGCCATAATACTTCGCCTCTGCTGTCCAAAGTTTTAAAGGAGAGCCATAAAAATATTTTCTGAAAGAAATAAATTTGTTTATGAAAGATAAAATAATTTCTAAAACATGAACAGCAAATTATGATGAACCGGCTTCCGCTCTTCTTAATTATGTGGTATAGCCGAAAATACCAAATGCAGTTCTTGGGGTTTTCCCGGTTATGATAAGGTTATCCGCCAGTACGGGGGCACACAATCCCTCTGTCCCGCCTGCGGCGGGACTGTCTCCCTTTAGCTAAAGGGAGACTTTGGTGTATTGGGGTTTGAAATTTAAACCAGCTTTTCTAAGTGTAGCTTAGTGTCCTTAGTGCCTAAGTGGTAAATGGCG
>JAWOJF010000003.1:0-15671 GCA_046481785.1 Ignavibacteriaceae bacterium | reverse complement strand
AATTGTCTCACGGTCATGTTCAACAACAATAACAGTATTGCCAATATCCCTTAAGTTTTTTAACGAGTTAATTAATTTAGCATTATCACTCTGATGAAGCCCAATACTGGGTTCATCAAGCACATATAATACTCCAGCAAGCTGTGAACCAATTTGAGTTGCGAGCCTTATCCGCTGGGATTCGCCCCCGCTTAATGTCCGCGCTGAACGGTTTAGGGTTAAATAATCAAGGCCTACATCAAGTAAAAATTTTAACCGTTCGGTAATTTCTTTTAAAATTGGTTTTGCTACAATGGAATCTCTGCCGGACAATTTAACATTATTAAAAAATTCCTCTGCTCTTAATATAGATAAAGATGTAACTTCAGTTATATTGCGCCCCTGGAATTTTACCGCAAGTGATTCCTGTTTCAGTCTGCCGCCGCCGCATGTCTGGCAGACTACAGTATTCATATATGACTCCACCCACTCGCGGATATTATTTGATGAAGTGGTTGTGTAATAATTCCGTAAATAATTTATTAAACCGGCAAACTTATGCAGGTATGTAACCGGTCGGCTGTTGCTGTATGTATAGGAAAAAGCAATCTTTTCTTTACTGCCGTTTAAAAGTATTTCTCTCTGTTCGGCATTCAGATCTTTAAGAGGGGTATCAAAACTAAAACCGTACTTATCGGCAACCCCCTGAAGCTGATTAAAAAACCAAATCCCTCTTGGTTTGCCCAGAGCAGAAATTGCTTCTTCATTAATTGATTTATTCCAGTCAGGAATAATAAGATTAATATCAAGTTCCTTCTTTTCACCAAGGCCTTCACAATCGGGGCATGAACCATATGGTGAATTGAAAGAAAACGAATTAGGAGCAAGTTCCCTGAAACTGATTCCGCATTTTATACATGCAAGATGCCTGCTGTAAACATAATCCTCACTGCCGTCATTTATAATAACAATTCCGTTCCCGTAATTTATACCAACCTCAACTGACTCAGTAAGCCGGGCTCTTGATTTTTCATTAACAGTAAGTTTATCAACAGCAATTTCAATATTGTGCAGTTTATACCTGTCTACCTGAAACCCTTTTGATATCTCATGAAATTCATTATCAACTCTTACACGCAAAAAACCATCCGATTGAATTTCTTCAAACAATTCCCTGTAATGCCCTTTTCTGCCGCGCACTACGGGAGCGAGGACAGATATTTTTTTCCCGCTAAGCGCAGAAATTATCGAATCGATTATCTGTGCAGAAGTTTGTTTCTGTACCGGGTTGCCGCAGTTATAGCAGTACGGGGTGCCAAGCCTTGCATATAGCAGGCGGAGATAATCATATATCTCTGTTACAGTACCAACAGTAGAACGGGGATTTCCTGAAGTCGCCTTCTGTTCAATAGAGATTGCGGGGCTTAAACCCTCAATCAGATCAACATCGGGTTTTTCAAGCATATCCAGGAACTGGCGTGCATATGCAGAAAGAGACTCGATATACCTTCTCTGCCCCTCTGCATAAATTGTATCAAATGCAAGGGATGATTTACCCGAACCTGATAACCCTGTTATTACGGTAAATGAGTCACGCGGGATCTCTACATCAATATCTTTAAGATTATGCTCCCGGGCGCCTTTTATTATTATTGTTTCTTTTTCCAAAGGGGGACTTAAAAAATTTTAAAAATTCCAAACTTTATATTACTATTAGCTGGTCTGAAAATCAATTTAATTAGGAGTGCACTACCTGTGGTTACTTTAAGGGTTAGTTACAAATAAGCATCCGAAATGCAAAAGATTAAACAATATACAACAATAAAAGGTCCCTCTGAATTTATTTATAAAGAAAAGGGTTCTGAGTTTATAGCCCGTGCTTTCCCTGCAGAAAAAGAAGAGGATTTTATTAAATTTTTAAATGATGTGAAAAAAAAATATTATGATGCAGCACATCATTGTTATGCAGTAAAAATAATTGACGGTTATACAAAATATTCTGATGATGGAGAGCCCGGCGGAACTGCCGGAATACGAATAATGAACGCAATTGAACATTTTTATTTATATGATGTATTTCTTGTAGTTATAAGATATTTTGGCGGAACAAAGTTAGGTGTTGGCCCCCTTGGAAAAGCATATTATATTGCTGCTGAAGGGGTGCTGAATAATTGTGAGAAAATTTTAAAAAAAGCATTTGTAAAAATAATAGTTGAAGGAGATTTTTCACTTGTTAGTCAAATTCACAGAATTTTTACACAAAATAAAATAAAAATATTACAAACAGAATATAAAGAAAATGTAAAATTTGATTGTCTTGTTGAACCGGATATGCTTAACCAGGTTAAAAAACAGTTAATAGAAGCCTCCAGGGGGTCAATTGCCATTAAAATACCCGATAAAACTTTATTCTATCAAGCTATTGAATAAATAGTTTGGTTTAGCGATATTTGCTACAGACAAATACTTGGGGAAACTATGGTAGAAGAACAAGTGATCAATAGAGATGCTCACAAACTAGCTGATCTTACATTTAGTTTGTTAGCTAACTGCCAGGAAAAAGAAAGCCGTCTGGCAGAACAGTATGGTTTAACCCAGGCTGAATTCAGATGCCTGAGATTTTTCGGAACGGAAGAAAGCTTAAACAATAAACAAATTGCTGCACGAATGGGATTAAGCCCCAGCCGTTTAACAAGGATTGTTGATGGTCTTGTTTTAAAAGGCTATATGACAAGAGAAATAGAACCTAACGATAGAAGAAATATGAGAGTATCACTTTCTAAAAAAGGTTCTATTATTGTTGAACAGTTAAATAATGCCTATGTAGAAATTCATAGGGAAATCCTTGAGGAAATTGAGGATCGGCAGCATGAACCTCTATTAACAGCAATGACTCATATGCTGTCAGCATTAGAGAAATGGCTGGCCAAGTCATAATTGCTTGTTATAGAGCAATTGTTATCATTACTTATAATTACCTCTCTCAATTAAGAGAATATTTCATCCTTTGAGGGACAATAAAGTTAGAATTTGCGTTAATTGTTAAATATTATCAAATAACATTTATCGGCATATTTATTGTCCCTCCAAAGCAAATAAAATGAGTATCATAACTCAGGGGATAGATGAAATATTATCTTGTCACAACGTGTTTAATTATTACTTTCCTTCTTTTTAGCGGATGCCAAAAAGAAGAGCCCATCAAACCAGAAGATATAACTTCGAAGCTTGAAAAACCAATTAATTCCTGCGAAGGCTGCCACACTAATTATGGTGTATTAAAAGCCACTGCTGAACCTGATCCGCCAAGTTCCGGCGGCGGCGGCTGCGGCGGCGATGTACCCCATATTGAACCCTTTGACAGGGTTTATCTTAACGGTGACGGTTATACAGAATTTAAAAAATCATTCCATGGTAATTTAGATTGTACTGTATGCCATAACGGTGTAGATAATACTGACGATAAGGAAGTTGCTCATTCCGGAAACTTCATTAGTCACCCTTCTTCTAAAGCAGATGAAAAATGTGCAAACTGCCATCCCGATGAAGTGATTAATGCAAAAAACAGTTTACATCAGCAAGGATGGGGTCAGAAAGAGATGGTATTTAGCCGTGCAGGTTTATCATCTTTTGACCAGCTTTCTGAAATGATGAAAAACGGGTACGATGAGAACTGTGGTAAATGTCATGCATCGTGCGGTGACTGCCACGTTAACAGGCCTGTACAGGGCGGCGGCGGCTTATATAAAGGCCACCAGTTCAGCAGGAAGCCTGATATGCGGGATGTATGTGTTACCTGCCATGTCAGCCGCGGCGGGCATGCGTATTTTGGAATAGCATCGGGTACTGTACCTGATGTTCATCTTACAAAAGCCGGTTTTGAATGTATGGATTGTCATTCTAATTATGATGTTCACGGTGACGGAAATAAATATAATCACCGCTATGAAATGTCAAAGCTGCCTAAGTGTACTAATTGTCATTCCGGGCTGGCATCATCCAATAAATATCATACACAGCATTTAAATACATTTAACTGCAACACCTGCCACTCACAGGATTATAATAATTGCGGAAGCTGCCACATCGGTGGTGAAGGAGCAAGAATTGCATCCCACCAGAAATTTAAAATCGGGATGAATCCTATTGCATCAAAGCCTTTTAAATTTGCTACGCTAAGACAGTCTCTTTCTGCACCAGACAGCTGGCAAAATTATGGAATTCCACAGCTTGCAAATTTTAATTCTCATCCAACATATAAGTATACTACACCACATAATACAATAAGATGGACCAGCAGAACAAAAGTAGCCGATGGAACTGCTTGCTACGATGCCTGCCATATTATTAAAGAGGGTGATACCTACAGGAACAAAGAACTGTATTTGTTCGAGTCAGATCTGCAGGAATGGGAAATTGAAGCTGATAAAAAAATAGTTGTTGATCAAAAACTTCCCTCTAAATGGGAAATCAATTAAAAAAGAGGAGATACAAAAAATGAACTACAAAAAATTATTATATATACTGCTTTTACTGCCTATGCTTTTTATATACAACGGCTGCAGTAAAGATGATGATTCCACAGCTCCCCCCACAGTTAATGAAGCTGAAGAACTTGCCAAATATTTGGAACAGCAGAATATGCCTGCAGGCATAGCTTCAATGATGACAGCCACAGATGTCAGAACAGGCCAGTTAACCGGGGCTAATCAAATTGTGCTTGATATAAGAAGCGCCACTGATTTTGCAGATAAAGGACATATTGAAGGTGCTGTGAATGTTGAATTTAAAGATTTGCTTACCTATTACAAGGCAAATAATCTTCAGAGCAAAACAAAAGTAATTATTGCCTGCTACTCCGGTCAAACTGCCGGTTATGCTGTTGGTTTATTAAGGCTTCTTGGTTATAGTAATGTTACGGATCTTAAATGGGGAATGACAAGCTGGAACTCTGCATGCGATTCTTGGTCAAGCAAAACAGCAAACAGCAGGGCAACACAATTTGTTACAACTGCAACTCCTAAAAATGCCGCAGGCAGCCTTCCAACCCTCAGCACAGGCAAATCGACTCCGCAGGAAATACTTGAAGCAAGAGTACAGGAATTGTTGAATATCGGTTTCAGCAATGATACTAAAGTTTCTGTTGATGCAGTTTTTCAGAATTTAAATAATTATTATATGATGAATTACTGGCCAGTTGATCACTATAACACCGGGCACATACCCGGCGCTGTTCAGTATGAAGCTGCTGACCTTAAATTTTCTACAAACTTAAAAACACTTCCGGCAGATAAACCTGTAGTTGTATACTGCTATACCGGGCAGACCTCTGCTCATCTTATTGCCTACTTAAGAGTAATGGGATATGATGGAAGAACTTTATTATATGGCTGTAATGCAATGATTTATGATTCTATGCCGGGAGCTAAATTTGTTTCAACAGAAATAAATGATTTCCCTTTAGTGCATTAATACATACAAAAAAAAAGAGGCTGTCTCAAAAGGCAGCCTTTTTTATTTTAAAATAAAACTTACAAATATACCGGGAAGAGAATTTTAAAGATGACATCTTTTTAAAAAGATGTCATCTTTATTTTAAACAAGCAGGATAATATCCTAATTCTGCGTTTTTCTCTTCTGATCATTTAAATATTTTTTTGTCCATTCAAGGTCTGAAAGCAGGTCATTAAGATTCATAAACCCCTGCTGTGACAACTCAAAATATGTCCTCTCAAAGTATTGTTTTGTACTGCCGTCTGTACCTGTAATTGCTTCCTTTAGCTGTACAACAATTTTTTTCATATTTGAAGTTAAATCATTTTTTACATGATCAAGGCTATTTACATCAGGATTTTTACTTCCGTCCTTTAATATCCTTATTAAACCCTGGATATACTTTGCAGTAAAAGCAAGCTCCTCCAAAAGTTTATCCTTACCTTTATTCAGGGTTTCTTCAAAAATAATCTGTAGATCAACCCGTCTTTTTAAATTATTACCTGAAAATTCGTCTACCTCCCTGACGAGTTTTCCCGGTGCGTTTGAATAGTTTACACTCATAATTTTTTCACAATATTTTGATAATTATTTTTGACAGTAGGAGCATGGCCGTACGTAAGTATGAATGTATGGCTATGTATTTATTTTTGCAATCATACAATCATACATCCATACAATCATACATTCATGCGCTCATACATCAACTTAATAAAGAACTACAGTTTTATACCCAAACCAATCCCATCACCAATGGGAAGCAGTGAGGTCTTTAATGCCTTATGGTTCATAAATACGCTGTTAAACTCCTTTATATTTTTTGTTGATTTCTTATAGCTTGCCGGAACTTTATTAGCGGCTGCATATCCGTGCCATAAAAGATTATCTATAAATATTACTCCGCCCTTTTTAAGAAGTATAAGGGAATAGTCAAATAACCTGCCGTAATCATTTTTATCTGCGTCAAGAAAAATCAGGTCATATTTTTTTTCAAGCTTAGGCATAACATCAAGAGCTTCGCCGGTTAGTATCTTTATTTTATCCTCAACTCCCGATCTGGCAATAAAATCCTCAGCAACTTCAACATTTTCCGGACTTTTTTCTATTGTATGGACAATACCTTTTTTCCTTAGATTTTTTGCCATACGAATTGATGAATAAGCTATTGCTGTGCCTATTTCAAGGACTCTTTTGGGATTAAGAATATTAATTAACTGCTCCAGAAATTCAGCAGAATCCCAGGAAAGAATGGGGATGTTATTCTGCCGGGCATATTCTTCCATTTCCAGGATTAAAGCATCATTTTCTTTCCTGAATGATTTTATATAATTCTTTTGAACTTCAAATAAAATTTTATCCATAATTCCTTTCACAGGTTTTACTTTAAAATAAGAAAACCCGGCTTCTTTATGAAACCGGGGTAGTTCAGAATACATTTACGGTTTTATACCTGAAACATCCGGTCTTCATCCCATAAATTATTTACTCAAAATCATTTTTCCTGATGAAATAAATTCACCTGCCGAAAGACGGAATATATAAACTCCGCTGGCAAAATTTGAACCATTCCATGTAACAGTGTGGGGTCCTGCACTTTGTATTGAATTAACAAGGACAGCAACTTCTTCCCCCAGTATATTATAAATTGACAGCTTTACAAGGGAAGCCTCGGGTATTTTATAACTTATTGAAGTAAAAGGATTTGAAGGAGATGGGAAAGGGTTAGGATAATTGCGGCTTAAGATATATCCCTCAGGGATTACTTTATTTTCTTCCCCAATAATAGTAATATCAAAATCACCGTATTTAGATGTATAGAGACCGGTTGATGGTTCCCTGAAATTATTGCCTGAACTATCGGAGTAGGTGAAATAAAAAAATATTGAATCTTCACTTTGTAAAAAAGGAATGTCATATGTATATGTATGGTTACCGTCAAAGGATAAAGGTGTATTAGAAAAATCTTCTTCATTCTGTTTGTAATGAAATAAAACCGCAGTAGGGTTAATATCGCTTTTTTCAAGAAAGGCTTTGTGCAGTTTTAAAAGGCTGCCGGATCTATGAAAGTTAGGATATGATATTGCTTTAACAGCCGATACTAAACCATATCCTAAATCGTTATTAGGAGCAGCATAATTATCCGATGTTTTTTGTAAAATGCTTCTTACCTGCTGATTAGTTAAATGAGGATAATGTGATAAAAGCAAAGCAGCAACTCCGCTGGCTATAGGCGCTGCATCTGAAGTTCCTGAAACTCTTGTATACCATGACTCTGACCCCGCTACCGCAGCATAAACCCCGGATCCCTGGGCAAGGATATCCGGTTTAATACGGCCGTCAAAGGTCGGTCCTCTGCTGCTATATGCAGCCAGTTGGTTCTGGCTGGTTACAGCGCCTACTGCTATAACATTAAATCCGTCTGCCGGAGCAGTAATGTAGCGCCAGGAGTTATTCCCTTCATTACCGGCAGAGGTAATAACAACTATTCCGCGCCTGAATGCTTCTTCAGCAGCTTTAGTAACAATTGTTGTATTACCGTTCATATCCTGATAGGTATAATCCCCCTCGCCGGCATCAAAATCACTATAACCTAAAGAACTGCTGGTTATATCAACTCCCCTCTCTTCCATCCATATAAGAGCCGCCGCATAATTATCTTCTTCTGCATGAGTTTCAGAACCCAGTCTTTCAGTTTTGGCTAAAAGAAAACCTGCACCAAAAGCAGCACCTATAAGGGAACCTTCTTTGTATCCGCCTACAACCGAAAAAACATTTGTTCCGTGATCATGCTGATTAGAAACATCCTCTGTTTCATTAGAAGTTTTATCATCATTAAAAATAAAATCATATTCTGCAATAACTTCAGCATCTCTCAGGGATTCATGAGTCTGCCAGTCAAACCCTGAATCAAGCAGGCCGATAATAATTCCCTCTCCGGTTATTCCCCTTGAATGAACAGCAGGAATATCCGAAAGCAGCAGTTGGGTAATGGAAGGTCCGTAATCAATAGTTGTTACAGAAGCATTTGATTTTAAAATATTACCCGTTTCTGTTTTCTCATCCCGGATGAACTTAAGTTTTTTTACTGGTTCAACCTTTTCAATAAAAGGAAGTTCTTTAATCAGGCTGAGTTGTTCATTAGTAAGATAGGCTGAGACCGAATTAAACCATTTTAGCTCATGTACTATTTCAATTCCTAAAAGATCTAACTGCAGAATATAATCTTTATTAACCGGCAGGTCACTGTAATTAATAAAATTCTCCCCCAAAACTTTTTTCCTTCGCTCAATTGCTCTTTCCGAAAGAGAATTCATAATCTCAATGTACTGATTGGATGTTTTATTTAAAGCTTCGGTTTTCTGAATCCCTTTATCCTTAAAGTAAATAAAATACTTGCTTTGAGGTAAACAGAACGGAACAGTAATTAAAAACAGCAGAAGAATTTTTCTAATACTAACGTGCATAAATTCCTTTTTGAGTTCCAAGATAATTTTTTATCGAACAACTAAAAACTCATAAATTCAAGACTAATTTATAATCTTAAATACCCTGTTAAATCTTATAGAATTAAATAATTCGGTAAAATCAGCCTGTTTAAAAGGATCCCATGACCAATATATCAATATAGCTTTTCCTGCAATCTTATCTTCAGGAACAAAACCCCAGTAGCGGCTGTCCATGCTGTCATCACGGTTATCGCCAAGTACAAAATAATAATTTTTTTGAAATGTATAGGAGCGTACGGGCTTACCCTCAAGTGTAATTACTGTCCCCTCCTCAGATAATACACGCCTGCCGTATTCGCGGTCGATTACGTTTTTAATTTCATTAAAATTTTTATGGGATATATCTACGGTCATTCCTTTTTGGGGAATTATTAACGGGCCATAGTTATCCCTGTTCCATGGTTTATCTTCCGGGTATATCCTTTTTTCATAAGTATTCTGACTGCGAATATCTAAAGTGTCAGTTTTCCCGGTAAGCGGCAGTATAATTTTTCTACCGTTTACAAAAACTTCTTTATTGATAATCCAGATTGTATCGCCGGGTAATCCCATAACTCTCTTTATATAACTTACATCAGATGAGGGGAAAAGTTCATCCCTGAGGCCGGGAAATTTAAAGACAATTACATCGTTTAATTCGGGACTGCCAAACGAGAGAATATTAATAAAGGGAATTTCAACATCAGTTAACGGTAACGTTTCAGGAGTACTAAAATTATATGATGATTTATTAACTAATATAAAATCACCTGCCAGCAGCGTATCTTCCATGGAACCGCTTGGAATCCGGTAGGCTTCAAAGAAAAAAGATTTGATTAATATTGCGGCAGCTAAGGCAATTATTATTGTTCTTAGAAATTCCTTAAATCTGAATTTATCTTCTTTATGAGTTTTTTGTTCCGCATTTATTTTGTTTTCGCCGGTTTCTTCAGTATACAAATCATCACCATTATTCATCTATCTGCAGAACAGCTAAAAAAGCTTCCTGTGGAATTTCAACGTTACCCACTTGTTTCATACGTTTCTTTCCTTCTTTTTGTTTCTCAAGAAGTTTTCTTTTCCTGGTAATATCACCGCCGTAACATTTGGCAAGCACATTTTTCCTTAAAGCTTTTACAACAGCCTTGGAAATAACTTTTGTACCAATTGCTGCCTGAATACTTATTTCAAACATCTGGCGCGGGATTAAATCCTTAAGCTTATTGCATACTTTTTTACCCCAGTCATAGGATTTATCTTTGTGGACAATCATTGAAAGGGCATCAACCGGTTCACTGTTAAGAAGTATATCAAGTTTAACTAACTCAGACTTAAGATAGCCGATATATTCGTAATCAAACGAGGCATAACCCCTTGTTGTTGATTTCAATTTGTCATAAAAATCAAAAATTATTTCAGCCAAAGGAAATTCAAACTGTATATCGGCGCGTGTTGGATCAAGGTATGTTGTATTTTTATATGTACCCCTTTTATCCATTGAGAGCTTCATAATATTGCCTACATACTCACTCGGACATACTATCTGCGCTTTTACATAAGGTTCCTCAACGTAATCAATTTCTCCAACAGGAGGCATTATTGCAGGATTATCAACAACTATTTTATCGCCATTCTTTTTATACACATAATACTCAACGTTAGGCAAAGTTGTAATTATAGATTGATTATATTCCCGGAATAACCTCTCCTGTACAATTTCCATGTGAAGCAGACCAAGGAACCCGCACCTGAATCCGAAACCAAGTGCAGCGGAGGTCTCGGGCTGGTAAACCAGGGCTGAATCATTAAGCCGGAATTTTTCAAGCGCATCCCGCAAGTCTTCAAATTCTTCAGAGTCGGTAGGATATAAACCGCTGTAAACCATCGGCTTTACTTCTTTATAACCGGGCAAAGGTTCTTTTGCACCGTGCCTTGCATGAGTAATTGTATCACCAACCTTGGTATCGTGAACATCCTTTACACCTGCAATAAGATAACCTACATTGCCTGCTGAAAGCTCATCTCTCTTAATTCTTTTTAAACCAAGTACACCAATCTCCTCTGCTTCTACTTCTTTATCATTAACAAAGAACTTTATTTTTTCATTTGTTTTTAATGTTCCGTTAAAAATTCTTACATATACAATAGCTCCGCGGTAAGCATCAAAGATGGAATCAAAAACTAATGCCTGCAGAGGCGCATCAGGCTCGCCTTTTGGAGCAGGTATCCTTTTTACTACTGCTTCCAGAATATCACTTATTCCAAGTTTTGCCTTTGCACTTGCAAGAATAATGTCGCTTTCCTCACATCCAATAAGGTCTGTTATCTGCCCTTTCACTTTATCAATCTCTGCACTGGGAAGATCAATTTTATTTATTACCGGAATAATCTCAAGGCCGGCATCAATGGCAAGATAAAGATTACTGATAGTTTGTGCTTCAACTCCCTGTGCGGCATCCACAATCAGGATAGCTCCCTCACATGCAGCAAGCGAACGGGAAACCTCATAGCTGAAATCAACATGGCCGGGAGTATCAATTAAATTTAAAATATAATCATTACCATCCAGCGCTTTATATTTCATCTGGATAGCATGTGATTTTATTGTTATTCCACGCTCACGCTCTAATTCAAGATCATCTAAAAGCTGTGCTTTTGCTTCTCTTTTGGAAACAGTACCTGTATTTTCAAGCAGACAGTCGGCTATTGTAGATTTACCATGATCAATATGCGCTACAATGCAAAAATTCCGGATATTATTCATAGATTCCTATTAATTGAATCTTAAATATAATTATGCTGATTGTATATTAAAAGGTAATTAAGACAGCAAATGATGGTAAAATATACATATCCGGCCAAAATGTATAAGCTTGAGATAAATCATATGAAATTTATCTAAAAATCAAAATTAGTAGGGGTTTAGGCTGCTAAACTTAAGACTTTTTGAAAAACAGTTCATACAAAATAACTGATGCCATTACCAGGTAGGAGAGGTAAATAAGTGTTGATGACGCTACTGTAAGATAAACAAATGACGGGTGGATAAATCTCATCCCCCAGATAGAGCCGAATGATATAACGGTAGACACCAGCGGCTCTATTAAAAAGAACATCTTCCATGTACCGGTAATAACAGAATTGAAGTAAAAAATTACTCCTGTTAGAAAGAAGATAAAGCTGAATCCTATTACATGATTATGTGTAGTAATAAGCAGCTCGGAAACCGGCCTTGCATAATCTTCAGGGATATCAAATTCATCTGCAGGTTTAATTTCTTCAGAGCCCCGGAACCTTGAGACAGCTTCATCAGGTGAAAAATCGGTAGTATAGTTAAGGTAAACCAGGCCCAAAGCAATGCCTACAGACAGGGTGATTATAAATGTACCCAGAAATTTTTTCAATCCCCCGTCAAGCTGATATAAACTTATATTCATATTCTGTTTTTTATCTCCCGGATAAGCCTGGTTAACTTTTCAATTCCTTTTGTAACAGAATTAACAGAAATAGTTGCCCCGCTGATGCCGTCAATATCTTTTCCTACTGTAAATCCCGATAGATCATTTTTACCGGCAAACTGCCTGTTCCAGTTTTCACCTGATACAGCCCCGCCGTATGGTTCCCTGTATTTAACTATATCCGAGGATATAATATTTCCAGATGTATCAAAAATTACCAGAAAGGTTATTGGCATAGATTTACCATAAACATTATCAAGGATTGCATATCCTTTCAGCGAGCTGCCATTACTTATTTTATATACAAAAACATGTTTGTCAAAAAATCTCTGCCTGACTTCCTTTTCAATATTGCTTTTTATATCTGCCGGAATAGCATACTTCTGCATTTCAAGAGATATTTTCTCTTTAAATGCAGAAGTAATAATTTCTTCCGTACGTTCTTTTATCTCCTGGGGGAAAATATACAGTTGAGATAAAAGAATTAAAATTGTAATAATATTTTTTTTCATAATAATGGGCAGGAACATGCCCTGGGCATGTTCCTGCAAACATTTATTAAAACATATATCCGGCACCAATATTAAAGTATTTAGTTTTAACATCGCCAAGTTCACGGGTTCGTTCACTGTAATCCATCTTAAACACAACCTGAGGAAGTGGCTTTATGGATAAACCAAACATTATCTGTGTAAAATGATACTGCTGTTCAATATTGCCGCCGCTTATTGATGAAGATACATTATTAATATCGGAATACCTTATAAACGGAATAATTGCAGTTTCAATATTCAGAAGGTTACCAAAATTATATCCCAGGTCAGCATAATACCCCATTGCTGATTCTATATTACCGCTGCCAAATGAGATATTTCCATATTCAAATACTGCATAAATATTATTCGCTTCATATTTCGCATGAACTTCAATCAAACCTATTTCATTATTTCCGATTGTATTGGCGCTATCGCTTATTGCATTATTATATGTATATGAAGCTCCTGCTCTTAAACCGGGCACTCCCAGGTAGTCAAACCTTACATTATATAACATGTGTCTCGCATCTGACAAATAACCTTTTTTTCTTCCGCCCCTGATACCTGATGAAGCAGAAAACTGATCGGCATCAAGTGCTTCCATTACAGTTACTTTATAATCAAATCCTTTATAGGTTCCGTATACTGCGGCACCGTTACCAAACCATGTTGTTGGAATAATGCTGCTGGCATAATCGGGCCTTTCAACACTTAAAAACAAAGGCGGTTCATGGTACTCATTTAATAAACCAACCGAGGGTAAAATTACACCAACCTGGAATCCCAGATAATCTGCATGATGATAATTTATATATGCTTGTTCAAGCTCAAGCTCCCCCTGTCCGCCCCTTACAAAATTATGTTCCAGTTCAACTTCAGATTTAAATGACCATTTTTCAGACCAGCTATGGCCAAAAAATAAAACGAACCTGTGAAAATCCAGTGTTTTAGTAGTATTGCCTGCAGGCGGAGTTACAGCATTATAGTGTAATTCGCCATATCCTGAAATAGTTGTTTTGGGTTCAAAAAAGTCCATTTCCTGCGCTGATATTGAAGAAATAAAACACATAAGTGAAAAAAATAAATAGAATCCAATGAGTTTCATTCGTTAGAGCTCCGTTTTTGTTATTAAGTATAAGTCGGGAATTTTGTTATTCTAATTTAGACTTAATCTAAATAGGAGCAAAATCTAAAATTAGGTATTTTACTAACAATTTTAGGTATCGGTATTATAGTGGTGGTTTTAACCCGGGTGGCTCTTTGTGTCCATCTCTGTAGCTCTTTATGTAATTTTTTGTCCACAGAGAAGACACAAAGCTGCACGGAGAAATTCATTTTATATAGTTAGCAGTTTTAATAAATATGCGGCTCTCAGGTAGTCCTCATAATATCTATAACTATTCCTTCGCGGAGGGCATATTCGGAAATGGTCATTCTATCAATATTAAACAGATCAAATACTTTTCTTAATATGATCAACCCCGCGGGAAGGATATCAGCTCTTTTTTCTTCAATACCCCTTAATAACAACCTCTCCTCAACAGATTTTGTATTTATTAAAAGTGAATACACTGAATCAAGTTCTTCCCTGCTGAATGATGTACCGTTTAAAGATTTTGGAAACTCATTATACTTCTTATAATAGATCATTCGTGCTATAGACTGTATCGTTCCGGATGTTCCTGCTGCAATTGCAAAATCTGCATTAAACTGTATTTTTTTATCAGATAATATTTCTGATTCTGCATATTGTTCACATTCCCTTACAAGATCATTGTTCAGCAGGTAACCCGGGAAAAATTTTTTACTTAACCTTACTGCACCAATTTTTATACTGCGGGCAAAAACTATTTTACTGTTTTCAGCATAAATAAATTCACTGCTGCCTCCGCCAATATCAATACATAATGATTTTGTATCTTTCAGCTTAAGTGCCTTTTTTGCTCCCAGGTATATAAGCTCTGCTTCTTTCTGTCCTTCAATAATTTCGACTTTAATTCCCGTTGTTTCATAAACTTTTTTTACAAATTCTTTCCCGTTTTCGGCTTCCCGCACTGCACTTGTAGCAACAGCGTGCATCTTTGCTTTGTAAAACTCAGCCAGTTTTCTGAAGCTATTTAAAATAATAATAGCTCTGTCAATCTCATCGTCGGTAATTATATTAAGATTTTTTCCTTTTTGGGAAGCAAGGCGGATAACTTCTCTTTCACGGTCTACAATCTTAAATGAACCATCCTCCTTTACTTCAACTATTATAAGGTGAAAGGAGTTAGTACCCATATCGATTGCTGCATAAAAATTACCCGGCAATGTTTCTTTTTTCATAATTATGTTACTTATTATTGGAGGTTTTATTATTACTAAAGAAATGACAACTTCATTTTGTGAATGACTACTCTCTTTTTGAAGTCAACAAAGAAAACCAGCTATCCCCTTTTTAATAATGTTTTACATAAATCGAAAACATCATCTACAGTAATATCATCAATCAGGTCTGATTTGCGGATAAAAAGTTTCTTCTCCCCGATAGGAGCCCAGTTAAACGGATTTGTTGGTCCAAATACAGATATTTGGGGTGTGGCAGTTGTGCCTGCAACATGCATTATACCTGTGTCGTTAGATATAAATAAATCGGATTTTGAAACCAACGCCGCTACTTCAGGAATATTTCTGTTTACAAATAATTTTAGATCAACAGTACTCTTCTGCACCATAAAATC
>JAWOJF010000389.1:0-6099 GCA_046481785.1 Ignavibacteriaceae bacterium | reverse complement strand
TGCCTTCCGCCTGGGCTGCACCGGACGAGTTACGACTAATAGTAAAGTTATGACTTAAGCTAATATTTATTTTCAAATTTTTGAATCTTTCAATCTTTGAATCTTTGAATTTTTGAATCTTTCAATCTTTCAATCTTTGAATCTTTGAATCTTTCAATCTTTGAATCTTTCAATCTTTGAATCTTTGAATCTTTGAATCTTTGAATCTTTCAATCTTTGAATCTTTCAATCTTTGAATCTTCTTATATTTCTTTAATTGTAATACAATTCTCAGCCTTGTTACTATACACCACGTGATACTTTTTATAGCTCATGTTCTTTACAAAAAAATCTGCTGGTGAATTAACTGCTGCTATTTTTGTTGTAATAAGATTTCTGCCTCTGTTAATAAAGTCTATCCTGCTTATATTATTGTTTTTTGGATTATATAACATAAGTTTTTTTAAACCATTAACTCTTGTTTCACCAAAATATAATTCCTTTTTATGCGGAATTGCAAAACTTTTCTCAATATTTTCCGCCTGCAGTATCCTGGTCATATCTTCTGTTGAAATAATAACATGGTTATTTCTTTCGGCATTAAAAAAGGAAATGGAAACATCCTTTTCCATGTTCAGTAAATCGCCGACAAACGAGGTAACAGAACTAATTTTACCGCCGGGTAAGGAAGCATTTATTACCTGCTTTGAGCTTTTATCTTCAACAGAATACTTTGAAAGCGTTATACGGCCGTTTTCAACCTGCCAGTATAATAAAGAGGGCACCCCTCCATTTACCGATATATTAACACTTGAGCTGTTTTTTGCTATGCCAAAATAATCAGATGAAGTAAATCTGAAATCATGATAAGAGAAAACGGATAACCCAAGCTGCTGATCTTTTATATAAGCGGAATAAATCCTGGTATTACCGCCTGCACTGCTGATTTTTAAATCTTTGATTGCACCCGGCGAATATAAAGACTGCCGTGAGAACTTATTTGTATTGAAATCAGCAGTAATAGTTTCAATTAATCTTTTGCCGGGAGAATAGCAATAAAAGGTTTTTATTTCGGGCAGCCTGTTATCCACCAGTATGTCTGAATGAATTTCATACAGAGGATATGAAAAAAAGTAAGATGGAATTCCTGCCGGGTTCCTTAAAATAAATTTTAATTTCGAATCAAAATTGTCAATAAAACTAATATCGGTAATACTGTTATTATCATTATCAAAATACTCCAGGGCTGCGGGTTCAATGCCAATTGAAATATTTACTTCGCCTGAAAAAGAGGTAAGGTGTGTGATTGTATAAATTTCTCCCAATTCACTAAGTACAGCAGCTCCGCTAATAAACCTGCTGTAAAAAGGAAGGATATCTTTTATGCCTTTTTTCTTCATATAAAAGATTTCAGGATAAAACTCATATTCATTTTTTGCAAAGATAACTGATACAATCTCCTCATTAAAATCAGCATAGATTATATCTATTCTTCCATCTTTGTTAAAATCCCCGGTAATAATTTTATGAGGCGTATATTCGGTTTTTATAACAGTTTTTTCTTCAAAAGAAGAAGATGGGTCACCATACAAAATTGTTATACCATTAGAATTTGAATAGACCAGGTCTTCATAATAGTCAAGGTTCATATCAAAAGCATCAAGAAAATAAGAACCGCCGTTTGGTATGCTTCTTACTTTCTTAAAATTGCCCTGCCCGTTATTATAAAAGAGATCAATTGAATTACTATAAATATTAGCAGCGGCAATATCTGCAAAACCGTCATTGCTTATATCACCAAATACAGCGGTGGAATAACTCGTCCCGCTGATTATTTTATGCTCTTCAATATTCCGGGAAGAAGGAATTAGAACAGACAAGCCGTCAAAAACGCTTCCTGAAACAAGTATCTCGTTTATACCATCTCCGTTTATATCGGCAGTGTTAATTTTTTCGGGATAAGAGGAGAATTTTTTTTCAGCAAGTATCCTTATTCTGCCGTCTTTTAAAAATTCGAGGGTGCCTGCTTTCATAGACTTTCTTGAAGAAAAAGCAAAACCTGTAACTCTGTTATTTCTGTCAGTAATACCTGAAATACCGGATAATTCAAGGGGAGTATTGTAAGGTTTATTAGTATTAAAATTTCCGCTATGGTTACCAGATAACGATAGTATTTGTTTTCTTGAAGGATTGAATAAAATAAGATCGGTATAAGAATCTTTATTAAAATTAGCAGCAAAAATGCCGGTAAAGGCAGAATCAGTTTTAAAGTGATTGTATTTGCAAAAGCCGTTAATAGGAATCTGGGAGTAAATATTATTTAGCGGAAAGAAAAATAAAATTAATAAAAAACTAAATTCCGCCAGGGGGACACATTTATTTAATTCTATTTTTAAGCCGGCTGTCTCTTCGCAGCAAAGCCTCTTCATATCTTCTTTTTTCATCTTCTGTTTCAGGAATTGCCGCAATAGCCTTAACAGGCTTGCCATCACTGTCTACGCTTACAAAAGTTAAATAAGCAGTATTAGTATGAATCCTGGTTCCTTCTTTAAATGCTTCAGCAAAAACCTTTACGCCAATCTCCATTGAAGTAGTAAAAACCCTGTTAACCGAGGCTGATAAAGTAACCGCATCACCCAGCCTGATGGGATGATGAAAATCGATCCGGTCTACAGATGCGGTAACACAGACCCTCTGGTTATGCTTAGATGCACACAGGGCTGCGCATATATCTATCCAGTGCATTAATTGTCCGCCGAGTAAATTGCCAAGTTGATTTGTGTGGTTTGGCAGCACCAGCTCAGTCATAATAATTACAGAATTACTTATCTTTTTTTCTGAGATCATCTTATAGCAGATAATTTATTTTCAAGAGATGACTTTAACTGCTGAAGTTCTATAGCTCTGTAATTATCAGGATATCTTTGAGTAAATACTTCAATTTCCGCAAGCGCTTCAGTGTTCCGGTTCCTGCTGGTTAGGAGCATAATTTTATCATACATTGCCATAGGAGCAAACCTGGTATCATGGTAAGTATTAATTACATTGTCATAATAATTTAATGCTGCGGTAAAATATTCAAGTTTACCGTAAATATAGGCAGTATTATATTCTTTATGTGCAAGCTTTTCATTAAGCTCCACTATTTTAGCCTCTGCCTCCTGAACACGTGTGTTTGTCGGAAAAAAATCAATAAATGCCTGGTATTCCTCAATAGCTTTTCTTGAATAACGCTGGTCGAGTGCAAAATTTGGTGAAAGCCGGTAATAAGATTCTGCAAGCATGTATTGCGCCTCAGAAACAAAATTGCTGGCAGGCATATTTTTAATAAGTTTACTGAATTCATATGCCGACATTACAAACTCTTCTCTGTTAAATCTTGTCATTCCAAGATAATATTGTGCATCATCAGCAATGGCATTACCCGGGAACTGAAGAATTATTGCCTGAAATTCGTTTACTGCCTCCAGATAATCTTCGTTATTGTATAATCCCATGGCGTAATTTAATCTTTCTTCGGGACTAAGATCTATGGTGTCAATGGATGATGAGCATCCCCAGAAAAAAAGGGAAGTTATCGCTAAGAAAAAGAGTTTTTTCATGTTTAAGAATATCAATTTTCTAAAAATTTGTCTACAATTATACATAAAATCCAATAGGCGTCAAAGGGTAAATATTGGAACACGGTGCATTTGGAATTACCCGGAATTTTTATAAAACCAAAACCGTAAATCTTTACTTGCTTCTGATTGTAAAAAATAAGATTACTGCCAGCGCCGCAGTACCTATTGCAACTACAGGCTCAAACAAGCCTGAGAAAAATGGTTCGGCAGGCACTTTTCCCTGTGTAAATGGAAAGGAATAACTTTCTAATTCTTTTACTTCCTCAACACTTATAGTATCTTCAAATGATATTGAGAAATCTTTAACATCATAGCCTGCAATAAAATAATTACCTTTAAGGTTTACTTTTCTTTCGAGCAGGTAATCCCCCAGAAATCCATCTCTGAACATTTTGCCGTAAGAAACTGAAGCGTCATCAATAACATATAATACTTTATAATCATTACTGCCGTTAGTTTTAATTCCGGATTCATTAAATGCAGAGATAATTTTGGTATTAAAAACAGAATAGATAGTCCCCGAATTTAATTCCAGTCCAATCTCTTTTACCGATGCAGGCAGTTCTGAAGCAGCTTTTTTTGCCGAGGAATCTGCGAGCGCGTAAAAAATATCTAAGCTTGTCCTGGTTTGAGCAGCGGAAAAAGAAGAAACCAGGAAAATTACTGCAAAGAGATAAAAAGGAAGCCTATGTGCAAACTGTTTTTTCGAGTACATGTTTAATTAACCTTACCCCGGGCCCCTCTCCATGGTAAGGAGAGGGGAAGAGTTTTGAAAAATCCTATTAATACCGGTTTAGACACCAGCTAATTTCTGAAGTCTTTTAATTCTTTCTTCAACAGGCGGATGAGTAGAGAAGAGGCTCATTACACCGCCGCCATGTAAAGGATTAACAATAAACATGTGTGCTGAAGCTGGTCCTGCATGACTAACCGGTTTAATTTGGTTTGCCCTTGATATTTTCTGCAGGGCAGATGCTAATCCAAGCGGATTACCTGATATTTTTGCACCGCCTTCATCAGCCAGATATTCTCTTGAACGTGAAACTGCAAGCTGTAAAAGTGTAGCCGCAACTGGCGCAAGAATTAAAAGGAATAGTGAACCTATTCCACCGCCGTCTTCATCATCGCTGCCTCTTCCGAACATCATCATCCATCCGGCCATTTGTGCAATATAAGAAATAGTACCTACCAGTGTGGCAGCAATTGTACCAATAAGAATATCCCGGTGCTGCACATGAGCAAGCTCGTGCGCCATAACTCCTGCAAGCTCCTGATTGCTGAGCCCCTGGAGTATGCCTGTTGTAGCAGCAACTGCTGCATTCTGCGGATTTCTTCCGGTTGCAAATGCATTAGGTGTGGGGTCTTCAATTATATAAACTTTAGGCATAGGCAGATTGGCATTTTTTGCCAGGTCTTCAACCAATGAGTAAAATTTTGGGGCAGTTTCTTTTGTAACCGGCTTTGCCCTGTACATGGAAAGTACTATTTTATCTGAAAACCAGTAACTGCCGAAATTTAATGCCAGTGAGAAAATAAAAGCAAATGTCATTCCCGTAGTACCCCCAAGCAGGTATCCCACAAAAAGGAATAACACCATCATTAAAGTCATTAGAAATACAGTCTTAAGCGTATTCATTTTTAGTAATCTCCAAAGTTAAGTTGTAATTCAAAATTAAATAAAGTGATTTGTATCCGCAAGGTAAAGCGGATAATTGGTTATTCTAACTATAAATGGGGGGAAAATGTTCCCGGCTTCGTTCCTCGAAGACTCGGACTACGCCGCGGCAGGCCCGGCTTCTGAATCAATCCGCAAAACCCGGACTACGCCGCAGCAGGCTCACTGAAATTTATGTGCTTTCCCTGAAAATTTGATTTGTTTTGAATGTTATCTGCTGGTTTAATTAAGTCCACAGTCGGCAGTCTGCAATCCTCAATCTGCAGTCGGCAGTATGCAGTCGGCAGTCCGCAGTATGCAGTATGCAGTAAAAACAACTTCGTCATTTATTATTTGTGTTAAGAACTGGCAGGCCCGGCTTCTGAATAAATTCGCAAAAACTCGGATCAACTTTGCATAACTGTTGGAGAAGTTGTCAAAAGGTTAACACCTGGATTCAGAGTGTGTGTACAACTAATAATTTAAATGTCTTCTCCTTGAAAGAGACTGTTTCTTTATTGCCACGACATTTAGGGTCTGTTGCATAACTCGGAATTGTCATTCCAGGACAAATTTAGAGTGGTGGTCATTAGTAGTCCGCCTAGGCGGATTCGACTGAGGAATCTCAATGCAAATGCGACGGTGAGATCCCGGCGAGTGGGGATGACAGAAGTTGTAGTTCTGCAACACACTCTAAAACATGGGGTTAATTAATAAAGTTAATATTTATTCACCACTTTCTACTTTATTACACAATCTCTGTGAGATCTCTGATGGTAGACTGGGCGAGGATTAATGTTTTTTATTGCCGACTGAGAATTGCCGACTGCCGACTGAGAACTG
>JAWOJF010000241.1:0-9026 GCA_046481785.1 Ignavibacteriaceae bacterium | reverse complement strand
ACTGAAGATTGCCGACTGTGTACTGCAGTTTTGTGATTTGCCTACTGCCTTATTCGCCTGCTGCCTACTTAAATAAATTGTAGAATTGCCGACTGAAGACTGCGGACTGAGACTGAAGATTGCCGACTACTTATAATGATTATAACACTTTTATTGTAATCAGGCTTACATCGTCTTCAAAATTACCTTTTGTAAAATTACTAAATTCAGCTTTTATAGTTTCAATAGGATCTTTATCACTGCTCATATTCTTTATTATTTCAATAACTGCAGTTGAACCAAACTGAACACCCTGGGAATTCCTTGATTCTATAATGCCATCAGTAGCCATGAAAATAATATCGCCTGAATTAAGATTAATTAAAACATCCCGGTAATTGCCGTCTTCCGTAAAACCCAGCAGCATGCCTTTTGATTGAATCTTTTTTACCTCACCCTCTTCACTACTTTTATATAGCAATGGAAGATCACCTGCACCGGTATATTTTAATGTTTTATCTTTTTTATTCAGAATTACAATAGAAAGTGTTGCAAAAACTTCAGATACTTTTGCATCCTTGTAAACAGATTTATTAACCTGCTGCAATATCCGGCTGGGAGAATGTTCTTTAGCAACCTGCAGAACAACTCTTAATGCACTTCTTACATACCCTGCATAAGCAAAAGCAAAATACCATGCACCCCATTTTTTACCCATAACATCACCAAGAACAACAGCAATATTATCATCATCAAGATTAAAATAATCTATAAAATCTCCGCCGGGTATACCCTGGTAAGGCTGATGCCAGTGTTTAATTTCAAAACCTTCAAAAACCGGGTTATTATCGGGTACTACTTTGGCTCTTAAGGAATCTGCTGCCTGATGCAGTTCGGTTACAACTTTTTGTCTTTCCTTGCCAAGGCTTTTTATAATAGCAGTTACTTTTGCTACTACTACACGGGGGCCTGCTGTTTTCAAAACATAATCAGTTATACCAAGATCATACCCGTCAAGTATATCACTTTCATCACTTTTTGATGTTAAAAAAACAAAAGGAACAGACTTAAGTTCAGGATCATCAAGCAGCATTTTTCTAAACTCAAAACCATCTGCATTCGGCATCATAATATCAGAAATAATAATATCAGGAGGGGATTGTTTTGCAATTTTGAATCCGTCAAAGGCATCTACTGCAATGGCACATTCAAATCCGGCCTTTGTAAGATTATATTGGAAAAGTTTGGCAAGTGAAAGGTCATCATCAACAAGAAGAATATTAGCCGAAGAAGCTTCAGAAGAAGGCTCTGTAAAAGATTTTTCGAGATTTTTTTTTGCACCGTATATTTTATATATATCGGAACGGCGAAGAAGCGCCTGTACTTTAAGCAGAAGATCGTTTACATCAAAAGGTTTGGTAATAATGTCATCACCGCCAACCTCAAGCGCCATTGATTTATCTTCAAGGCTGCTTTTAGCGGTTACAAAAACAAAAGGAAGCACACGGTACTTTTCATTTTCCCTTACTTTCCTGCAGAAAGTAAATCCATCCATATCCCCCATTGTAACATCACAAAGCACAAGATCAATATTTCCTTCGGATAAAATTTCAAAACCCTTATCAGGGCCTTCTGCTTCATATACCTGGTAGTTATTATTTTTAAGATGGAACCCTATTAATTTGCGGACGGTAATGTCATCATCAATAACGAGGACAGATTTTTTTTCATCATTAGCCATAAGATCAGAAAAGCGAGTTTAACACCGCATTAAATTATATATTAGCTGAAACTATTTACAGCTTCTTCTTTTGATTTAAAAGCCTCAAAAACCCTGTACATCCGGGTAAGTTCAAACATAGAGTGTACTGCCGGCTGAAAGCCGACAAGGCGAAGGTCCCCCCCAAGGGCGGTTACTTTTTTTAATGAGACTACAAGAGCACCAAGAAAAGTAGAATCGATAAATTCGCACTCCGAAAGGTCAACAACTACTTTTCTCCAACCGGCTTCTATATCCTGTGCAAGTATTTGTTTAAATTCTTCGGCTTCCTTTAATGTTGCTCTTGTAAGATTAACAATTTCAACAAGAATATTGCCGTGGGTTTCTTTAGAAAAATCCATAAACTTATCCCGGGTTATTCTTCATATGAACGGTTTTCAATATTATATTTTTCCATCAGCCTGTATATGGTGGCACGCCCAAGCTGAAGCTTTTTTGCTGCTTCAACAATATTGCCCTGAGTTACTTTAAGAGCGTGCCTGATAGACTCTTCCTTTAGTTTTTCAAAGGGGACAACAGTATCATCACTAAAAAGCCCGCCTGAAATATCAACGCTGTTTATTGCATCGGCAGATTTCAGATGCTGGGGGAGATCTTCTACATCAATAAGATCCCCTTCGGCCATAATAAGACAGCGTTCAATAGTATTTTCCATTTCCCTTATATTACCGGGCCAGCTGTATTCATAAACAAGTTTAATAGCTTTCTTCGAAAACCCCTTAATATTTTTGCCCAGTTTTTTATTAAATGTATCCAGGAAATGTTGTGCCAGAATAAGTACATCCCCTTTCCTGTACCTCAGGGGCGGAATGGATATCGGGAAAGAATTCAACCTGTAATACAGGTCTTCCCTGAATTCTTTAGCTTCAACTGCCTGTTTAAGATCCCTGTTTGTAGCAGATATAATTCTTACATCTGACTTGATTAATTCTGTTCCGCCAACTCTTTCAAAACTTTTTTCCTGTATTACTCTTAAAAGCTTTGCCTGCAGAAGCATCTCAAGTTCACCTATTTCATCAAGAAAGATAGTACCTTCGTTAGCAAGTTCAAACTTTCCAAGCTTCCTTTGATGTGCCCCGGTAAAAGAACCTTTTTCGTGCCCAAACAACTCACTTTCAAGCAGTTCACGCGGTATAGAGGCACAGTTAACTACTACAAAGGGTTTGTCTTTTCTTCTGCCGTTATAATGAATTGCTCTTGAAACAAGTTCCTTTCCTGTACCGCTTTCACCATAAATTAAAACTGTTATATCATTATTAAGTACTTTGGAAACAAGCTTAAAGACATCCTGCATTTTTCCGTCTGCAGAAACAATATTATCAAAACTATACTCCTGTTTAACATTTTCTTTAAGATTCTGCAGCTCTTTTAAGAGGTCATAATTCTTAATGGCGTTTTTAATTGCAGGTTCAAGGCGCTGCAGATCAATTGGTTTAGGAAAATAATCATATGCACCAATACGCAGTGCATCAACAGCAACTTCAATACTTCCCTGGGCAGAAAGCATAATAACAGGGATATTCTCATCAAACTGTTTTACCCGTTTCAATGTTTCAATACCGTCCATTCCCGGAAGCATAATATCAAGCAGAATCAGATCTGGTTTGAGATTAAGCTTCCTTAGAGCATCTTCACCGGTAGTAAAAACTTCAGTATTATATTTCCATTTGTCTTTAACCCAGTAAGTTAAAAGTTTTGCTATTGCTTGTTCATCATCAACAATAAAAACAAGTTTATCCACTTTTATACCTTATTTTTATGAGCTTTTATACTTTTTGGTAATTTAACTATAAAGGAGGTACCTTTATTTATCTCACTCTGCACAAGGATTAATCCTTTATGTAAATCTATAATTTGTTTTACAAAAACCAGCCCCAGCCCGGTTCCGGATACCTCACTGCCCGGGCGGCTGACCCTGTAGAATTTCTGGAATATATAAGGAAGATCCTTCTCCGGTATTCCCACCCCGGTATCATTCACTATTAGTTCAAACTCTCTGTGCAAACTCTGTGCTATAATTGAAATCCTGCCCCCTTCTTTTGTAAATTTTACAGCATTGCTTAATAATTCACTAAGGGCTTTTGTTATCCGCTCTTTATCTGCATTAATAAATATTTCCTCATCAGGGATTCCAAAAGTTAAGGTTAAATGTTTTGATGCAGCGGGTTTTTTATAGTGCTCTATAACTTCTTTTACTACTGAAATAATATCAAAATCAATTTTACTTAAATCAATCTCCCCGCTTTCAATCCTTGAAAGATCAAGTATATCATTTATCAGCTTTGCAAGCCTTTTGCCTTCCTGAAGAATGATACTATTAAACTCACTTTTCATTTCAGGCTGCATTCCGGGATCAGAAGCAATGGTTTCAGAGAAACCTATTATTGAAGCCAGGGGCGTTCTTAGTTCATGAGAAATATTTGAAATAAACTCACTTTTTAATTCATTAAGTTCTTCCAGTATTGCTTTCCTCTGGTTTGATCTAGCCCGCTCAATCATAAGCAGACGGTTTGCTTCAATCAATTTATAGTTTAGTTCCTGAAGGGCACCTTCGTCAACTTTTTGCTTAGTGATATTTTTTCCCACACCAAGCATACCTGTTACATTATCTTTAAAGAAGATCGCTTTACCGTTTATTTCCAGAGTAATTGTTTTACCGCTTTTACTAACCATTGAACTCTCAAATTTATAAAGATTTTTTGAGCGTAAAATTTGTTGAAAAGAGCGGCCAACTGCGGCTTTCCCTTTAAAGTCTATTATATCAAGAAAATGTTTTCCTATTAATTCATCTTGAGTATAATCTAAGAGTAATGCACCATTGTTATTTACATTTATAAAAGAACCATTGTTATCGAGAATAAATATAAAATCCTCAGATGCATCCATCAAAGACTTTAATAACAGGTCATTACTCACAGTCAGATTTTCCGGGTTTATCTTATTGTCCAATACTTTTCCAGAATCATCTTTAACATCGATCTCTATTATAAAATTATGGCTTATATCTTTTACCTGGTTAGTAAGAGTATCCACCACATTTAAGACCATTTTTAAATTATTATCATTATAATTATCTACTCTGCCGGAAAAAAGAAAAAGATAAATTACATATTCATTATTAGCTGAAGCAAAGACCTTCTTAAAAAACACTGATTTCAAAGAGAGCTCGCTGGCAAGTATCTTATAAGAAGGTAAAGCTTTAATTCCCTCCTGGTAAATATTCTCCTGCCTGTAGAGTACTATAATATCATTGTTAAAAACTTCAAACTTATCTTTATTTTCCCCTGCAATAGCAATAACTTCTGCTGATTTCTCATTAAGTTTTAATAAGTAACCGGCAGTGCTTAAGCTTATATTTCCAATAATCTCAAGTGTGTTCTGAAGAATTTTTGACATTGAAAAATTTAAATAATGCTGAAAATATAACGTTTTTGCAGTTAAATCAAAATCTCATTTTAAGAAAATATAAACACCACATACGAAAAGGGGAAAATGCAGTTTATTGGAGGGTTAATAGATAATTGTAAGTATTTGTTTATTGCATTCTAATTGTTAACATTCTCTTTTTGAAGTGCCTCAAAATATTTTCTGATAAGTTCTTCGTAATCTTTAGTGTACCCTTCCTGAACAGCGCGGTTTAATTCATCCTTAATTTTATCTTTCCCCTTTTCAGAACTTAAATTCAACTCTGCCGGTGACTGCCGGGCAATATTATCTCCAGTATTCGATTCCCTTTGTTTCTCAAAATCACGTACATTTATTGATCTTTGTGCATCCAGCATTCTTGATAAAATCTTTTCCTGCTTCTGAATAATTTCTTCACTAAGCTTCTCCGTCCTCATGTTAGTAATTACTTCCTGCATCTCTTTTGCAATATTTTCCAGGTTTCCGGGAAGACTTTTTGACTGTCCCGCCTGCCTAGCCTCACTATTTAATTGTTCAATAGATTTCCTGATCAACTCCTGCTGCTGAGCCAGCTTTTGCAATTCTGCCTGTTGCTGCATAGATAACTGTCCATTTTGCCCCTGCTGTAACTGCTGAGTTAAATTATTCAGGTTCATCTGCTGCTGCCCCATTTGCTGAAGCTGCTGCATAAGTGACATCATCCCCCCCTGTCCGCCTCCCTGCATCATTGATTCCATAGAACCCTTCATAAGAGTAGCAGCCTCATTAAGTGATTTCATTGCTTCACCCTGCCCCATTGCTGCCATTGGCGCATTCCGGTTCTGTAATGACTGGGTGGAGCGCTGCATCTCTCTTTTGGCGTCTCCTAAAGATTTTCCCATTTCGGGAGTTACAGCAAAAGTTTTCTGCGAAAGTTCTCCTATCTGCTGTAATAGTTTATCAAGGCTCCTCTGAAGATTATTTTGCTTCTGGGCATTTTCATTAGCTTGTGAAGAATTAGGCTCCATTTTTTGCGATTCATTCTTAAGCTGTTCCTGTTGTTTGGATAAAGTTAAAACATTATCCATTATCCTCATCATATCAGTAAAGGTCTGCATCTGGTTTGCCTGCTGCATAGCCTGCTGAAGCTGCTCCATCATACTCTGCATCTGTTTCATATTTTTAGAAACCTGCGACTGGCTTTGCTGCGCCTGCTGCATCTGATTTTTTTCGATCTGCTGCGAGGCCTGTTCAGATTTTTCCCGGTTCTGCTGTTTTTCAAATTCTTCAGCTATTTTATCCAGCTCTTCTTTTGGAAGGTCTTTCAACTGCTCCATTTGTTTAGAAAGTTCTTCCATCGCTTTTTCAAAATTTTCAAGATCTTTTGTAAGCTCATCCTGTTTCCGGCTTAATTCATCTTTCCCCTGCTGTTGATTCGAATTATTTTTAGTTTCATTCTGAACATCCTCCTGTTTCTCAGTTATCTGTTCAGAGCGCTTTAATAATTCATCTAACTTTTGCTCTATTTGAATCCGCTTCAGCAGGTTAAGTGTTCTTTCAATACTTTTTTGAAAAGCTTCTTCATCAACCTTCATATTCTGCATTGACTGCTGAACCTGGTCGCGGTTGAGCTTTTGGAGCATATTCTGCATCTGTTCCATGGCTTTTTTCATTTCTTCGCTGGAGAGCTGATCCATAAGCTTTTGCAGTTCCATATACTTTTCAAGAGTCTGTTCAGAAAGAAGATTATTTTTCTGAAGCTCCTGCTGCATTTTATCAAGCTGTTCACTTATATTTTCCATTTTATCCTGAAGCTGCTCAAAATTTTCCATTGCCTGTTCTATTTTTTCTTTTTCTTCCCAGGTAATTTCTTTCTGATCCTTTTTCAGATCCTGATCAATTTTTTCCAGATTTTTTTTCAGTTCCTCAGCTTCTTTTAATACTTCTTTTAAATCAATCTCAGCCTGCTGTTGTGTTTCTTCAGCATAGGCAAGAATTTCATCCAAAGCCGGCACTCTTACATTAAATGTTGAACTCTTTGTAGATTTGGGGCCGTTTATATTATCATTGTCAAAAATTTCCAGGTAGTAGGTAATAACATCTTCTACTCCGGGATTAAGTCTTGATAAATTCCATACATAATTCACCTCGGTCTCTTTGGATATTTTATCAAATGGAATTTCAATTGAAGTAAAATTTTCCTGCGGCTTTTCATATTTTGAGGACGAAAGCCTGTAATTAAGTATAAGCTTTGAAAAACCATAGTCATCAGATATTTTTAACAGCAGCGGAAGGCGATTATCATTGCCAAGGCTTACATCTTTATTCGGGGCAACCACATCAATAGCAGGATAGGAATCATATAAGGCTTTTATCGTATATGTAATTGGAGATAAGTTCTGATTTTTATTTTCATCATAAAGGATAATACTGTAATTATTATCCCTTGTTACCCTGAAAGTCCCTCTTGCTTCAGCGGAGTTAATTTTTAAAGGAACTATGGATGAATCTGCAAATTCAAACTCTGCTTTATCAAGATTTTTAGTTGAGCTTAGTTTAATTTCTACAGTACTGCCTAAAAGTGCTGTTATATTCCCGTTATCCTTTAACTGAACCTGCGGGATTTTTGAATATGCAGGTGAAGTAACAGTAACATCAAATGTTTTTATAACAGGCCTGTCTATAACTTCAATCAGGTATTCTTCACTATTTACATCCTCTGCCTTAACAAAATATTTAAATGAGTTTCTTACTGCACTTAAATTAAAGTTATATACCCCGAGAGAGTCGCGTGTAAGTTCTTTATATTCATATTCACTTTGTTCTTCATTCCTTGTAGCTATTAAAACTTCTTTAGGCAGCGGTCCTGTTACTTTAACAGTAACTGCAACATCTTCACCTTTTGTTATTTGTGAGTTACCGGGCTGTATAATAAAACTAAATCTTGCAGGAGGAATAAACTCATCGTCAAAATTCAACAGCCTGTTTGAAGCAGCATTTAACCCGGGAACAAATATGAGCAGTACAGAACAAAAAAGGATAACTCCGATGGTATATTGAAGCAGTTCTTTCGATTTCTTAAAACTTACAACTGACTCAAACTGTATAGTTTTGGTTTTATTATAAACCTGCCGGAATGCTGCATTAATCAGATCAGGGGAATATCTTTTTTTATTTCCATCAATTGATACAAGCTGCATTGCATTTAACAGGTCATCTTTTATAGATGGGAAATTCCTGCCTACTTTTTCAGCAATCTTATAATGGTCAGCCCGGGTAAAAAGCTTAAAGTATTTAAAGACAGGCCTTAAAAAGAAGAATGACAATGCCCCGGTTGAAAAAAGTATAAAAAGGAAGAATAGAACAGTTCTTACAGACGGAGAAAAGTGACCTGCCATTTCAAGTAAAGCAAAGGAGGTAAATATAGAAATGGAGATTATTGCAGCAATTTGCAGCCCCATAGAAGCATAAAAAATAAACTCTCTCTTAGTAAGGTTATCCAGCTTACCGGTTATTTCTTTATAATAGTTTGAATCAGTACCCAATTTTATTCCTTTTCAGCATTCTTTTACTTGTTTTTCTGATCTCCGATTTCTGACCTCTGATCTCTGATTTCCGACCTCTGATCTCTGTCCTCCGATTTCTGATTTCTGACCTCTGATCTCCGACCTCTGATTTCTGATCTACGACCTCTGCTCCTCCCGACCTACTGCGTTAACGCATATACAATGATATTAGTTCCAAATTTAAGAGATTCTTCCCGTTTATTTTCAGGATTGTTATGAACCTGCTGGTCTGCCCATCCATCGCTTGGATTTGATTCCACAGTATAATAAACGGCAAGGCGTTCTCCCAGAAAAAGTCCATATCCCCGGGGCGGTTT
>JAWOJF010000144.1:0-2507 GCA_046481785.1 Ignavibacteriaceae bacterium | reverse complement strand
GTATTAAGTGTCTGGCCTATAAGAATTTCATCCCCAATTGTTAGAATATGAGCATTCATTTAATTATACTCTTAAATAAAAATAAATTATGTAATAAAATTGATGATTTTAGCATCATTAATTACTTATTCAAAAATAAGCAAAATTATGTGAACAAGTAGCACAGAATAAACTGATGCCGCAATATCATCTGCCATTACTCCCCAGCCATCCGGTAGGCTTTCTAATTTCCGTGCCGGAAATGGCTTAATAATATCCATCATTCTCCAAATGAAGAATGCAAATAATGATATAAGGATAGTTTTGGGAAGAAACAACAATGATATCCACATGCCGACAACTTCATCAATTGTACATTGAGCGGGATCTTTGCCGTATATTTTTTCAAATTTTCCGCTTATATAGATACCGTATGAGCTAAAAAAAATTATTGCAGGGATTATTATAACGGGATTTTCAAAACCGGGGATATAATAAATAACCAATGCAGCCAAACTACCAAATGTGCCGGAAGCAAATGGAATATACCCGGTATAAAACCCCGAGCCTAATAGTTTTTCAATAAAGTTAATTTTCACGGGCAAACAGTTTTTTAATTAGATTGTAGTTCTGATACAGATATGTTGCACCGGAATGAAATGTTATTATGGTTATAATCAGCATCGCAAAAAAAATAAATTTTTCATTCAAAAGGATACTGAATATTTCTTCATTTCCTTTATAAACAGCGGGTATAAGGCTTCCTGTATAAACAGCAAGCAGGTAATAAAGAAATGCCATCTGTATAAAAGTTTTCCATTTTGCATAATAGCTTGTGGGAAACGGTTGTTCTTTATAATCAGCAAAAGCGCGCAGGCCGGTAACAACAAAATCCCTTAACAGGATAATAATCACCATCCATAAATCAATTACACCAAGAATAACAAATCCAATAAAGGCGGATGAAGTGAGTATTTTATCGGCAAGCGGATCCCAGAATTTACCCCATGAGGTAATATAATTAAACTTTCTTGCAAGCCAGCCATCGTACCAGTCAGTTAATGCAGCAATAACAAACACAACAATAGATATCTGTTTAGTAACAGGATCATCTAAAATAAATAAAATAAAAAAAACAGGAGTTAATATTATTCTAAGTACGGTAAGCTGATTTGGTAATACCATTTTTCAGGGATAATTATACGGCGTTGTTCAGAAAAGAAACATTAGTTTCATATTATTTTATTAACAGCTCCCCTATAAAAATTTAGATATCCTTATTACTCTCTTATTATCATTTGTTACAATTAAGCCAATTTTTCCCCGGTAAGTTTCTCATAAATATCCAGATATTTGGCACTGGTATTATTAATAACCTCCTCAGGTAACTCCGGCGGAGGCGGCTGTCTGTTAAAGTTTATTGAGATAAGATAATCTCTTACATACTGCTTGTCATAGCTATCCTGCGCCCTCCCCTGTTCATATTTATCAAGAGGCCAGAAGCGGGAAGAATCGGGGGTTAAAACTTCATCAACAAGTATAACTTCATTTTTGTAAATACCAAATTCCATTTTTGTGTCAGCAATAATAATCCCTTTTTTCAAAGCATAGTCGGCAGCAGCTTTATAAACAGCAAGAGAAGAATCTTTTATTTTAGTAAGGGTTTCCTTATCTGTTATTGTTTCTGCTTCAATAATAGATATATTTTCATCATGCAGGCCAATTTCAGCTTTTGTTGAAGGTGTGAATAATGCCTTTGGAAATTTCTGCGATTCTACCATGCCCTGCGGGAGTTCGATACCTGATATTGCACCTGTTTTTTTATAATCACTCCAGCCGGAACCTGAAATGTAACCCCTAACTATACACTCTATAGGAATTACTTCAGCTTTTTTTACCAGCATAGATCTGCCTTCAAGGTAGTCAGCATATTCCTTACATGCAGCAGGAAATTCATCTACATTTGTTGTAATTAAATGATTTTCAACAATATTCTGAGTAAAATTAAACCAAAACTCTGAGATCCTGGTAAGGACTTTCCCTTTATTTGGAATACCCTGCGCCATTATTACATCAAAGGCGGAAAGCCTGTCAGTTGAAACTATTAAATAATATTCTCCAACATCATAAATATCGCGTACCTTGCCGCGTTTTACTAATTTAAGGTTGGGAAAATTTGTTTCGAGAATAATCCTTGTTTTCATAACATCCGTTGAAGTTTATATAACAAATATATAAACGGATGAAGATAATACAAAGGGGGAAGTTTAAGAGTAAGGGCAAGAGTAAAAGCAAGAGTTAAGCAAGAGTAAGAGCAAGGGCAAGAGCAGGTGCAAGGTGAGGATATGAGCAGAAATATTAGATTCTTAATAGGACTGTTTTAACCGATTATGATTAAATATTCTACAGTCATCTTTCATTCCTCTTAATAATTAGAATGGAAGGTATCAGAATTCTTAATTATAAAAAGGATTAACGTAAAATTTTAGTTTTTGCCCCTTTATTATAATGGTATATAAATTGACATA
>JAWOJF010000114.1:0-36957 GCA_046481785.1 Ignavibacteriaceae bacterium | reverse complement strand
TGGGAGCCTACCTTTTAACAGGTTCTGCCGCAATTTTTTCTGATGCAGCAGAATCAGTTGTGCATATACTTGCAACTTCTATGGCATTATACAGCATTATTCTTAGTTCAAAACCTGCAGACGACTCCCATCCATATGGACACGGCAATGTTGAATACTTTTCTGCAGCAGTTGAAGGTTTGTTAATTATTGCCGCTGCCCTGTTTATTATTTATAAATCGGTATTAGATATTATTACAGTACCTGTGTTGAAACAGCTTGATCTAGGTGTTTTGATAGTGGCAGCCGCCGGTGGTGTTAATCTTATTTTAGGGATGTACCTTGTAAGAACCGGCAAGAAAACAAACTCACTCACCCTTACTGCTGATGGTAAACATGTACTAACCGATTCTTACACAAGCATTGGTGTTATTATTGGTGTGCTTCTTGTAATGATTACCGGCTATAAAATTTTCGACCCTTTATTTGCTATTGGAGTTGCTGTTAATATTCTTTTTACAGGATATAAGCTTATACGGGAATCAGTAGGCGGACTGATGAACGAGAACGATCCGGTACTGATGGAAAAAATATGTAATAAGCTTATTGCTATAAGAAAAGACTATTGGATTGATATACATGAACTGCGGTTCTGGAAAAGCGGCACCACAATATTTATAGACCTTCACATGATATTTCCGGCTTATTATACCCTGGAACAATCGCATAAAGAGGAAAGGAGAATCAGGCAATCCTTAAAAGAAGTACTGCCGGATTCAAATGTAAAAATTCATTTTGATTACTGTGTGCAGTCTCTTTGTGAATACTGCAATTATGGTGATTGTAAATTCCGCTCATTGCCCGCTACAAAAGCAGTTAACTGGAATGTGGATAAACTGACCGGAAAGCCTGTTTATATGCTATCTCAGCCCCCGGCTAAAAAACAGGATTAACCAGCCCTAAAGCAATGGTGTAAGTTCTTTCATTCAGCAGCGTCTACTCTACTACCTTTGGATCTTCAACCTTTGTTAAAATCAGCAGGCCGACAATAAAGAAAAATGCAATTGAAATAATTGCCAGCCTTTGACTGCCGGATAAATAACTTACCATTCCAAAAACAAGCGGACCAATAACTGCTGAACTTTTACCAAAGAGAGAATAAAACCCAAAAAATTCGGTTTTCTTTTCTTCGGGGGTAAGTTTGGACATTAAACTCCGGCTGGTTGACTGGCTTGAACCCATTGCCGCACCCGCTAATAATCCGACAATATAAAATGCCGATTTATCATGTATATAGTATGCTAGTACAACAGTACCCAGCCACATAAATAATGAAATAATTATTGTTTTCTTCTGGCCTATGGAATCAGCAACAATTCCAAGTACAATTGAACCTACTATAGCTGTGGTTTGAACCGTAAGAAAAAAAACAAGCAGCTCGGTATCGGTAAAACCAAGAGTAGTACTGGCATAATTGCCCGAAAAAAAGATAACAGTATTTACCCCCTCGATATAAAAAAAGTAGGCAAGCAGAAAAAGGGCAAGATTTTTATAATATTTTAGATGAGTTAAGGTAGTCCATACCCTGTTTATTCCTATTGATAAGTAACTAACTTCATGTCCGACTTTTTTTCTTGAATCGGGAAGGAATAAAAATAATGGAAGTGAAAATATTAAAAAGAAAAGTGCGGCAACCGGAAAGGTTTCCCTGATAAGGTCATTTTGAATGAAGGGGAACATAATTCCTAATGTAGCAAGTGAACCGAGATAACCCATTCCAAATCCATAACCGCTCACTCTGCCGTAGTTTTTAGGAGTAGTTATTTCAGGAAGGAATGCATCATAAAAAACAAGGCCTGCTTCAAATCCAATATTAGCAAGAACAAATATTAATATACCCCAAAGAATATTTCCGGCACCAATAAAATATAAAGCTGATGTTGATATAATACAAAGAAGTGTAAAGAAAAGAAGAAATCTTTTTTTCCCTGCGGCATAGTCTGCAATTGCACCCAGAACCGGGGATATTATTGCTGTTACAATCATTGCAAGACTGGTAGCTATGCTCCAGTACAGGTCACCAATGGCTTCACCGCCTGCAACTACTTTTTTAAAGTAGACAGCGTAAAGAAAAGTAACAACAACAATGGAAAAAGATGTATTGGCAAAATCAAAAAGAGTCCAGGTAAAGATTCTTTTCTTTTCTTTTGATAAGGATAATGATTTCAATATTAAGCTATTTTTTGGGTGTTGATTTATTTATAGTTTCTTCAACAAGCCCCCTGCCCGTTTTAACAAGCTTACCGCCTTTTTTCAAATCAGAAAGAACAGCATCCAGAATTCCGTTAATAAATTTTCCGCTGCCGGCCGTACTGTATATTTTAGCTATTTCAATTACCTCATTAATAGATACTTTCGGCGGAATATCGGGAAAATAAAATATCTCGCAGAGCCCCATCCTTAAAAGTATTTTATCAATTAAAGCAATCCTGTTAATTTCCCAGTTATCAACCCGTTCCTTTATCTTTACATCCAGATCATTCTTATGAATTATTACCCTGTTTACAAGATCGTTGGCAAAATCCCTGTCAGATTTTTCCGGTACATCCTGGAGAACTCCTCCTACAAGATTATCAAGGGCTTCCCTGTTCATCTCATAAGCATAAAGTATTTGAAGAACTTTTTCCCTTACAATTCTTCTTTTGAACATTTGAGACATTATTACTTCGCTGAATATTAAAGAACTATCTTCTAACAATACAAAATTATTTTTCTTTTAGCTATAAAGATAATATTAAATTTAATAAGATATTCTGCCGCACATAAATAAACTGAATATTTAAACGAGATTAGCGGAATGAAATCCCGCTCTGCAAATGGGAATTTTCTATAACGCAAAAAGCCAAAAAAGAATCAAAGCTATACTTTCACGCAGTTTATAATAAATTTTATTCTCAAAACTAAGCATAAGATCTGAAGCTACAAGATCAGCTTTCACATTGTAAAAGCTGCAAATCTCTCCAATTCTTGTTAGATGATAGGAATCGGAAACAATTATAATGTTTTCAACAGAATTACTTATAAGTAAATTATTTTTTATAAATTCCACCTGTTCGGAAGTAGAAGTAGTATTTTTTTCAAGCAGAATGCGGGTAGTATCTATACTCTTCTTTTTAATAAAGTTATAAGCAACTTCGGCCTCACTTAACTCCCCGGGTGCATTCCCGCCTGTTAGCTGAACATGTCCTACATATCCTTTTCTGTATAACTCGGCCGCCTTTTCTGCCCGTGCTGCAAGGCTGGGACTGGGGACATTATTACTCCAAACCGCTGCGCCAAGCACAACAGCAATGTTAGCCTGGCTTTTCGTCTTAAGATTAATTCCTCTAACATCCTTTTTTGTACTCAGGTAAAGAAAAGCAAATAAAAAGAGCACTACAACAATAATAACCGAATTAACAGATGCCCGTAAAATCAGCAGGTCTCTTCCCCCAAATAAACTGAACCATAGAAAGGATATAAATATAAATAATATAAAAAGGTGCAGAAGGAAAAGAAACCCGGTAATTACTTCCGGTAAGGGTCGAGAAAACATATAGCTGCTGCCAAGGGGCAGTTTAATTTTTATGCTTATGGCAGCAAATATTAATATTATAGTTAAAACTACCGTAAAACTAATAATTATAGTTGTGTTAGGTTTTAGTTTTCTTTGTGCTGAATATAAAATTAATCCAACTATACAAACAACCGTAAAAAACAGGTTGAGAAAATTACCTATGTTGGTCAGCCGGAATTCTGATAAGGAAAGATTTTGATTATTATATTTTAGATAATAAAGAAATAATAAATCTGCTAATAAAATAATAATAATAACAGGCAGAACTGTCTTTAGTTTATTATCTGTTTTGCTTTTTACAGGCATGTATTACCCGGTGCAGATATACTACTTATTAAATTCATATCTCCGGATGAGTTTTCAAAATTCAACAGAGCGGCTTAATTGTTTCTTGCTAAATTAGATAAAACCAAAGGGCAGTGCAAGATATTCCGGAAAAGTGAGGCTGTTAAATAATTAACAGTAGAATTTTTAACAGCCTATAAGTTCTTTATTTAAGCTTTTAACCGGAATATTTTATACTTAACAAAATTAACTGTTCCAATCCTTACCTGTCTGAATGCTTCGGGCATATCATCCAGGGTAGTATATATAACGGGCACAACAACCAGTGTAAGAACAGTTGCAAATGTTAACCCAAACATAACAGCAATACCCATTGACTTCCAGAACTGGGCACTTTCACCTGAACCTGTAAAAGAAAATGTATAAATATCAAAGCCAAACCCAAAAGTAAGAGGAATTAAGCCTAATACAGTTGTAATAGCAGTAAGAGTAACAGGCCTGAATCTCCTTAACCCTGCTGCAACCACAGCTTCCCTTCTTGTCAGGCCTTTTCTTCTTAATATGTTCATGTAATCTATAAGAACAATGTTATTATTTACAACTACTCCTGCAAGGCTTATCAGCCCAACTCCGGTCATTACAATACCAAACGGCATCTGGTATACGATAAGTCCGATAAATACACCAATAAGAGAAATGATTACGGCACTCATAATAATTAAAGGCTGGCTTAAGGAATTAAACTGTATAACAAGTATCATAAAAATAAGCAGGATGGCAATTGAAAAAGCCTTTAAGAGATAAGCAGAAGCTTCATCCTGTTCCTGACTTTGCCCGGTAAATTCAATTGAATAGCCTGGTGGAAGTTTAAAGTTTGCCATTTCAGCTTTTACAGCGTCCAACACATCATTAGGATTGTATTCTTCGGATGCATTTGATGTAACTGTTATAACTCTCTCCAGATTTTTGCGTCTTATAGCGCCAGGGCCTGTTGATTTATAAACATTGGCAATACTTATTAAAGGAACACTTAGTGTCTTTCCTTCTTTATTATTATAAATAACTTTAAGGTTATTAAGTGAACTAATATCATTACGCTGATCTTTTTTTAATCTAACGGTAATATCATATTCTTCTTCATCCACCCTGTATTTTGAAGCTTCCGTACCCTGCACGGCCGTTCTAACAGCATTAGCTATAACAGAAGTATTTAAGCCGTAAAGTGCAGCCTTCTCCCTGTTAATTTCTACCCGAAGTTCAGGGCGGCCGTCATCAAAATCATCGTTTAAATCCACTACTCCGGGCATATCTTTAATTTTTTCTCTTACATCTGCTGCAATTTTCCCCAGCAAATTGTAATCTTCCCCGCTTATCTCAATACTTACTGCAGCACCTACCGGGGGCCCGCCGGTCTCCTGTTCAACCTGTATTTCGGCACCAGCAGTTCTCAGAACAATATTCCTGATTTCCTCGGTGGTAATTAGTGACGACTGTTCCCTTTCTTCAAAATCGATAAACTGAATTGTAATAGTACTTTTATTTGGAGTTGAGCTGCCTGCATCAAATGGATTATTTGATGAACCAGCTACAGCAAGCACATCTTTTACGTTTGTATTGTTATATTCTTCAAGCCGTTTTTCAATATTCTTAGCAATTTTATTTGACATGTCTATATTTGTACCGCTGGGGCCTTCTACCGTAATAAATATTCTTGGCGGCTGAGTTTTCGGGAAAAACTCCACACCATGCCCTAAAAGTCCATAAACCTCAGTAGTAAAAAATAAGAAAAAGAAGGTAGCCCAAATAACTTTTAGCCTGTTATGTGTAAATAAAAAAATGATTCCTATTCCTGCTGTAAGCGAGATAATTAATACAATTCCACCGGGGAACAGAAAATTAGCCGCTGGCAGCAGTACGAAAAAGAACAGTAATATTGCAGCAACACCAAGCCAATTGCGGGGATGAATTTTTTGTTTCGGTTCTCTATGGGCGCCAAGAGCAATATTTAGAGTCTTTTCATAACTATTTAACACTTTTGGTAAAAGAACATCAACAAAAAAATGAGTTACCCTGTTAAGAGGATGAATGATTTTTTGGAAGCGTGTATGAGGTACATCATCCGGATGTTCTAGCTTCATAAGTTTGGAGGCAAATACCGGGTTTATAATCAATGCTACAAATAGCGATGCTAAAAGTACTATAATTAATACAAGCGGTATATAAAGCATAAACTCACCAACAATACCTGGCCAGAAAAGTAATGGGAAAAAGGCAGCTACTGTTGTAAGCGTTGATGTAAAAACAGGCCATGCCACTTCGGCAGTTCCCAGCTTGGCGGCTTGTACCAGCGTATTTCCTTCTTCAAGATACTTATATATATTTTCTATTATTACTATGGCATTATCAACAAGCATTCCCAGTGCAAGGATTAACCCAAAAAGAACAACAAAGTTTAAGGTAACATCCATCGCCTGCAGAACATAAAATGATATGAGCATACTTAGAGGAATTGCAATAGCAACAATAAGTGCATTTCTTATGCCCAGGAAGAAAAACAGTACTATAACAACAAGAACCAACCCGGAAAAAATATTATTTTCAAGTTCTTTTACCATTTTGTTAATTTCTTCCGACTGATCCGCAGTAATATATAACTGTAGATCCGCGGGGAGTTCTTTTTTCTTATCTTCAAGAATCTGTTTTACCTGGTCGGCTATTTGAATAATATTTTTTCCAACACTTTTTGAAACACTTATTGATACAGTTTCCACCCCGTTTATCCGGGCATAACTTGTTCTTTCCTTAAAGTCATATTTCACCTCGGCAACATCTTTTACATATATTGGTTTACCCTCACGAAGCCTTACAATAATATTCTCAATTATATACGGCCTGTCAAACTCACCGGGAACTCTTAAAATAAAACTTGAATTATTAACGTCTATTGTTCCGCCGGGAATAGTTTTGTTCTCATCTCTGATAGACTCAATTATATCATCAAACCTGATATTATAATGGGCAAGTTTATTAAGGTCTACATCTACCTGTACTTCCCTCTCCATACCACCGCTTAATTTTGCCTCAAGTACACCGTCAATTTTTTCTATATCATCCTGCAGGTCTTCGGCTAGATCCTTTAATTTAACCAGACTGTAAGGGCCGGCAACATTAACTGTAAGAATGGGGAATTCAGAGAAATTAATTTCAATAATTTCCGGTTCTTCTATATCGGGTGGTAAGTCGGGCCTGGCTCTGTCAACCTTTTCTCTTACTTCCTGAAGTGCTTCACTAATATCATATCCGCTTTCAAATTCCACCTGTATTAATGAATATCCCTCAAAGGATGAAGAGGTAATTTCTTTAACATCACTTATTGCATTTATTTCTTTTTCAATCTTCTGAGTAACAAGGCTTTCCACATCTTCGGGTGCAACCCCAAAATATGGAGTTGATACGATAACAAGAGGTATTTCTATATCAGGTGATGATTCCCTGGGAAGAGATACATAGGCTGTAATACCCAAAAGAGCGATAATTATAACAAGTATCAGGATACTGATTCTATTATCAATTGCAACATCAGTTATTTTCATAAGATTTTTATTCCAGAATTTTTACTTTTTCGCCGTCTACCAGGTTTTGGTATCCAACAGTAACCAGGTTATCTCCTTCATTAAGCCCTTCACTTACCGCAGCATGATTGTTAAAACGGCTAAGAACCTTCACCACTCTCATTTTAGCAATACCGTTTTTTTCTACAAAAACAACATTTCCTTTATCGGTACTTATAACAATTTCCTCGGGTATAACCGCCACATTATTATAGTTAGCCTTTTCAATTTTAACCAGGGCATTTAATTCAGGTTTAATCTTTTTATTGCCGTTATTAATAACTACCTCAATGGGGAAAGTCCTGTTGTCGGTATTTATAGAAGAACCAACAAAAGATATTTTTTCGTCAAACGAAACTCCTCCAAGATCATTAAATACTATCTTAACCTTGTTCCCCTCTTTAACATCATTCACATAATTTTCAGGAACCCCTGCTTCAACTTTAATTCTGTCAATATTTACCATAGAGACAATGGGGCTGCCCGGAGCCGCATACTCACCTGCTTCAATATTTTTACCGTCAAATATTCCCGGAAAAGGAGCCTTAATGAAAGTTTTATCATACCTGCTTTTCATTAATTCATAATTAGCCTTTGCAGCATCCCTTTCATATTTTGAATTGAGATACTGGAGTTCACTTACAACTTTTTGGTTATAAAGGTCTTCCTGTTTCTTAAAATTAATTTCCGCCATATCATACTGCGCTTTAGTAGCGTTCATATTAGCCTTAAGCACTTCATTTTCCAGTTCGAGAATAACATCACCTTCCTTTACATAACTGCCTTTAGCTTTAAGGTATTTTTCAATCTTACCCCCTTCTTCTGATGCTATATCAGCTTTATAATAAGCTTTGGCAAACCCTATCAGATCAATGTAATGTACAAAAGGCTTAAATTTTATTTCTGTTACTTCTATGTAGGTAAAACCTCCTTCGTCTTCTTTTTCTTTTATATTACCCCCGGCATCGCCACAGGCATTAAAAAGGATTGTAATTGCAGCTAATAATAAAAATATAAATATCTCTTTTTTCATATATGTACCGGTTAATAGTTTGTTAATTATTTGTATCCGCTGAATTATTTGCCAGCAGTTGGTCAAGCTGTGCATGGAGTACATAATAATCATAAATTGAAGTATAATAATTTACTTTTGCCCTGCTTAATGCAACCATAGCATCAATAGTTTCAAGCTGAGTTCCAACTCCGCTGGAATATCTTTTAATTGATATATCATAAGCAAGCTGTGCCTCTTCTATTGTTGATTCATAAGCGTCAATCTGTTCCCTTTTCTGATCAATAGAAAGTAAAACATCCTGGAGACTATTTTTCAGCAGTTTAACAGTCTTATCATATTCTTCCTGTGCTATCAGAAGATCAATTTCTGCCTGTTGTACACGGGAAGTAGTTTGAAAGCCGTCAAATAAGGGGACTTTTAAATTTAAACCAAAATAAACAGAATTATTATAACGCCACGCATTAAATGAACGGGGATCATCCTCCTGTGCCTGTGCCTGCCAGCTTCCGTTTAAATACAGTTCAGGAAAATGTTTAGTAAACTGATATGAAACATTGTCATCCTGCAGGGCAATCTGCAATTCCAGACCTTTTAAAGTAAAGTTACCGGATAACATTTGGTTTTTCGAATCATCATACTCCGGAAGCGGAAGTTCTTTTAACACAAGAGAGTCGTTAACTTTTACAGGCTGATTTAATTCAAGCCCTGTTACATATTTTAAGAGGTTCTCGGCTAAGACAAGCGAATTTTCGGCCTGTTGTACTTCAGGAATTAAGTTCTTCTCCTGAACCCTTGCACGTAAAAAATCATATTCAGGAACAACTCCGGCTTTAAACATAGTTTCGGTGTTTACCCGGTTCTCTTGTGCTAAATTTTGATTTAGCCTTGACAGTTCTAATACATCTTTTGCCAAAAGGACTGAATAATATGCATTCTTGGTATTAACAATTACGTCAGCCTCAGTGGCATTAACTAACTTTGACTGTATATCGGCATATGTTTTAGCTACTCTTACAGCAAGGAAAACAGCCCCTGTAAATAAAGGCTGCTCAAGGGTTGCGCCAAATGTTAAAGTATTTTCTGTACCCTGCGGAAACGAACCGCTGAATCCAGGAGCATCAATAATAATTACACCGCGTTTTATCGCCCTGTTGTAATCAACATTTCCTGAAATGTTCGGCAGAACGGAAGAACCCCATGCCTCATCAACCTGTTCATCGGCCTTGGCTTTATCCAGCCTTGCCAGTTTCAGGTCATGATTATGTTTTATAGCAAGCTCAATACTTTTCTCAAGATTAAGTACTAAAGTATCCTGCCCGAACAAGCGTAGTGTACTAAAGAGAATTATGAATAATATAAGTCTCACAAAATATCCGTTTTTTTGTTAATTCTTTAAAAATAAGCGTTAAATATACTACTATTTGATAATATTTCACATTAAAATATGCTGTCACTAAATTTTCCCCGGATAACCCCTCATAAATTATTGCGTAAAACTATTTCTAAAAGAAATAAAATTAAAGGTGTAATCGGTGAATGAAAGGAAAAAGTCGGTTAATAAGGAAAGAAGAATGAATAAACAAAGCGCCCGCAGGCGCTTTACTTAAGATTTATTCAATTTAAAAACTACAGGAATTGCTATCTTTACTTTAACAGGTTTACCCCTTTGTTTACCCGGAGAAAATTTGGATTCACTTACGGCTTTCAACGAAGCTTCATCACACCCGCCGCCAATTCCTTTTATTAATTCAGTTTTAACAACATCCCCCTTTTCATCCACATATGCCATAATATAAACTTTTCCCTGGACGCCTGTCCTAACTGCCATTTCAGGATAAATAATTTTCTCCTGAAGGCCACGTATCCCTCCAATTAATTCAGGCATTGTTTCTGCAACAGGTATAAAATCCTCTTCAATTTCTATTGTTCTGGCAAGCGGCGGCGGCGGAAGAGGTACAACAGGATTGTCATTAATATCTGTTGATAAAAACTCTATCTCCTCCGGTATCTCATTTGAAAGAGTTACTAATGGCTCTGCAGGTTTGGGGAGAGGAGGCGGAGTACTATTTTGTTTTGTATGGGCTATATCCTCCCAGGTTATTAAGTCCTGGCTTGGTTCCATATAAACATGAGCGGCTTCAAATTCCGGGAAATATTTAAACGCGGCAATAAGAAGTATTAAGGAGAGTATGAGGCTGATTTCTAAAAATCTTTTATACTTTATTCTTAAATCAGCCCTCGGGTTCTTTCTGAGTAACATATAACCTCCACCTTTTAAATATTGATGAGGGGAACTATTATTTTGCTACTCTTTTTTTACCCCGTAAGCTTAGAGAAGTTCCTGAAGAGGAAGGATGATGATGTTTAAAATTAAAAAACGCCTCAAGCGAGGCGTTTTTAATTTCAATAACATTTTATAAGCAATTACTGAAGCTTAAATACGATTGGTATTGACACCTGTACTTTAACAGGTTTACCTCTCTGTTTACCTGGTTTAAATTTGGTCTGCTTAACAGCAGATAAGGCTGCTTCATCAAGACCGGCACCAAGACCTCTTATTATTTCGGCTTTAGTAACTATTCCCTGCTCATCAACAAAAGCAAGCACATAAACTTTACCTTCAACGCCGGCTCTTTTTGCTATTTCAGGATAAACAATTTTACTCTGTATAGCCTGAATACCGCCAATTGGTTCGGGCATTTCTTCAACAGCAACGAAATACTGAGGTTCTTCCTCAACAATTTTCTTTTCTTCTTTAGGTGGAGGCGGAGCTTCCATCTGTTCAGTCATGTCAATTTCTGTATCTCCAATTTCAATATCCTCAAGAACATCTTCAGATGGAGCTTCAATAGGAATTGGTGGTTTTGGAGGCGGCGGAGGCCTGTTCTCCTGTTTTGTATGCTGTATATCTTCAACGTTAAAAAGTTCCTGCGGCCCTTCGAGAGTTACCTCTTTGGCTTCAAGATTGGGGAAGAATTTGAAAGCGACTATTAAAAGTACAAGAGAAGCAATTATACTTATTTCTAAAACTTTCTGATATTTTCGCCTCAAATCTGCCTTTGGATTTTTTAAACTAGCCATTTATCAACTCCTCCCAAGTAGATTTTTCATCATTAAAGTTAACAAAACGCCTGACTTTTGTCAATTATATAATTTATACTTTTTGTATGAAATTTATGTTCCAGCCAGTGCATTATTATCACTAATTAATACGGCTGTTTAACTTTCTGACCGGCAGGAAGTAATATTTTAACAAAAATTATTCCGAGTAATATACCACCAACATCAGCAGCCCAATCTAAAAACTCACAGCTTCTCCCCGGTATTAAAGTCTGGTGTAATTCATCAAAAATGCCGTATACAGATGCAATTATAACGGTAAAAAGGACCGATTTCCTGTTCAAAACAGGAAATTTATTCTGTACGAGAAATGTAATATTCAGCAATATGGTTAAAATCATATAAGCCGCAAAATGTTTAACCTTGTCACTTACCCCCAGTGTAGGTACACTGGAAGCGGGTATTGATGTTGCCGTAAACAAAGCCAGCCAGTAAAAGGTTAACAGGGCATAAACCGATTTCCTTTTCTCTAATAAATATTTAAGCAAATGATTTCCTTATAAATTTTATTGAAGCCGGAAATTTATTGATTAAATCAGCTGCTGTATATCCATACTCGGTAAAATCTTTTAGCAGTAGATCAGCCGTAAGACTGTGTAAATAAACTCCGCACAATACTGCTTCTTCTAAGTTTTTTGACTGAGCCATAAAACCGGCTAGAACCCCGGTCAATACATCACCGGTTCCGAATTTAGCCATGCCGGCATTCCCTGTGGTATTAATAAAAACTTCACCGGCAGGGTTAAATATTATTGTCGGTGCTCCCTTTAATACCAGGTATGAACCCGTTTCATCAACAAACTTTTTACCATATGATAATATGTCTTTTTTTAATTCACCGGTTTCCACGCCTAAAAGATTAGAAAATTCTGCATGGTGCGGTGTAAGGACTGCATTTTGCAAAGTTAAATCTTTATATTTTCCATCTCCCAGGGCAAAAACAGCATCCGCATCAATTACTATATTTTTATACCTGTGTTTTTTTATAATTTGGAGGATTGCCGCCTGAGTATGTTCAGCCCTTCCTAGTCCCGGGCCAATTGCAACAACATCTGCCCATTCAATTCTTTTATTTATTTCTTTAAGATTTGTTCCAGAGAGGCATTCTTTTTTTTCATCTTCATAAGTTTCAACAATTACTTCAAGCAAATTTTTATGAACCAGTTTCCTTACTGATTTGGGAAAAGCAAGAATTGACGAGCCGGCGCCGGTTTTTAATACTGTTTTAGATGTTAGTGCGGCCGCTCCGGGCAGTTTACCAGAACCCGCAATTGTAAAAACTTTTCCTGCCGAGTATTTATGAGAGTTTTTTTTCTTTTGAGGAATAAATGAGAGAATATCCTCAGGTTCTACAAGATATTCCGATACATCAAGATTATCAAAATATGAATTACCTATACCTATATTACCCTTAATTACTTCTCCGGCATATGCATAACCATCACTATAAAACAAACCCCTTTTAAACTCGCCAAGAGTAATAGTAAGATCGGTTTGAAAAATATCTTCACCATAACCTGTATCGGCATTTAGCCCTGTGGGAATATCAATTGCAATTCTGAAAACATCCATACGGTTGGTTTTTTGTATGATAGCTTTATAAGGATCTTTTAACTCCCCTTTAGCGCCGCTGCCGAGTAATGCATCAAAAATCACTTCGCAATTTTGCAGAGCATTCAATGTTTTGATGCCATTATATTTTTTAATTGTTATACTTTTATTCTGTTCAGCCAGTTTTCCAAGAATTAAAAAATTTGTAACAGCATCCGGTGACATTTCATCGATATCTCCGGTATGCAGAACCGTAACTCTATAACCGCTGTTGGCAAAATGCCGCGCAGCCGCAAAACCATCACCGCCATTATTCCCCTTACCGCAAAGAAAACCAATATTATTAATGGGATGATTTAGAGTTTGAAATTTTCTTCTGGCTATCTTGCAAATATTTATTGCAGCATTTTCCATCAACATTATTGAAGGCATGTTCAACTGGTTAATTGCATAAGTATCAACATCTATAACCTGAGCCGTAGAAAATAAAGGTATCATAGGATTTACAATTTTTTAGTTTACGAATTATTAAACGGAATAAAAATACTAAATAAAGGAGAGAGTTGAAAAATTAGCCCGCAGAGCAGATAATCAATTTGCAAAAATTATATATGCTAAAAGAAAACTAATTTGTGCTACGATTAGATACAAAACTATTAAATAATACTTATCAAAGCTATTAAAAGAAAGCTTGCTAAAATTAACATTATTAAAAACTGTGAAGAAGGTCTTTGTTTATCAGGGTCGTAATACTCATCTTCTTTCCTGGAAAAGAGAACCAGGGGATTTTTTCTAAATTCCACCAGAGATGCAGTTAATCTGGCAAAAAGATTTTCCACAATGTTAAAACCAAAATCGACTTCATCAACAAAAATCTTTTTGAAGCTCCGGGCATATCTCCGGTAGAGCCAGTCCGAATCGAGAGCAATGGTATCTTCTCCGGCTAATTTTTTTCTGAAAGCCCAGAACGCAATAAAAGTAAAAATTAAAATCTGGGTTGTCTCCATAAGGTGATAAAGAGTGTAGGGCTGATAATTGATTGGATATGGCAGATGTATATAAAGTAATGAAGGAGCAATACCAAATAAAGTACAAAGAAATGCTGCTGCGGCCATTCCGATAATCATATTAACAGGTATTTTTGCCGGAGAAATTTTTTCTTTTGATTCACCAAACCAGGTAAAATAAGGGAGCTTCAATCCGGTATGAAGGAAAGTACCGATTGAGGCAAGCATCAGCAGAAGCATTGCAGTATCATACTGTGAAGTACCGGCTGCTGCAACTATAATTGATTTGCTGATAAAACCATTGAACAAAGGAAAGCCTGAAATTGAAAAAGCACCAATCATATATAACCCGAGGACAACCGGCATTGCCTTCGCTAATCCTCCAAGTTCTGTTAACCTGCTTCTGCCTGTAGAATAAAGAACTGCACCGGCACCCATAAAGAGAAGTGCCTTATAAAGAATATGACTAAATGCATGGGCAGCCGCACCATTAATTGCCATCTCAGTTCCCAACCCGGCAGCGGCAACCATATAACCAACCTGGCTGATAATATGATATGCTAAAAGTTCTCTTATATCATTTGCAAGAACTGCATAAACCACACCGTATAATGCCATTGCAACACCGAAAAAAATTAAAATTTCCCAGCCCGGAAAAATTCTTAATAAAACATATACAGAAGTTTTAGTGGTAAAAGCGCTGAGAAAAACTGCACCGGTTACAGTTGCTTTAGGATAAGCATCAGCAAGCCAGGCGTGAAGAGGTGGAATAGCTGCATTTATAGCAACACCAATAAGTATAAGAATTGAAGCCAGCCTTCCATCAGGAGCCAGCGAACTAATAAGTATAGAGCCAGTTTCAGTTACATGAAGAATTATTCCGGCAAGCGCTAAACTTCCTCCAAAAATATGAACCAGTATATAACGCATTCCTGCTTGTTTAGCCTGGGGTGTTCTTCTTGCCCATATTAAATAAGTAGAAGCAACAGCCATTAACTCCCAAAACAGATAGAATGTTATGTAATCACCTGTAAAAGCCACGCCCATTGCACCGCCCGCATACAATAAAGCCGCTGATTGCTGCCCGGTTTCTTTAATATGATAGGAGTAGACTCCCCCGATAAAAGTAATGATTGCAAAAATATAACCGAAAACTTTGCTGAGTTTATCAACTTTACAAAGCACTAAATCATAATTTGCAATATTAACCGTAAGAATAAATCCATCAGATAAAATCCAGATAATGTATAAAGAAATTAATGGAAATATTAAGAATACTGCAGAACGAAGATTCTTAGGGATAAGAGGAAGAATAAACGCTCCTGCAATTAATATTAAAGCAGGTATATTTAGAAAATCATTGAACATCATGTTCTCTCTGATAATAATCTTCTTTTCTTTGTACTAACATTTTTCCGTAAGCTTTTGATAAAAAAATTATTGCTGTACATCCGATAAAACCGAATATTATATAAAATCCGGGAATTGCACTCCACCAGTGTTTTTCATATTCTCCTAAAAAGAAAAACTCAACTGCAAGAGAAGCAATTGTTATTATTACCAATGATATCCATTGCCATTTTTTCATAATTTAAATCACTCATAATTATCAAAGTTAAAACAAATTATTTTACAGATATCAATAAACTACCCTCCTGAGAACATAAATCCATTCATAATATTATTTGTAATATCAACAGCAAGAGAATAGAAATTGAAAAATAAATTTGGATTCAGCCCAAAAAGAATTGACAGAACAGCAGTAATCATGATTGGAAAAACCATAAGCATTGATGCTTCACCATATTTTTCCAGTCCTTTTCCTTCATCAAAATAAGCTGTTTTAATTATTGGGAAAAAATACCCGACATTTAAAATACCGCTGGTTATTAGTATGAAAAGAGCAATTACCTGATCTGACTGTACAGCTCCAACCCCAAGAAACCATTTGCTTACAAAACCATTTATCGGAGGAATGCCTGCCAGCCCCATAGAGCCAATTGTAAATGCCGCCATAGTCCACGGCATTACTTTAGCTATACCTTTTAAATCACTTATATTTTCTTTATGAAGATTAACATAAATAGCACCGGCACAGAAGAATAAAGTTATCTTCATAGTTGCATGAGTAGCAATATGCATTATTCCGCCGGTAAACCCCGAAGGTGAAAGGAGGGCAGCTCCTAAAACTATATACGATAAATGCCCGATTGTAGAATAAGCTAATCGTTTTTTTAAGTTATCCTGCTTAAAAGCGATAAGTGAGGCAAGTATAATTGTAGTGCCTGCAAAGATAAGCAGCAGGTTATTCAAGCCGTAATTAGCCATAAATTCCGGACCAAAAATAAAACCAACAACTCTTATAACGCCAAACACACCTGATTTTACAACAGCAACTGCATGAAGCAAAGCACTTACGGGAGTAGGTGCTGCCATTGCTGCAGGAAGCCAGCTATGAAACGGCATAATACCTGCTTTAACACCTACTCCGCTTAAAAACAATAAAAAGAGAACTACTGCAGAGTTTTGCGAAATTATGATGCCCTCAAAAATTCCACCGGGATTGAATTCAAGTGTACCAGTATAGTAATATGTTAATCCTGCAGCGGCAATTAAAATAACACCGGCTGATAAAGTATATATAAGATATTTTCTTCCTGCAGCAATTGCTTCCTTATTTTCCTTATGGATTACTAAAGGATAAGTTGCTATTGTAAGCATTTCATAAAAAATTATAAAAGTTAAAAGATTGCCTGCAAAAGCAATTCCCATTGTAGCAGAAAGACATACAGCAAAGCTGGCAAAATATCTGGTTTGTTTTTTCTCGCTATTTCCTCTTACATATCCAATTGAGTAGAATGAGGTAAAAATCCACAAGCCTGAAGCAATAAGAGCAAAGAAAATTCCGAATTGGTCAACACGTAATGTTAAGCCGATATCGGGCGCAATTTGTAATATTGTAAACTCGGCAATTCTTCCTGTAAGTGCACCGGGAAGCAAAGATAACACCAGCCCAAACTTAACAACGCTAGCAAGAATCGTCCAGAATTCTCTGAGGTTTGGATATCGTGAACTTAAAAGAATTAATGGAACAGCCGCCAATGATACTGCAACCACAAAAAATGGAATTAACGATATGTAAATATCATTGTAATTCATTTGATAAAATTAATGTTCATAAGTCTTAAAAAATTTATATATATATTAGATTATCCACCAGGATACATCTTCATTATTATATCCACAATAAAAGCGTTTAATAATCCCAGGATTATTAACCCAGCGGCTAATACAATTACAGGCATTACTAATGAAAATGAAGGCTCTTCATTTTTAACAGAAGGATTGCTTGTAACAGCGGAACTATCTTCGCTTGCTAAAACCGCAGATGGTGATTTTAGATAAACCTTTTCCAAAACCCTGAAGAAATAAACAGCATTCAACAAGCTGCTTAAGAGAATAACACCAAGAAAAAGCCAGCTCTGATTATCAATTGTTGCAAGAACCAAATACCATTTACTGAAAAATCCTGCCATGGGAGGAAGCCCGATCATTGATAATGCTGCAATGGTAAATGAAGCCATGGTCCAGGGAAATCTTACTCTGTAGGTATCATCAAACTTTGAAATATCGGAATGACCAAGTTTATATCTCAAATTTCCGGCAACAAGAAATAAACAGGCTTTCATAAAAGCATGATTTAAAAGATGAAGGAGGGCCCCTGCAAAGCCAAGAGGGTTTGCCATTCCTATCCCAAGCCCTATGTAACCTATCTGGGCAATGCTGCTGTAGGCAAGCATCCTTTTTAACTCATTCTGTGCCATTGCCATAACAGAGCCGAAGATAATTCCCCCGGCAGAAAGGAATGCAAGAATATCAGCTATGGGAAGATTGATACTGAAATATTCCACTCCGAAAATGAAGAATAAAAGTCTGATTAAAATATAGGCACCTACTTTAGTTCCAATTGGGGCAATTAAGGCAGAAGAAGCTGAAGGCGCATATGTGTATGAATCGGGAAGCCAGCCGTGCATCGGGAATATTGCAGTTTTAATTCCAATGCCGCTTACCATTAAAGTTAATGCAATAATAATAGCAGGGTTTTCGTTTATGCCCGGAAGCATAGCAGCCATATCCATCATATTTAAAGTACCTGACATTACGTATAAATACCCAATGCCGAGCAAATAGAATGATGCTCCGATTGTACCGATAATGAGGTACCTGAATGCGGCAAAGGGAGCTTTCTTTTCTCCAATAGCAATTAAAGCGTAACCAGCCAGGGATGATATTTCAATAAAAACATAAAGATTAAACAAATCTCCTGTCAGAACAATACCGTTTAACCCGCAGAGAAGAAGTGCAACTATTGAATAGAAAGGAATCTTTTTAAATTCAGTTTCGGCATTAACCATTTTACCGGAATGAATAATTACAATTAAAGCAACTACATTTATTACGAGAGATACAAATGCAGCCAGAGAATCATAGTAGTATTCTATCCCAAAAGGCGGAGGCCAGCCTCCAAAAAAATATCTTACAGTTCCGTTCTCTAAAACAAAAACAAATCCATAAGCGGAAAGTGCAAATACAATTAAGAATGAAAAAAGCGTAACAGCAAAAACAGCATTTCTCTTCCACAGACCTATTAAAGGAACAATAAGAGCAGAAGCTAAAAATAAAAGCGGAATTAAAGCAGGAAGATTTCTTTCAATCATTTCGCCTGACCTGATATGTCTTCATTAGAGCATAATTCCAATAAATCTTTTTCATCAAGAGTTTTATACCTGTTATAAATAAGGACAAGTAATGAGAATGCAACACCTAATGTAGCAACGCCAACTACAATTGCTGTAAGCATTAGTGTATGAGGAAGCGGGTTAATGTAACTAGCAACATCTGTATTAGGTATAGAAGGAGTATAAATCGGAACTGTTGCCTGATACTTTGTAGCACTTGCAATAAAAAATAAAATAATACTTGCCTGGAAAATTGTCATACCAATTATTTTTTTTACAAGATTTCTTTTTATGATCATTCCATATAATCCTACCATAAGAAGAAGAATTATAAACCAATAGTCATAGTATTCAATTATATTTTCAAAGGTTGTTTCAAAGTTCATCAATTTCTCCAAGCAGACTGTCAAAAAGAGAGACAAGTATTGCTGTTACGGCAATTCCAACTCCTATTTCAATAATAAGTATTCCGATTGAACGGGCATCAGCAGGTGAAAGCCCGGTAAAAGTAAGATAGCTATAATCAAGAAAATTTAAATTGAACAACATTGCTAAAAAACCCGCAGCAAAAAAAATAATTACACCAACCGAACCGAGCGGAATGCCGAGTGATTTCATAAAATGCTGCTCATCAACTTCCGGGTCATTAGTTATACGAATTAAGATAAATGAAGCAGCAATAATAGCTCCCCCCTGGAAGCCGCCGCCGGGGCTGTAATGACCATGGAAAATTACATATAGCCCGAAGAGCATTATATATGGAGCTATAATTCTGCTTACAATTAATATTATGGGGCTGTCACTTTTGTAATTCATTATTCTACTTAAGTTAGATTTGCAGAACAGACATTCTTGCCCGTTCATTTGAAAAAAACATAGCCGCTAAAGACAGGAACGTCTGTACTATTTTTTCTTTTCTCTCATCAGTAACATAAAACAAATTATTCCTGCTGTAAAAATAACTGCTTCTTCTCCTAGTGTATCGATACTTCTATAATCCCCTAAAACTACTGTAACAATATTTGGAGTATTTGTTTGCTTGTATGCATTTTTTATATAATATTCAGAGGGAAGATCTTTATCGCCAATTGCCTTTTCAATTCCCACAGCTTTTGATGCCGGGCCTCTGAATGGTAAAGACAAAGTTGCATAAATAAGTAACAAACCGAAAACCAGGATTATAGAATATTGAATAAATCTCAATCTTTGCTCCTCCTTGAGGTTCTGTATATTGCTACTATAAATAAAGCACCTGTTACTCCTGCACCAACTGATGCTTCCATAAATCCCACATCAACTGCACCCATTGATGTAAAAAGCAGTGCAAGAATAAAGCTGAAAACACTTAATGATACTACTGCTGTTAAAAGATCTTTAACATGAAGTGCAACTATTGCTGCAATTAAAATAAAAACATAAAGTGCAGTTTCTAATTCCCAATGCATTTATTCACCTTTTCCACGTTGTTCAGGTTCACCTTTAAACCAGGGTTTAATTCCAAAAAACAAAGCCGAACGGGCAAGTGCATGTGAACCTGCCGGGTTAGCCAAAGCAACAAAAAATACAACCAGAACTAATTTAATTCCTGTTAATGTTAAGCCTTCAAAAATTGCCAGCCCACCAAGAACAAGCATAATTCCGAGAGTATCTGATTTACTTGTTGCATGCGACCTGGTAAAAAAATCAGGCAGCCTTACAACACCAATACTTCCAACAAGCATAAAAAAAGTACCTGCCACAACAAATATTATTGTTAAAATATTTCCTATTTCCGTCATTCTTTTGCCTTATCCGTTTCAAAGTATTTTGAAACAATAATTACAGTAATAAAATTTAATATGGCATAAACGAGAGCAATATCAATAAACATATCAAGCCTGTTAAACAGCAATCCTATTAAACAAATAATTACAGTAACCTTTGTTCCGATTGCACCGGTACCCAGCAGCCTGTCAAATACAGTAGGGCCTTTAATTACCCTGTAAAAAGGAATTATAATGATCACCGTTAAGCTGATGGCTATAAAAAGAAAAAATGTCTCCATCAAATTTCCTCCATTGAGGTAATAACAATTTCATCATAAACAACCTTCCCGGGATCAAGATAATACAATTTGGCAACCTCAACTGTAAGAGAGTGATCAATATGTTCTTCGGTTGCCTGGTTAGTCATTGCATGTACTAAAAAGTCATTCCCTTTTATTTCCAGAGTTACAGTACCAGGCGTTAATGTTATAGCATTTCCCAGAAAAACTTTTGCATTCATGTGAGGCAAATTTGTTTTGAATTTGATTAAGCCGGCTTTAATAGGCATTTTAGGATGAATGATAAGGAATGCAATCCTAAAGCTCGACAGAACAATTTCCCATAAAAGCCATGGAATAAAATAAAGAAGCCTTAAAAATCTTATATGTTTGACACCAGGCAGCATTTCATCGAAATAATTATGCTGTCTTATTTTTCTGTTTATTACCAGTACGAGAATAACCGAAAAAACACCAAGTGATATATGAAATAAATCGAAAAATCCGCTCAACAGAAGCCAGAAAATCATTAGTAAAACTGCGTGTAGAATTGTAACTTTTGTTTTTACAAGGTTCAAGTTTGCTTCCCATAAATCAAAAATTAAATAATGTAATTTAAATAAATTATACTTCTTTCAAAGTGAAATAGGTCTGAATCGTACCGATTTTGTACATAAATCGTACGATTGTTAGGGGGATAAATGAGAATATATTAATATATGTTTAAGAAGGATGAAATCAAGTTGATAACTGAACCGGGTAAAAATCCCATAACAATTACCAGAAGAACTGAGATAATAACCCCAAGCAGCCCTGTACTGCTTTCTTCAAGTTCTAATTCACCGGTAGATTCCTTGAAATACATCAGGACAACAATTCTTAAATAGAAATAAACACTAATTGCACTTGAAACAACACCCACAATGGCAAGCCATGTTAAATCAGCTTTTATTGCGGCAATAAAAACATAATATTTACCAAAGAAACCGGCAAAAGGCGGAAGCCCGGCAAGCGAAAACATACATAATGACAGCATTGCAGCAAGCATTGGAGAACGGGATGACAAACCCGAATAAGAGTTTATATCTAAATTTGTTTCTTCCTTACCTTCTATTAAAGCAACAATGCCGAAAGCTCCGAGGTTCATAAAAGTATAAGCGGCAAGGTAAAATATTATTCCGGCAATGCCTTCGTAATTTCCTGCCGCAAGCCCTATGGCCATATATCCTGCATGGGAAATGGAAGAATATGCAAGCATCCTCTTAATATCAGTTTGGGCAATTGCTACTATACTGCCGAAGAGCATTGATAACAAAGCTATTACAGCAAGATAAGGTTGAAATATATTTATAATATTACCTGCAATAAATACTGCCCCGAGAGTAACTATTATGGCACTGAAAGCGGCAGCTTTTCCGCCTGTTGAAAACAATCCTGCAATTGTGGTAGGAGCACCCTGATATACATCCGGTACCCACATATGAAAAGGAAATGCAGCTATCTTAAATGAAAACCCAATTAAAAACAGAAGCATCCCTGCAATGAAAAGGATATTTCCGCTAAGCTGCTGAAATTTAGCAACTATAACATCAATTGAGGTTGTTTGAACAGTACCGTAAATTAAAGCTATTCCATACACTATAAAACCTGTTGCAAAGGCACCCAGCAAAAAATATTTTAATGAAGCTTCATTAGACTTTATTTTTTTCCTGTTTAATCCTGCCAGTGCATAGAAACAGACGGACATAACTTCCAGGCCCATAAAGATCATTATCAGGTCTTTTGCACCTGCCATAAGCATCATGCCAAGAACAGAAGCCTGGATAAGTATATAATATTCTCCGTAATAAACACCATATTTTTTTATATAATCAATTGAAAGAAGGCAAACAATAGCAGCGCCAAAATTAAAAATGAAATGGAATATATTCACATTGCCGCCGGTGGCAAGCATATCCTGCAGAATTACTCCTGTAGCATTAACATTATACAGTGCGTGAAAGCCGGCAGCAAGAAACATTGCGATGGAAAACCATGGAAGAATCCGTTCACTTTTTTGCGAATACATTTCTATTAAAATAGAAATTAAAATTCCCGCACCAAGTATTACCAGCGGAATAATATTATAAAATTCCTGGAAGTTATTCAGCATAATTTCATTCTATTTGCGAATTAACAAATTTTCGAATTAGTTAATTAGTTATTTAGCGGATTAGTTTTTCAGCAAGTAGAAATTCCGCCAAGATAATTTATTATTCAATCTATTCTATAAACAGAATATCATCACCAAGTTTTTCGATTTTTAATTTATGATTTGCTTCTGTATAAAGAGCAATTTTAATATGGTTTTGATAATCAAAGATATCTTTTCCTTTTTCAACTAAAATCAGCTTGATGTTTTCATACTTAGTTACACTTTCCTCAATGTTCTTATACTTAAAGAAATATATTTCGGTATAATTTTCCCTTAAAGTAATCTGAACATTCCGGGATTGTGAACTAAAATCTGTAATCAGTTCATCATCAAAAACAATTTTAAGTATTTCGGCACTAAATGGCAGCAGAACCCTGTTGCCGTAATACAAGCCGGTTAAACTTTTCTCTAAAACTTCACTGAGAGTTTTCATATTAAACCTCACCATAAAAGAATATTAACCAAACTAAAAAGAACAACGGAAGAAGTACAGGTACAGCATATTTAAACAGGAACCCAAAAAAGCTTGGCATTTTAATTCCCGCTCTTTCAGAAATTGATTTTACCATAAAATTTGGTCCGTTGCCAATATAAGTCATTGCACCGAAAAATACGGCAGCAACTGATATAGCTGTAAGGTAAGTAGGATGTTCAATCTCAAACTTTAACACTTCAAGCTTATTATTCATATCAAGGTCAAACTTGCCCATCTCTGCACTAAGAAAATTCAGGTAAGTAGGAGCATTATCAAGAAATGCAGATAATACACCTGTTGCCCAGTAAAAAACTCCCGGTGTTAAGGCTTTACCATTCAGTTTAGCTTCGTAGGCAATAAGCTGCAATGCAGGTATCATTGTTGCAAAAATTCCCACAAACAGAAATGCTACTTCTTTAATAGGTTCGAAATCAAACTCATTTGCTTTAAGAACTTCTTTATCAGCCGTTTTGAAAGATATATAAACCATTGAGAACATTATTATTTCCCTTAAACCAACTGGAAGCGGGTATAAATCAGGAACCCAGCTCATAACATTCGGATCAATAAAAACAGATATAACTATTATTATTAGGTAGATAACATTCCTAAAACCTTTAAATTCAATTTTATTGGTATAAAGTTTTTGATCATCTGCAGTAGATTTGTTCCTGCTGTCGATAAGATAAAATATTCCAAGGATGAATGCTATGGTTGGGAGCCATATATACCAAACATGTTCAAAAACCCAGAAAAACTCAATCCCTTTCAGAAAGCCGAGGAACAGCGGCGGATCGCCAATTGGCGTTAAGGCCCCACCAACATTGCTTACAATGAAGATAAAGAAAATAATATGATAAGGCTTCACCCTGTCCTGGTTTAGCTTAATAAATGGTCTGATCAGGAGCATTGATGCACCGGTTGTTCCGATTACATTTGCAATAACAGCACCAAACAAGAGCATGATTACATTTACTAAAGGAGTAGATTTTCTGTCAACTTTAATTAAAATTCCACCTGAAGCAACAAACAATGAACTCAACAACGCAATGAATGACAGATATTCTATTAGTGTGTGAAGAAGACTGTGTGTATCACGCAGAAAAAAAAGATAATATAAAACTGTAATAAGCCCAAGAGCAATGGCAATTTTAGGATAATGATGTTCCCAGAAATGCCTGAAGAATAAAGGCCCTGTTGCTATCATAAGAAGCAGCAGCACAAAAGGAATTACCATATACGTGCTTGGAAGAGAAAGAGAAACATTTTCATGACCTGAGACTATTGCCATTGTATCGGTGCCTACCTGAGCGAATTCATTTGCCAGAGTAGTAGTATCTAAAAAAATAAAAAACAAGAATACTAAAGGAAGAACTATTTTGATTTTTTTGTATAACATTTATTTATTATCCCCTCTGGATATTTTATCAAGTGTATTTTGAGGAGCAAAGACCTGCTGTATAACTTTTGCAGTTGATTTATCTGATACTTTTAAAAATGTATTCGGGTAAATACCTATCCATACTATAAAAACTGATAATGCAGCCATTATAAAAATTTCTCTTCCATTCATATCTGAAAGATGGGAAAGCTTGGGGCTGCTCTTAAACTCCCCGAAAACTACTCTCTGGTACATCCACAATAAATATACTGCCGCAAAAATTACACCGGATGCGGCAAAAACAGTAAACCACCAGTTATCAAGCACGGGAGATTTGAATGAACCAAGAAGAATTAAAAACTCGCCAACAAACCCGTTTAAGCCGGGCAAACCAACAGAAGATAAAGACGCAATCATAAATGCCACTGCAAAAACCGGCACTACTTTTGCAATACCGCCGTAATCAGAAATCTCACGTGTGTGTGTTCTTTCATAGATCACACCTACAAGAAAGAATAATGCCCCTGTTGATAAACCGTGGTTAACCATCTGTATTATTGCACCCTGTATGGCTTCCTGAGTCATGGCAAAAATGCCTAAAACTACAAAACCTAAATGTGAGACCGATGAATAAGCAACAAGCTTCTTTATGTCAGTCTGAACCATTGCTACCAATGCACCATATATAATTCCAATTACAGCAAGTACTGAAATTGCCGGGGCAAATGATACTGCTGCTGCAGGAAAAAGAGGCAGGCAAAACCTGAGTAAACCATATGTACCCATCTTAAGAAGGACTGCTGCCAGTATGATACTTCCGGCTGTTGGGGCCTGTACGTGTGCATCCGGCAGCCATGTATGCAGAGGAAATAAGGGAACTTTAATTGCAAAGCTGAATGCAAAAGCGAGAAACATATACATCTGTATATCTCTTGCCACGGTTGGTCCAACAGTATAAAGTTCTAAAAGATTTGTGGAAAAATAACCAAGAGGAGTAGAAGCATAAACAGCCAGCCATATTATTGCAACAAGCATCAGCAGGCTGCCGAACATGGTGTAAATAAAAAACTTTATTGAAGCATAAACCCGCTGTTCCCCTCCCCATATACCAATAATAAAGTACATCGGTATAAGCATGGCTTCCCAAAAAACATAAAACAGGAACAGGTCCAGTGAAAGAAAAACGCCCAGCATTCCTACTTCAAGCACCAGCATGAAGAATGTAAATTCTTTTATTTTCTTTTCTATTGATGACCAGCTTGATATTAGAGTCAGTGGTGTAATAAATGTTGTAAGCAGCACAAGGAGCATGGACATTCCGTCTACTCCTATATGATAGCTTATGTTAAGGTTTTCAATCCATTTAATTTTATGTATGAACTGGAAATCAGGATTATTGGGATCAAAACCAAAATATACAATAACTGAGATTATAAAGGTGACAACAGAAATAAATAGTCCAAAATAGCGGATCAGGTTTTCATTATTCTTACTGAAAAATAAAACCAGCACTGAACCGATAACCGGAATAAGGAGCAAATATGTAAGCAGCAGATTATTTTCCATATTTTTTTTGAGTTTCTAAGTGCCTCTATATATTCTTATAATTTACAGACTTAAAATAATCCAGAATAAAGCAGCAGCAATTCCCAGCACCATTACAATGGCATATAGCTGTGCAACACCTGTTTGAATTTTTCTTATACTTCCGGAAAGAACTCCTACAAGGGATGCTGTTCCGTTTACAAGGCCGTCAATAATTTTATTATCTGCAATCTTCCAGAGAAATGATTCGGAAGTTTTCTTTATCGGATTAACTACAGCAGCATCGTATATTTCATCAACATAATATTTATTCCAAAGCAGTTTGTAATAACCTTTAAATTTGTTAGCTGCATTAACTGCAATTTCAGGTTTTTTAAGGTATACATATCTGGCAAATAATATTGAAGCAATTGCGCCAATGGTTGAGACAGACATTAAAAGAATTTCTTCAAAGTGGGTATGAGTACCGTAATATGCCAGTTTTCTTTCTGCATCATGGAACAGAGGTGCAAGCCAGTTGTGGAACATATTTCCATGCTCGCCGGAAAAAACTTCAGGAATACCTATATATCCGCCAATTATTGAAAGAACTGCCAGAACCACTAAAGGAATAGTCATTATCTTAGGTGATTCATGCGGATGTTTATTATGTCCGAATCTCTCTTTACCTTCAAATGTTAAGGTATACAGACGGAACATATAAAAAGCAGTTATCAGAGCGGTTACTGCAGCAATAAGCCAGAAACCAAAACCGCCATTAGCATAAGCAAACCAGAGTATCTCATCTTTACTAAAGAATCCCGAAAGAAGAGGAAAACCGGAAATAGCCAGCGCTGCTATAAGAAAAACTTTGTAAGTGACCGGCATGTATTTTTTTAAACCGCCGTACTGCTGTATATCCTGTTCATCATGCATTGCATGAATTACAGAACCTGCAGCAAGGAATAAAAGGGCTTTGAAAAAAGCATGAGTCATCACGTGGAAAATTCCGGCACTAAATGCACCCACACCAAGAGCTAAAAACATGTAGCCAAGCTGGCTTACAGTTGAATATGCAAGCACTTTTTTAATATCATTTTGTACAAGGCCGATTGTAGCTGCAAATATTGCAGTGAAAGCGCCTATTACAGCTATTACTATTAATATTGCCGGTGCCGATGCAAAGAGGATTGAACATCTTGCAACCATATAAACACCCGCAGTAACCATTGTTGCAGCATGTATAAGGGCTGATACCGGTGTTGGGCCTGCCATTGCATCGGGCAGCCAGACAAACAAGGGGATCTGTGCCGATTTACCGGTTGCCCCTATAAATAAAAATAATGCAATAAAATTAAATACCGATTCATCAACGCCAAAAACGCCGGCTCTGGCAAATACCTCGTTAAAATTTAAACTGCCGAATGTCATGTATATAAGAAACATTCCGAGTAAAAATCCGAAGTCACCAATCCTGTTTACAATAAATGCTTTCTTAGCAGCATCACTTGTGGTACTTTTCTCAAATTTCCGGTCATACCAGAAACCGATAAGAAGATATGAACATAACCCCACCCCTTCCCATCCAAGGAATAATAATACAAAGTTATCCCCCATGATGAGATTCATCATAGCAAAGATGAAAAGATTAAGATACGCGAAAAATCTCCAGAAGGCTTTATCACCGTGCATATAGCCTATTGAATAAACGTGAATAATAAATCCAACGCCTGTTACAATTAAAGCCATAACAAGTGAAAGCTGATCAACCTGGTATGAAAAACTTACATCAAGGGCAGCTACATTTATCCACGAGAACAGGGTTACTATTGTCTGCCTCTGGTTAACCGGAAGAGCAAGTGTTTCAATAAATGCCCCGGCAGCAATAAGGAAAGAAATCCCGATCATACCGCTGCCAATCCAGCCGATTACCTTTTCATTTTTTATCCTGCTTCCGAAAATACCATTTATCAGGAAACCGGCTAAAGGAAGTATAATAGTTAAATGTATTAATTGAATCATAAACTTTAATGTTTTTTTGCGACCCTTTTCGTTTCTGCGGCTTTGCGGTAAACAAACCGCTAATGCGCCAGGACGCTAAGTACGCAGAGTTAAATTACCATTTTAAAATATTTATCTCGTTAATATTTACAGTCTGTTTATTCCTGAACAGCGCAATTATAATTGCCAGCCCCACAGCAGCTTCTGCAGCAGCTACAGTCATTACAAAAAACACAAATAATTGTCCTATTGAGTTACCCAGGAAAGATGAAAAAGCAACAAGTGTTAGATTTGCCGAGTTAAGCATAAGCTCAATAGACATAAAGACCACAATGGCATTTCTTCTTGTTAAAACACCCGCCACTCCAACAACAAACATAAAGGCGGACAAGATTAAATAGTATTCTAACGGAACGTTCATTTATTTACTCAAACTTCTTTTTAGCTAAAACTAATGCACCAATAGTAGCCGCAAGAAGTAAGTATCCTGCAGCTTCAAAAGGTAAAATGTAATTTGTATATAATTCCCTGCCGATAGACTCTACTGTACCCGCATCCACACTGGCTGCAACTTCCGGGTTACCTGCCTGCGACGGATTTGCCAAAAATATCATGTATGCAAGCTGAAGAAAAACAAGAATTGCTATTGCAAAGGCAAATGCTTTTATCCCTTTTGTTTCAAGCAGCCTCTCCTTTTCCGGTCGCAGGAGCATAATAACAAACAGGAAAAGCACCATTATTGCACCTGCATAAACTATAACCTGAACTACAGCAATAAACTGTGCATTAAGCAGCAGGTAAATACCGGCAAGTGAACCCATATTAAGGATTAAAAACAAAGCGCTGATAACGGCATTACTTCTTGTTATCATTAACACTGCCGATGCCGCAGCAACGCCGGCAAATACAATAAATAAAATTAAGTCTAAAGACATAAATTTCTATTATGGTGAAAAGTTAAACTGAGTATAGATTACCAAAAAAACATCGAACAAGAGCAAGAGCAAACATCCGGCACATAACTTATAGTTAAGATTACGGAGTATTCCGGTAAATCATTCTTGGGAATGGAATAGTTTCACGGACATGATCCAGCCCGCAAATCCATCCTACTGTTCTTTCTAGCCCTAAACCAAAACCAGAATGAGGAACAGAGCCGAATCTTCTCAGATCAAGGTACCATTCAAAAGCCTGCTGCGGAAGATTATGTTCTTTAATTCTTTCCAAAAGAGCATCAAGACTATCTTCACGCTGGCTGCCGCCGATAATTTCGCCATAACCTTCAGGTGCAAGCACATCTACTGCTAATGCGAGTTTGGGATTCTCCGGGTCCCTCTTCATGTAGAATGCTTTCACTTCTGCAGGATAACGGTGAACCATCACCGGCCTGTCAAACTGGTTTGATATTATAGTTTCATCAGCTCCGCCAAGATCATTGCCGTACTCAAAATCATTTCCATTCTTCTTCAATATTTCAACTGCTTCATCATAAGTTATTCTCGGCAGGGGCTTTTTAACATTCTTTAATAAAATAGTATCTCTTTCCAAAATCTTTAATTCTTCTTCCTTTTCAGTAAGAATAGTCTGCACAATATATTCAAGGAATTCTTCAGCGAGATCCATATTGTCATTAAGGTCATTAAATGCAACCTCCGGCTCAACCATCCAGAATTCTGTTAAATGCCTTCTTGTTTTTGATTTTTCAGCCCGGAATGTAGGACCGAAAGTATAGACCTTTCCAAGAGCCATTGCGCCAGCTTCAGCATATAACTGTCCGGATTGGGTTAAATAAGCCTTTCCCAAATCAAAATAAGGAGTTTCAAAAAGGGTTGATGTTCCTTCAACAGCATTTGGTGTAATAATAGGCGGATCCATTAAAGTGAATCCTCTGCTGTCGTAAAAATCACGGATAGCTTTTACAATTCTGTGGCGAATTTTAAGAATTGCAACCTGTTTGCTGGAACGGAGCCATAAATGGCGGTTATCCATTAAGAACTCAATTCCATGATCTTTTGGAGTAATAGGATATTCGTGAGCTTCGTTTATTACTTCAAGATTTATTGCATCCAGTTCGAAGCCGCCGGGTGCGCGGGGTTCTTCTTTAACCTTGCCCGTAACAATTATTGATGATTCCTGTCCAAGCCTGTCAGCAGTTTCAAATATTTCAGGAGAGACATTCCCCTTAAAATAGACGCACTGCAGGTATCCTGTACCGTCTCTTAATATTATAAACTTAATCTTACCGCTTGAACGTTTATTGTATAGCCATCCTTTTAAAGATATTTCCTGTCCAACGTACTTAGCTAAATCACTGATATTAATTTTTTGCATCAGAATGGTGATTCTTTATAAAAATGAATCCAAATATAACGAGGGAGGGGGGAAAAATCAAAAAAACTGTTAGTAAAGAAAAATAATATGTGGGCTGGAATTTTTGGGTGCGCAAAGTCAGTTTTAATTCGCGAATAACCTTACTCTTTTTTAAAAAAAAGGCTGGTTAAACAAGTTAACCAGCCTCTTTGAATTCTGGTAATTACTTTTGTAATAATTAAATTTTACTTGCGTAATTTTTAATACTACAATTTGTAACCATCAGAATGAGAAACAATTTTTTCATTTTTCTGTTTCTCTGAGATTAATTTATAATAATTAATTATAAAATGCGTTGTTAATTATCACAAGTATAACTAAAAACTGACCAGGTATTTTAACTTTTCTTCTAACCTGTCTTTTGCAAGAAAATTCTTTTCTAATTCAGTAGAAAACGGAACCGGAGTATCTAAAGAAGCTACTCTTATAACAGGTGCATCAAGATGGCCGAATAAATATTCTGCAATCCATGCAGATATTTCTCCGCCTATACCGCCTGCTAAAGTATCCTCATGCAGAATTAAAACCTTTCCTGTTTTTTTAACACTTTTTTCAACAGCTTCTTTATCCCACGGCATTAAAGTCCTTAAATCAATTAAATCAGCAGAGATATTTTTATTTTTATTCAAAACATCCTCTGCCCAGTGAACACCCATACCATATGTAATAATTGTAATATCTCCACCATCACTTACTTTTTTAGCCTTGCCTATTTCAACAGTATAATAATCATCGGGTATGTCTTCCGAAATTGAACGGTACAATGCTTTATGTTCAAAATACATAACAGGGTTAGGGTCTTCAATGGCTGCATTTAATAAACCTTTTGCATCATAAGGTGTGGCAGGATAAACAACTTTTAGCCCCGCCACATGAGTAAACCATGCTTCATTAGACTGCGAATGAAAAGGCCCGGCTCCTACTCCTGCACCGGAAGGCATCCTGATAACAACATCTGCATCTTGTCCCCAGCGGTAGTGTATTTTTGCCAGGTTATTAACTATCTGTGTAAAGGCACTTGAAACAAAATCAGCAAACTGCATTTCAACAACAGCTTTGCCCCCTTTTACCGAATAGCCAAGTGCAGCACCAGCTATAGCTGACTCGCACAAAGGAGTGTTTCTTATTCTATCCTTTCCAAAAATATTTACAAACCCTTCTGTTATTTTAAACGCTCCGCCATATTCGGCTATATCCTGTCCCATTATTATAAGATCCGGATATTTTTCCAGACTTTGTTTTAATGCGTCCGAAATTGCATTAATAAATCTTTTATTTGTTTTTTTTCCTGATGCAGGATGGATTACTTTCTGTTTAAAAGGAGAGTACACATCAGCTAATTCTTTTTCTGTATCAGGTTTAATACCGGGAAATGATTCAGCCTTATCCCATTCCGTATTAATAAATTCCTTTAGCTCTGTTTTAATCTTTTCAATATAGTTATCATCAATTAGTTTTTCTTTTTTAAGGAAAGCTTCATAAGCGGTGATAGGATCTTTTTTCCCCCACTGCTCAAAATATTCTTTAGGAATATACCTGGTACCGGATGCCTCTTCATGGCCGCGCATCCTGAATGTTAATGCTTCAATTATTACAGGCCTGTGGTTTTTTCTTATTTCTCCGGAATATTTTTTTATTGTGGTATATACTTCGAGGATATTATTTCCGTCTATCTGCACAGCTTCAATACCATAACCAATGCCCTTATCAATAAGTGTTTTACATTTATATTGTTCATTAACAGGGGTTGATAAACCATAGCCGTTATTTTCAATAACAAAAATTACAGGAAGTTCCCATACTGCAGCCACATTCAAAGCTTCGTGAAAATCCCCCTCGCTTGTTCCCCCCTCGCCGGTAAAAACAAGGCAGCATTGTTTTTCTTTTTTTATTTTATGCCATAATGCAATACCATCTGCTGCGGCAAGCTGCGGGCCAAGATGGGAAATCATGCCCATAATATGATGCTCACGGGTCCCGAAATGGAATGATCTTTCTCTTCCTTTTGAATAACCACTTTCTTTCCCCTGGAACTGGGCAAAAAGCCTGTTAAGTTCAATCTTCCTTGCAGTAAAAACTCCAAGGTTCCTGTGCATTGTAAGAATATATTCATCCTTATCCATTGCCATGGCACAGCCCACAGATACCGCTTCCTGCCCTATGCCCGAAAACCATTTGGATATTTTCCCCTGCCGGAGAAGATTTATCTGTTTTTCTTCAATTAGCCGTGGAAGAACCAGCTCCCTGTAAATATTTAACAAATGAGAATCTGTGAAATGAGTTTTGTTGAATTCCATTTTACTATTATATTTATTTATTAAACGTAAATTTATACAAAATTTTGATTGAGATACACGTTTATCTTTTAACCATACTGTTTTATAAGAATTTTTGACCTTTAAGCTTTACTATAGTCTCATTAAGTTTGATAAACACAGAACCATAAGGAATCTTATGAAAATAATTGCTCTCTTTTTCTCTCTGCTGCTTTTGGGATGCGGCGGAAGTAATAACCTTAACAGCCTGTCATATGAATTATTCAGCCTGTCAAATCTTAAATCTAATCTTGAATTCCTTGCTTCCGATGATCTTGAGGGAAGAGAAGCAGCCACACAGGCTGAAAAAGTTGCTTCTCAGTTTATTGCCTCCGAATTAAAAAAATATGGTGTAAAACCTTTTGGCGATGATGGAACTTATTTTCAGAATTTCCAGGTAAAGCTTACAGGGTTTGATGAGAATTCAAAAATAACTCTTAATGCTGAAGGAGAGCAAAAAATACTTGGTATCGGAAAAGATTTTGCAAGTGTATTTTATAAGGTGCCTGGCAGCCTTACCGAAGTAAAAAACAAACAGATAGTTTTTGCCGGTTACGGAATAACCTCTGAAGAAAATAATTACGATGATTATAAGGAGATAGATGTAAACGGGAAGGTTGTCCTTATTTTATCAGGATCCCCCTCCTATTTTAAAGAGAATAGTGAATTTTTCAGAGCATCATCAAAAATAAGAATGGCAGAAGCAAAAGGAGCCGCAGGTTTATTAATTATCCCGGGGGAATATGCTATTACCAGGTGGGATATTTATTCAAAACGATCGCTCGATAAAAGTTTTATATCCGGGGATAATGAGTATAATATAGAAAAGTCAATCCCGGCTTTTATGCTTTCAGAAACTGCTGCAATAGAACTTCTACAGCAGGAAAAATATTCCTATAATAAGTTAAAAGAGTTAGCAGAGGAAGACGCTACTCTTCCTTTTTTTGAACTGAAACAGTTTGCTGATTTTGATGTAAAAGTTAATTCAGGGTATGCTTCGGTAAGAAATGTAGTAGGTTTAATTGAGGGAACTGATGTGGCGGTAAAAAACGAGTATGTTTCAATAGGCGCTCATTTTGATCATGAAGGAGTACATAACGGAGAAGTTTATAATGGTGCAAATGATAATGCTTCCGGTACATCTGCACTGCTTGAAACGGCAAAAGCTTTTGCTTTATCAGGTTTAAATAAGCGTTCAGTAGTTGTGATTTTTTATACTGCAGAAGAAAAGGGATTAATTGGTTCCAGGTACTTTACGGCTAACAGCAAAATAATGGATGATATAGTTGTAAACATTAATATGGATATGCTTGGCTCAGGAAGTTCAGATTCATTATTGTCGGTCGGTTCAGGAAGATTGAGCCGTGAATTATATGATCTTGCTGTTGAAGTAAATGCGAATACAACAAAATTTATTTTCGATTACACGTTCGATGCTCCTGATCATCCTGAAAGGATCTATTACCGCAGTGATCATTACCAGTTTGCACAAAAAGGAATACCCGCTGTATTTTTTACTGTAGAGGACAGGGTTAATTATCACAAACCTACTGATGATTCTGAACATATTAATTTTGAAAAGGTTTTAAAAGTATCGCGGCTTGTATATAACCTTGGTTTGCATATAGCTAATCTTGACCACAGGCTGAAGGTTGATGCAGACGGTATCTCAACTAATTAAAAGATTTTAATTTTCCCGGGTGATACTTTGTGCGGCATGGTATTCATTTTATGAGGGATGCAAATATATATAAATAAGGCAGTGTCAATATGGAGCCCCGGGAAATTTTACGAAAATATTTTGGCCATGATTCCTTCCGTAAAGGGCAGGAAGAAATTATTAAACATGTTCTAAACAAAAAACCGGGGCTCGTCTTAATGCCCACAGGCAGCGGTAAATCATTATGTTACCAGATACCTGCACTTATTTTTAACGGGGGGACAATAGTTGTAAGCCCTTTAATTGCTCTTATGCAGGATCAGGTTGATGCTCTCCGCAAAAAAAACGTACCAGCCTCGTTTATTAATTCCACTGTTTCCAAAAATGAACGGGATAAAAGACTTAATGATTTTATCTCCGGGAAGATAAAGCTCCTCTACATAACTCCTGAACGATTTAGAAAAACTGACTTTGTAGAAAAAATAAAAACAGCAGATATATCACTGTTTGCCGTTGATGAAGCACATTGTATCTCTGAGTGGGGACATGATTTCCGTCCCGATTATTCACGGCTGGGTGAGTTCAGAAGCTATCTGAATGACCCCCCTACTATTGCTCTAACCGCAACTGCAACGGCAGATGTACAGGCAGATATTGCAGAAAAACTAAGGCTGGACAAGGATGAGTTTAAAATTTTCCACCACGGGATTGAAAGGCCGAATCTTCATCTTGAAGCAGTTGATATTTTTGAAGACAAGGATAAACAGAAAGCAATACTCTCTGTTCTCGATAATTATCCCGGTTCAGGTATAATTTATTTTTCTTTGATACAGACACTTGAAAAATTTTCACAATGGCTTGGCGATAAAGGATATAAACACGGTGTTTATCACGGAAAGCTTGGTGATACTGAGCGGAAGAGGATGCAGAGAGATTTTCTTACTAATAAACAAAAAATAATTCTTGCAACCAATGCTTTTGGAATGGGTATTGATAAACCCGATATACGTTTTGTCATTCATGCGGAAATGCCTTCTTCCATTGAAGCATATTACCAGGAAATAGGCCGGGCGGGAAGAGACGGAATGCCCTCTACGTGCGTGCTATTATACAACCAGGAAGACCTTTACACTCAAATGGAGTTTATTAAATGGTCTAATCCCGGTTCTGATTTTTATTATGCTCTGTATAATCTGTTAAAAAGAGACCTGGAAAAGGTTAATTCGTATGGAGTTGACTATCTCCGCGAGCAGATGAATTTTAAAAACAGGAAAGATTTCAGAATTGAAACAGCGCTTGGAATGCTTGACAGGTATGCTGTAACAGAAGGTTCTGTGGAAACAAAAGATCTTAATATAATAAATGATCTCCCTGCTGAACTGGAAGACAATGAAAGATTAAAAGAAAAACTTTTAAATAATAATAAAAAGCTTCTTTCTGTTGTAAATTACTTTAAAACTGAAGAATGCAGAAGAATTTTTATATCGGAATATTTTGGTTTCAGAGACGAAAAGCCTTGCGGTAATTGTGATAATTGTACTATAAATCTAATTTAGTATTAGTTTATAAATGATATATATCATATATAACTGTTCTTAAATTGATAAGTTTATATTATCATCATTTTGGAGGTTAAAATGTTTGGAAAATCGGCAGTATTGCTGATATTTTTTATGTTTGTCTTTTTTAATAATGTAACAGCAGAAAATGCCGTTAGGGATACTCTTGTTATTCCGGATACTACTGCTGTAGAAAACGAGACACCCCCACAGGAAGATAACAGCCTGCGGGAAACTGTTTCAGAGGATTTTGGCAACAGGCTTAAAAGCCAGCTTAATCTTACTGATGAACAGACAGGACAGGTAAAATCAATTATTGCATCATATATTGATGCGTATACCGATGAAGGCTCATCTGCATCGGCAAATGAACAGATAGAGAAACTGCTGGACGAGGCTCAGAAAGGTAGCTGGCAGTCAGTTAAGGAAAGCTTTTGGGATGATCTGAACAGAAGAATTAAGGACGCTAATGAGTAAGGCAGCATAATCAATTAAAACTTATATGAACCTCTGCGGACGAACTGCAGAGGTT
>JAWOJF010000080.1:0-5457 GCA_046481785.1 Ignavibacteriaceae bacterium | reverse complement strand
AATATTGAAGAAAGTAAGATATATTATTTCTATAAATCAGGTAGTGGCAATGTATTATTCAGGGATACTTTTTTTGAGGTATTTGAATCGTCGGAGATAGAAGAGAATAAAACTATAGAAAAGAAAAGAATAAACTCAAACAATCTGAACTTCTTTTTGGAAGAGCTGAAACAAACCCTCAAACTTTCTTTCGGTGATCAGTCACTATTAAATCTTGACATGTATCTTTCAACCCATCCAACCCATTTTGAAACAGCGGTATCACAAATAAAGGTGCAGCTTGCTCCGGAAAACATATATACCCCCTGCACTAAAGAAAACGTTTATTTTATGAGTTCACTTTTTGCTGTAAACAAGATGCTTAATGATATAGATACCCCATTAAACATTTTTAACAGTGATGATTATGATAAAGAGAGATTTGATCTGGAAAAACAGACCAGTTTCCGGATGATTATTGCTTCGGGAGCAGTTTTGCTGTTTTTACTTTTATCGGCATATCTGCTTGAAGGATTCCTGGCAGGCAAACTTGAAAATATAGAAGAAGATTATCTTGAACTTTCTGCAAAAGCCGGGAATGTAGAAAAGATGAAAAAGGAAAATTCTTATCTTAAAGCTAATCTAATTTTACTGTCAAAACTAAAGGGAAACAGGGTTGAATACTCAAACTTACTTTATGACGTAACAAAAATAATTAATTCAGGGTGCTGCCTGATTGGATTTAATTTAAAAGAAAATACACAAAACTTTATAACAATAGAATTCAGCGGGCTCGGGTATTCACAGCAGGATGTTGCGGAGTTTATGTCAAATATGGAATACTCACATAGATTTAAAGAAATATCCCTTGTTTATTCTTCCTCTTTAAGAGAAAGCAGGGGCCAGTTATCCGGCAGGTTTGGGGATGAAGACTATGTTAATTTTAAAATAACAGCCAAATATTATGCTGATCAGAAATAAAAAGTGGAAAAACTATATGGTTCTATCTGCAGGGTTTACAATATTGGTAATCCTGTTTGAAATACTGCCGGGATACAATAATTTAATATCAATGGGGATAGAGCTGTACAACCGCGGGGCTGAGATTGAAAAGGGAGAAAAAAATATTGTGCGGGAAAATAATCTGACATTAGAGAACAAACAGCTTAGGCAGCAGATTAACAGCCTTATCTCTAATTATGAAGAGAACCAGAGAATTTCTTCCATAATTTCCTTTCTTGATGAGGCTGCCTTTGGAAAGGGTGTTGATATTGCTTCCATAAAACCGGGTAAAATTGTTAAGAAGGATAGCCTATGGCTTCAGCCGATGGAAGTGAACTTAGATTCTGATTATGAAGGGCTTTATAATTTTGTACGCCATCTCGAAAAATCATCAAAGGTTGTATTAATTAAAGAACTTGATTTTATTCCTAAGGCGCCATTAAATGATAGTCTGAGAATTACAGCTAACCTGGAGGTTTATTTAAACCTGTGATGCTGAAAAACAAAAAGAAAAAAATAACTATAATTCTGCTTGCAGCAACAGTATGCCTGTGGGGAGTAATTCTTTATAATGTATTTTACTACTACACTTCATCAGGAGAGGAAGAGCCCGATGTAATAATTGAAAACGAAAATGTTTTATATACACCAGTAAAAAAGAATTTAGAGAATGAAGAAGCAGTTTTTTATGAAGAAATCGTACGAGATCCTTTTGTATTCAGAAAAAAAATAGCTCCGGTACCTGAAGAAGAAATAACTCCCGAAGTTTTTACTCCGCCGCCGCCGCCCGAGCCAAAACTAAACTACCAGATAAACGGCACAATTATTAATGCTAGCAGCAAACTTGTAATATTTGAGGACCGCACAAATAACAAGACCCTTTTCTTACGGGAGGGTGAAACCTACAACGGCATTAAAATTACCTCAATAGGAATTGATAAAATTAAAGTAGTTGAAGATCATGAAGTTAAAGAGATTGAGGTGAGGAAGTAAGGTCTCCGGCTGTCTTTGTTTATTAGTCTTCTATATAATTAAAAGGTATTATCAATCCTTAACAACCTTTTCCAATTACCAATTCTTCCGTTAAGTGTCATGCCCCATGGGTTCCCGCATACGGGATAGACGCCATTATTGTAGCCGGTTATTTCGCCCGGTTACTCTTATACTGCCGAGGTGGTCTTTAAGGTAGTAAAGGCGCTCAGTAATGTCAATTGAAGCGATACTTGCGTTAAGACTGCGAGTTGCCTCACAATTAATCTAACCATGAGCTAAGTAAAGACCAATCGTTGCCTCAAAATAAAATCTAACCATAGAATAAGGAAAACTCCCCTTTAAAACAGAGGGAAAAGTGAAGAAATGGTTGGATAAAGCTTCGTTGCCTCATAATATACCTGACCCAAATATTACAGGTAAAAAATGAGCAACAAAGCAAAACAGGAATATCTGAAAGAAATTAAACCCCGGTATAAAAAAGCTGATAAAACTGAGAAAAGCAGAATACTAACTGAATTTTGTAAAACATGTGGTTACAACCGCAAGTATGCAATATGTCTGTTAAACCAAAAAGATGAGAAAAAAACATCAGCTAAAAAACGACCGGGAAGAAAACCTAACTACAATAATCCGGTTATAATCCATTTTCTTAAAGCAATGCTGAAATCAACAAATATGATATGCTCAAAAAGATTAAAACAAATAATCCCTTTATGGATGCCATTTTATGAGTCTTCCTATTGTATAAGAATACCTGAACCGATAAGACAGAAACTTCTTCGTATATCACCTTCCAGTATAGATCGCCTGCTTAGGAAGGAGAGAAAAAAACTGGGCAAGCTTGGGTTGTCTACAACAAAACCCGGATCATTAATAAAAAAACATGTACCTATAAAAACCAATCAATGGGATGAAACAAGGCCAGGTTTTCTTGAGGCAGACACCGTTGCTCATTGTGGCAGCTCTGTTGCCGGAGCCTTTGTTTATACTGTAAATATGGTAGATATAGCTACCGGATGGACTGAAGCCAGAGCTATATGGGGAAAGGGTGAGAAAACTACTTTTGAAGCTATTGAAAGCATTGAAAAGGCTCTCCCGTTCAAAATCCTTGGCTTTGACTCAGATAACGGCGGGGAATTTCTTAACTGGCACTTATACAAGTATTTTACTAACAGAAAGCTGCCTGTTGAATACACCCGGTCCAGAAGTTATCAAAAAAATGACAATGCACATGTCGAAGGTAAGAACTGGACTCACATCAGACAATATCTGGGATATCAACGTTTTGATGATCCCAGGATTGTTCAGATGCTTAATCAGATATACACAAATTACTGGTCTTTATTTTTCAACTTCTTCATACCTTCAAGTAAAATAATTTCCAAGCAACGTATTGGTAGTAAGATCATCAAGAAACATGACAAACCGAAGACTCCTGTAGACAGGTTATTAGAATCTTATGATATTCCCATATCTAAAAAGAATAAATTATTGGCGCTCAGAAAAACATTAAACCCTTTTACTTTGCAAGCTGCTATTCAATCTGAAATTATTCAAATACTTAAACTTACTCATTAGTTCAGGAAGTGTTTTTATTATCCCGTTTAATTATCTTAAACAAGATAGATTATTTATTTGTCTTCTTATGTTCTTTAATAGTCAGGTTTATTTATGAGTCAACGATACCTAGCCATGGTTAGGTTTTATTTTGAGGCAACTGGGCTTTATATTACCTTTGCAATGTACTTAACATATTACTGAACGCTGGCTTCAAAGGCCTATAATACAGGCTGGATTCGAACAATGTAGTCCGACTACGGATCAGAAGGTTTGGGGTTCGAATCCCTACAGGTGCACTCCATTCTAATTAAAAATGCATAATTAACAATTAATAATTAGCTCATATTGAATAGAGCATCTGTCCCGTATGCGGGAGATCAGAAGGTTTGGGGTTCGAATCCCTTTCTAATTAAAATTAAAAATTTTCAACCTGAGGAAGAGCTGTTTACCTTGCTCTTATTATTGCTCCATCTTCGGCCTGCGCAGGCACGCTTTAACTATGGTTTTAACTAATCTAACCTTTTTTCAAAACATACACTATTATCCATACCGGCATATTGACCGTAATTCGGTATCATCGTATAACCATTTTTCTTATAAAGAGCTATTGCTTCGGGTTGCTTTTTTCCCGTTTCCAGTATACATTTTGAATAGGATAACTCGGCTGCCCATTTTTCAAGTTCAAGAAGTACCTTTGTAGCAATCCCCTTTCCCCTGGTTTCAGGCAGGACAAACATCCTTTTTATTTCCATGATACCCGGCTGGTATTCTTTTATGGCTCCGCATCCCAGAGGCTTGTCATTCTCATAAGCTACAACCGTGTATTTAATAGCGTCAATTTTATTATACTGTGCATAAAAAGGATGATCATCTCCATCCCTTACAGCAAGATCAGCATCAAGAAGTGCTACCAGGAATGCAAAATCTTTATTATCAGAGTTTGTCCGCAATATTTTAATCATTGTTATTCCTGTTGATAAATAGTTTTCATGGTAAGTTAATGGCACAACAAATTATTAAAAAAAATCTTTTCTACCAATGCCGCATTCCGTCATTATGTTTTTCCACTTACTGCAGCAATCGGTTGCTAAAACTTTAATATTGATATTATGGTTTTAAAAGTAATAGTATATTCTCATCTGTCATTATAAACTATTTTCTAATTCAATCAACTGCTGATTCTTATGGGGCAATCCTATATCATCTTGTATACCCTTGCAGATTTATATCCTGTAACATAAAACATCATTATAACCGGAGGGGAAAATGATTACCTTCAACAGATATCTTATTAATGTTTGCAGTTTAATATTCTTCATGATACTGATATTATCAGGAATGGCGTATTCGCAGCATACAAAACACCACCGCGGATTAGATAAAATATTAAATCCAGATGGCTCAGTTAAACCCGGAGTGACCGGATCCTTTAAAACAGAAGGATACGAACTTGAGTTTGATAAAACAGGCAAGCCGATATTAAGAAAATCCTCCCCTAATGAAGTTACGTCCATCGCTACCTGGAACAGCTTAGGCTCCGGCAGAACCGGGATTTCTAATCTGGATGGAAGTACCGGAAGCGTATATGCAATGGCAATAAATTCTGAGGGAGATGTATATGTTGGCGGCAATATTGGATTTGTTGGGGATTTATTTATTAATAATATCGCAAAGTGGGATGTGCGCGAGCAAAAATGGGAAACACTCCCCTGCGGCACAACTAATGGCGTGGAGGGTTTTGTTGAAACGATTGCAATAAATGGGACAGATGTTTATGTGGGCGGCGGTTTTGCCACGTCTTTGATAGCCAGTCAGGCCTCTTTCTTGCAAGATACATTGAGCGGCTTGCTGATGCAGCAGCAAACCCTGTTATAAATAGGAAACAAAGATTAACTAAAAAATTAAGCATTATTACACTTAAAG
>JAWOJF010000077.1:0-2989 GCA_046481785.1 Ignavibacteriaceae bacterium | reverse complement strand
AACGGGGGATTTAGCCCTGAACTGAAGCTAATTCAGGGATAAAGCCCATATTATCTTATCTCAGTCCCCCAGGCTGAAGAGTCTGTTGCAGAACTCAAAAGTCGCAATTAATCCCCGCCTAGCGAAGGCGGGGACATCCCGATTTTAATCGGGATCGGGGTGGTTGACTGTTTGAAGAGCCCATAACAGTTAACCACCCCTGTCCTGTCTACGACAGAACATCCCCGCCTTCGCTAGGCGGGGATTAATCTACCATTCACTGGAGTTGTGCAACACACTCTTCAGGACATGAGATAAGATTATATGGGCTTTAGGCCTAAATTAGCTTCATTTCAGGGCTAAAACCTCCGTTATGGTTCTCCAGGCTCCCCCATGTTAAAACATGGGGTTAATCAAGAAGAAGTGCAGAAAAAGTGTTATTCTACCGGGTGAAGGTTCAGCTCCTTTAATCCAGCATAAAGCTCATCTTTTGTCAACTCATGATCAACCAGTTTACCCGAGAAATATGCCTCATAGGCGCTCATATCAAAAAAGCCATGCCCGGATAAGTTAAATAGTATCGTCTTTGCTTTACCTTCTTCTTTAGCTGTCTGAGCTTCACGTACAACCTGCGCAATAGCATGGGTTGATTCAGGAGCGGGAATAATACCTTCGGTTTTAGCAAACTTAACACCGGCATCAAAACACTCAAGCTGCATTACAGCAGAAGCTTCAATCAATTTATCTTTTAAAAGCTGACTTACTATTACGCCGGCACCATGGTAGCGCAGGCCCCCGGCATGAATAGGCGCCGGTGAAAATGTATGTCCAAGTGTATACATTGGCAGTAAAGGAGTAAGTCCAACAGTGTCGCCAAAATCATAACGGAACTCACCTTTTGTTAATTTTGGACATGATGCAGGCTCAACAGCAATACATCTTACTTTTTTGCCTTCTGTTATGTTATATCTTAAGAAAGGAAAAGAAATACCGGCAAAGTTAGAACCGCCGCCAAAACAACCAATAACTATATCCGGAAAATCACCTGCAAGTTCCATCTGCTTAATTGATTCCAATCCTATAACCGTCTGGTGCATCAATACATGATTAAGTACGCTGCCTAATGAGTACTTAGCTTTGCCCCCGCTTGTAGCTGCCATTTCAACAGCTTCTGATATAGCAATACCAAGACTTCCGGTTGAATCAGGGTCCTGTTCAAGTATTTTACGTCCTGCATTAGTTCTGTTTGTAGGAGATGCAAAAACGTTTGCTCCCCATGTATTCATCATCAGCTTGCGGTAAGGTTTCTGCTCATAACTTATTTTAACCATATAAACTTCAAGATCAATTCCGAAAAGCTGACATGCAAACGCAAGAGCGCTTCCCCATTGTCCTGCACCTGTTTCAGTAGTAATTTTTTTCACACCTTCCATTTTATTGTAATATGCCTGTGCAACTGCCGTATTCGGTTTATGGGAGCCTGCAGGACTAACACCCTCATACTTGTAATAAATTTTTGCCGGTGTATCCAGCAGTTTTTCCAGTCCATAGGCACGGTACATTGGTGTAGGACGCCATAATTTGTATACCTCCCGTACTTCCTCAGGAATTTCAATCCACCTCTCTTTTGATACCTCCTGCTTAATTAATTCCATCGGGAAAATAACTGAAAGGTCTTCAGGCCCTATAGGCTGTTTTGTTCCGGGATGAAGCGGGGGAAGCATTGCGTTCGGCATATCTGCCTGTATGTTATACCATTTTTCTGGTATTTCTTTTTCGGAAAGTAAAAATTTTTTAGTTTTATCCATAACTGATAACTCTTTGATAATGAAAATTAAAATGATAATTAATTATTTAAGCAGTATGAGTGTATGTTTATCCATGCAGTCATACAATCATACTTTTGTTGTTCAAAAGAATTTTATTTTAGAGTAAGCAGAAATGCTGTAACACTTAAGCCCTTTTCAGACAGGCCTTTTTTGAGGCTGTATTAATATATTTTAATTAGATTGGAGATACAAGAAGTTAAACCAAAAAAACAGTTATTGGTTTAACAAAAGTTGCTGTTCCTGTCACTAAATAAAAGGGGATATTACTATAGTTTAATAAACCATAAAATATAATCAAGAAAACATAACCAAGAAAAAACTGCCATATGAAAAAAATTGTATTAATCGGAGCAACGGGTTTTATCGGGACATCTTTATTAGAGGAATTGTTAAACCGGAATTATGATGTAACTGCAGTTGCCAGAAATTTGCAAAATCTGAAAAAATTATCTAATCTGACTTTAAAAGAGGCAGACCTGTTGAAAGAGGATATTACTGATATTTTAAAAGGAAACGATATTGTTATCAGCACATTTAATCCGGGCTGGGATAACCCTAATATATATAATGATTCTCTTAATGGTGCCAATGCTATTCTTAACAGTGTAAAAAAAGCCGGAGTAAAAAGGTTTATTTACGTTGGCGGTGCAGGCAGTCTTGAACTGGAACCCGGTGTACAACTGGTTGATTCTGATACTTTCCCTGCGGAGTATAAACAGGGTGCACTTGCTGCAAGGGATTTTTTAAATATATTAAAAAAAGAAGATACCCCGGAATGGACATTTGTTAGCCCTGCTATTGTAGTTCTTCCCGGAAATAAAACCGGGCATTACCGGATTGGTACCGACCAGCCCGTTTTTGATGAGAATAACGAAAGTAAAATTTTTACAGGAGATCTTGCTGCGGCAATTGCCGATGAAGTTGAGAATAAAAAGTTTATCAGGAAAAGATTTACAGTGGGCTATTAACTCCCCGGAATATGACATATCTGTCCAATAAAACTATTATTGATAATAATATCCCTAAAATGTATAATACCATATTGCTGTTTTAAGTCCCGTCAGGGACGACATGTTTATACACATAGGTAATCTCAATATTTGCAAGTTCTGTAAGACGGAACAAACGGACAGATATGAACCATGCAGTTGTAATAGATAGGTTATGTAAATTCTAATATA